>JBARDN010000076.1:0-22974 GCA_049795175.1 Binataceae bacterium (SeqCode) | reverse complement strand
GACCGGTTGCACCTCGCCGACAGAAGGCGCCGCCTGAACACTGATCGTCAACTGCCCTTCCATCGGGGTTGCGACCACTTGCGGCGTATGCGCGATCGGCGCCGACGCGACGGCGCATCCCGCAAGCCCAAGAGCCATCGCCGCAGTGAATGCCGCACCGGTGGTCATGCATATCGATATGTAGAATCTGTCCCCTCGCGAGCTTTTCATCTTCCCGGTCCCCACCGGATCGCAATTATTCTGGCGACGGCTGCCGGTCTGAGTCCATAGCGCGCGCGGCGGGCGGCTTTGCTAGATTACTCGTGATGCTTCCGAAAACGGCGCCGCGCCCGAATAACGCGATCGTCATATTACTCGACAGCCTTAACCGTCACATGCTGGGCGCATACGGCGGACGTGAGTTCGCCACCCCCAACCTTGACGCCTTCGCGCGCCGCGCGATTCGCTTTGATCGGCACTATTCGGGCTCGCTGCCGTGCATGCCCGCGCGCCACGACATCCTGTGCGGCGCGCTCGATTTCCTGTGGAAGCCGTGGGGCTCGATTGAAATTTGGGAACGCCCTGTCACCGCCTGGCTGCGCGCCGCAGGCGTGGTCACCAAGCTGGTTTCGGATCATCCGCATCTGTTCGAAACTGGCGGCGAGAATTATCACACCGATTTCACGGCGTGGGATTACCAGCGCGGGCACGAGAGTGACCCGTGGCGCACGCGTCCCGACCCGTCGTGGATGGGCGCGCCGTCGTTCGGCCGGGGGCGTATGCGCTACGACGACTCGCGCGGCTACTTTCGCGGCGAAGAGGATTTCCCCGGTCCGCGCACGATGCGCGCGGCGTGCGAATGGCTCGAGCGCGAGGCGCCCGCCGACGCGCGCTTTATGCTCTTTGTCGACGAGTTCGATCCGCACGAGCCGTTCGACACGCCCGAGCCCTACGCCTCGATGTACGATTCCTCGTGGAGCGAGCCGCATCTCATCTGGCCGCCCTACATGCGCGGCGCGCTCGAGAAGGGCGTCCTCACGCCCGCGCAGGGGCGCCAGGTGCGCGCGTCCTACGGCGCGAAGCTAACGATGATCGACGTGTGGGTCGGAAAGCTGTTCGCGGCGATCGAGCGTGGCGGCTTTTACGACAACACCGCCGTCATCGTATGCACCGATCACGGCCACTACCTCGGCGAAAAAGATATCTGGGGAAAGCCCGCCGTTCCGATTTACGAACCTCTCGGTCACACCCCGTTATTCATCGCGTGGCCGGGTGCGCCCGGTGGTGCCGTCGATTCGCTTACCACCAACGTCGATCTCTCGGCGACGATCGCCGATATCTTCGGCGTCGCGATGAAGCATCGCACCCACGGCCGCTCGATCCTCCCGCTGCTCACCGGCGAGCAGAGTTCGGTTCGTGACTGGGCGCTTGCGGGCGTATGGGGCCGCGAGGTGCACCTGATCGACGCCGAACGCAAATACGCGCGCGCACCCGCGGGCGACAACGCGCCGCTCAGTCTGTGGTCGAACCGATGGTCCACGATGCCGGTTTCTCGGATTCCCGAGCTGACGATGCCGCCACCCGATGATCGCGCGGTGCTCGAGCGGATGCCCGGATCGCGAATCCCGGTTATCCGCCAGCCGTTTCGCGCCGGCGATTTGCTGCCGTTCTGGGCGATGGGAAAATTCAGCGGCAATTGCCTCTACCGCGTGCGCGACGATCCCGCCGAAGAAAATAATCTCGTCGGCTCGCGCACAGAAAAAGATGCGGCTGACGCATTACGCGCCGCGCTGCTTTCGCTCGACGCGCCTCAAGATCAGCTCGAGCGCCTGGGTCTGGCGTGATCGTTCGCTAGCGGCCATGTCCGCCGCCACCCCCGCGGCCGCCTCCTCCGCCGTGATGGCCGCCGAAGCCGTGATGGCCGAAGCCGTGGCCGAAGCCATGATGACCGCCGAAGCCACCGCCGCCGCCGTGGTGTATCCCGATCCCGCCGGCCACCGGTCCTAATCCGAGCAAATAGATCGACGGCGGAAACATCGATTGGTTAAGCGCGTTCAGCGAAACGACATCGTCGTCTTCCGAGTCCGCCACGTACGCCGCGGTGTCGTTCGCCTGCGTGAGTTGCCACTGGTATTTTTGAAACGCCTGCGCGTCGCCCTCGAATACGCATCCGCAATTTGCCGGATCGTAGTACCAATAGACATTCCCGTTTGGTGTAGGATAACTATGCATCGAGTAGGTCGGCAGACCTTCCACCATCTGTAGCTGGTCGGGATAGTCGGCCTCCATTCGCTCGAAACCGGCCTCCGCCAGCGCCGATTCCATCTCGGCCACCGCTGCAGGACGCGATGCTTCGTATTGCTGATACAGCGAGCATCCCGCGATCGCGAATACTATCCAGCAGGCGATCGAGAATATTGCGCCTCGCATTCGCATTGCTCTCATGCTGGATGAATCACACCACTTCCGATCTCATATTATCTCTGCGGCGCATATTGCAAAAGCGATCTATCCAACCGCATCACGAACGCGGCCACAAAGACACGAGACACAAAGAAAAGTGGACGGGTATTTCCTGATGGAAAGACCCGATTCTTCTTCGTATCTTGATGTCTTCGTGGCCGCCTGCGTGCGCGCACGTTGACATCATGGCTCGCGCCGCGATAGTCCACGAGTTCGGAGAGTCCCGGGAGATACGATGAAAGATCGCGCGTACGAAGCTGGCCTCGCGATGCGCCGGCGTGTGCTTGGGACGGCGCATGTCGAGCGCTCGTTTGCGGCCGCGACCGATTTCGATCGCGAATGGCAGCGCTTCGTGACCTCGAATGCGTGGGGCGCCGTATGGACTCGTCCCGGACTCGCGCGCAAAACCCGCAGCCTGCTCACGCTTGCAATCCTCGCGGTGCTCGGCCGCGAGGAAGAGTTGCGCCTTCATCTGCGCGCCACACGCAACACTGGCGCGAGCCGCGACGAGGTCAAGGAAGTCCTGATGCAGGTGGCGGTCTATGCGGGAGTCCCGGCAGCCAACACCGCATTCCGGGTCGCCAAAGCGGTATTCGCCGAGATCGACGCAGAGCCGCAAAAGCGCGCCATCCCCAAACGCTCCAGGGCGAAGCGAGGCGCCCGATGATCCCCGGAAATCGCGGATATCGCCGTCCTGCGCCGGGCGTGCATCCTCTAAACGACTCGCCCGGGTACGCGAGCACGGCCAAACGCGCGCCGAGAAAACCCGCGATCAAGATTCCGCACACACTTTCCGAGATCACCGGCCCACGCTTTGATTCGCCGCCCGCGCATAGCGCCGATCTGACTCACTTCGCGGGCGGCGCCGCGCTGGGCGAAAGGATTGTCGTCGCAGGCCGCGTCCTCGACGACGACGGGCGTCCGATCCCGCAGGCTCTAATCGAGCTGTGGCAGGCCAACGCCGCGGGGCGCTACGCCCATCCGATCGATCAACACGATGCTCCGCTCGATCCGCATTTTTTCGGGGCCGCGCAAATACTCACTGGCGATAACGGTGAGTATCGATTCGTCAGCATCAAGCCGGGCGCATATCCCTGGCGAAATCATCCTAACGCGTGGCGTCCGCAGCATATTCATTTCAGCCTGTTCGGTGCGGGATTTGCCGCGCGTCTGGTTACGCAGATGTATTTTCCCGGCGATCCGCTGCTCGCTCTCGATCCGATATTCAATAGCGTCGCGGACTCCGACGCACGCGCGCGGCTCGTCTCTCGCTTCGCCCTGGATACCACTGTCGCCGAATACGCACTCGGATACCAATTCGATATAGTACTCCGCGGGCGCGACGCCACTCCCGCGCAGGACTGAAATGAGCACCCGGCTGACTCCTTCGCAAACCGTAGGACCGTTCTTCGGTCCCGCGCTGGTCCGCGCAGGCGCCGAGCGTTTGGCGGATAGCGCCATGCGCGGCGAGAAGATAGTAATCGCGGGCCGGGTGCTCGACGGCGACGGCGCTCCGGTTCCCGACGCGATGATCGAGATCTGGCAAGCCAACTCCGAGGGTCGTTATGATCATCGCGAAGACACCCAGGAGAAGTTGCTCGACCCGAATTTCCATGGTTTCGGCCGCGCGGGCACAAATTTCTCGGGTGAGTATCAGTTTCATACGATCAAGCCTGGCGCGGTCGCAGGTGCGGGCGGCGCTCTGCAGGCTCCGCATATCAACGTTTGCGTTTTCGCGCGCGGACTACTGCATCACTTGATGACGCGCATCTATTTTCCCGACGAATCCGTTGCCAACGACGCCGATCCCATCCTGAATCTGGTCGAGCCGAAACGCCGCGCGACGCTGGTCGCTCGCGACGCGGGCAAACCATCCTTGCGTATCCTACACTTTGATATTGTCTTGCAGGGTGGCAACGAGACGGTGTTTTTCGACGTGTGATAATGTGCCGCTGTCTGCCCGCTTGCGGCGCGAGCTGAAAAGGAGAACTTCCGATGCCTACCGCAGCGCCACACAATCCTCCCTTTCGCGCCGACCATGTAGGAAGCCTGCTGCGGCCGCCGGCGCTGCTGGCCGCGAGAGCCGCGCGCGCCGCGGGAAAAATTTCCGCCACCGAACTTCACGCTTCCGAGGATGCCGCAATTCGCGAAGTGATCGCGTTCGAAGAGGACGTTGGCCTCGATTCGATTACCGACGGTGAGTACCGGCGCGAGGTGTTCTATTCGGATTTCTATTTCCGCGGCCTCGGCGGCGGCACGGTCGCCTACGATCCCGCCTCAATCGACGAAGCCTTTTTCATCGATCGCGAAGGCCACAAACTTCCGTTGCTGATCCCGCGCATCCGGAGCCGGATGCGATGGACCGGTCCGATTCATACTGACGACTTCAACTTTATCCGCGCGGCAACTTCGCGCACGCCCAAGATTACTATTCCCTCACCGACCATTATCCACTTCCGCGCCGGCCGCGATAATATCAGCCGCGAAGTATATCCGGACCTCGAGGGCTTCTGGGAAGATATCGTGAACGCGTTCCAGCACGAGCTGCGCTCGCTCGCGGACGCCGGATGCCGTTACGTGCAGATCGACGAGACCACCCTGATGTCGCTAAACGACCGCCGTAGCTGGGACCAGATGCGCAAGCGCGGCGACGACGGCAAGCAGCTACTGCTGGAAACCTACCCAGCGATGATCAATCGAGCGCTAGCTGGCCGTCCACCGGAACTGCATATCGCGATGCATATGTGCAGGGGCAATAATCAAAGCCACTGGAGTGCCGAGGGCGCCTACGATCAGGTAGCCGATATAGTATTCAATCAAATCAATGTAGATTCCTACTTCCTGGAATATGACACCGAGCGCGCCGGCGGTTTCCAACCGCTCCGGATGCTTCCCAAGCACAAGACCGCAGTGCTCGGCCTGGTATCAAGCAAATTCCCGGAATTGGAGGGCAAGGAAACGCTAAAGCGCCGAATCGATGAAGCCGCAAAATTCGCCGACCTCGATCAACTATCGCTAAGCCCGCAGTGTGGGTTCGCCAGCACCGCCCCCGGCAATCGCATAACAGTCGAAGACCAACGCGCTAAACTCCGCCGCGTCGTAGAGGTCGCCCGGGAAGTCTGGGGCTGATGTGTGCGCTCGGCGCCAATAAGGCCGGCGCCCCCACCTGCTCCCGGATACTTTGGTGAAGGGCGGAATTGAGTTACTTTGAGCGGGTCGATGCCGGGGTGGTGAAATCGGTAGACACAGAGGACTTAAAATCCTCTGGAGGGAAACCTCCATGCGGGTTCGATCCCCGCCCCCGGCACCAAAAACGCCAATTGCTGGAAGGACTTCTCCTGAATTTATGATAGCTGACAATCGTTCGGGAAAGCCGACTTTGAAAGAACTTTGAAAGAGACTTTACGATGGCCGCGAGGCCTGCTTCGCACATCTGAGATTCGCTATTGATCGGACGACCATCGACAGTCCCGCCAATGACGCGGACCGGAGGCGGGAAGGCGAAACGCGGGCGCGAGGCGTCGGAGCAAAAGAGGGAGATGAACCGATCTACGAGGAGAATCAGCCGCGACAAGCTGAAGAGCGCCAGCAATTCGAGGAGGCGGCCGCGCGCACACGCTGCTCGGTAACTTGAATCGACTGAGAGGGCAAAGCAACCGGGCAGGAGCCGTAGGACTGCTTGGCGTATGGTGGAGGGAAGGCGATCTCGGATTCTAAGCCCTTCCGCGAAGTAATTGATGGACGGCCGCCTGATTTACGACGACTCCGGCTTCTGCGAAAAGACTGACATCCAGATCGCGGTCGGGAACCCCGACTGAATCAACGGCGGGTTCCGTGTTCCGCACGCCCAGCCTCGACCAGCCAATTGCATTTGACCGAGACCGAATAGGCTATCCAGCCTTTCTTACACACGGGGAATCACAGGTTTGAAAAACCGGCCTGTTTGGCCAATCAGCCAAAATAGCCAATAAAACCTTAAGTTCCTCGCGGCTCCGCCACCACCCGAATTGGCCGCTTGAGGACAATTCGGGTCACAAAAACGTATACAGTGCGCTTGCCGTTGCGATGCCGTTTCGGCTCGTAACAAAAAATCTTGCGGAGGGAGCGCCCTGTTGCAACGTTTTCTCAAAACCCGGAGGTCGAAGGTCCGAATCCTTCCCCGCAACCATTAAGTTTCCAGTCGCAACAGCCACTTACTGAGCAAGCCTTGGAGAAGCAAACTTTCATATTGAAACCCTTCGAATCAGACTGACAAAGATACCCTGGCTGAAGTTTTGGAAAGCCTCTATCTTTTATGTCTTTTACCTCCTGGCATGGATGATGCGGTCGATACGCTCATAGATTTGTCCATTGCTATAGAGAACAAGGAGTAATACGCAATGCGAGAACAGGCGATGACTGGAGCTATAAACAATCACTCGTTGAATGAATTTCGTGGTCCGCAAGGAAGGAGACGTCTGATCAACGCCCTGACGGCACAGACTTTGATTCGTGATGAGGACTTGGCAAATGAGCTTGCGACGTGCGTCAGGGTCGAGGAGATTCCTTTCCGCACGACGATCATTACACAAGGCGCTTCGGACCATTATCTCGTCTTCATCCTAGCTGGCGAGTTTTTCGTCTCGGTCGGTAGAAAGGTTGTTGTCCGGCGAGGGCCGGGCCAGCATGTCGGAGAAACGGCAGTTGTCGATCGCGAAGCCCGCCGTTCTGCCACGGTGACGGCGGGCTGCGACTCGGTAATTGCCAGAATCGGCGAGCCCGAGTTTACTGCGATTGCCGATCGATTCCCCAGTGTCTGGAGGAGGATTGCCTTGGAGCTGGCGCAGCGCCTTCGGGATGCCTCCGTGCGCGGCAAGGGCGCGGTCGCAGATCAGGCTTCATGATCGGAAATAATATTTCAAGACCTACGTTTGAATCCCAAAGTCGGGCGGCGAACCACTCGGTTCGTCGCCCAAGCTGCTTTGACTCGACACTCCCCCGAGCGTGGAGATCAGATTCCAGAATCAGCGTCCATAACCTTGTCCTTGTGAAGTCACCTCCCATATCCAATTGCCTCAGAGAAGTAGTCCGATTTCGAGCAATCCGCGCACCTGGACCGGATTGTTGCCCATGCTGCCGAACACGTCGCCATGCGTATAGCCCATCGCCTGCACGTAAGAGACTTCCGGGCGGACGAAGAACTGCTTGTACTGATAGGTCGGGGTGAAGGTCAGCGACCACGCCTCGCTGCCCGGACCATAGAGCAGATCGGTGGTGTTACCGGTGCTGCCGATATACTCGGCCCGTCCGGCGAGAAAGAAATTATCGGTCACTGCGTAGCTTACGAGAATTGCTCCGCCGATTGTTGAGGTTGACTGAAACGCGCCGATCGCCGTGTTCTTCGGCACGTAGGTCCACTGCGCGTAAGGCTGGATGATCCAGGGCGAGGAACTGTAGGTGTAGATGAGATTATAGATCTGGCTATTGTTCAGGAGCGCCGGCGCCACAAAGCTGGAGTGCTTGTCGTAACCAAGATTGCCGCCGCCAACGAACGACAGCGAATTGGCTGAGTTGATCGCATACGCTAGCGAGCCGGTGAGCCAGGTATAGCTATCGGAGTAGAATCCGTTGCTCCAAACCAATGCCGCTGTGATTGGCCCCTGGTTGTAGTTGATCTGGACCCCGCGGTTGATCGCATTCTCCTGGTTCCAGAGCAAGCCGCGCTCGACGTTCACGTTTTCAAACGTGAAGGTGTATTCAGCGCCGATCAGGGTCGGTAGATTACCCCCCATGATCGAAAAGTTGTCGGTGGGCGCGATTTTGAGATAGGCCATCGGCAGCGGGCCATACAGATCGCTCACTGCCTTTCCGGTTGATACATAAGGCGCTCCGAGCGCCGTATTATCGTACGCGCCGACCTGCAAATAGAATTGCACGACGCCGTCCGGTTTTTGGAGAATCAGGAACGCATTGCTTACGTCGGCGCGCGCGGTCTTGTCGTCGCTGGCCGCGTGATTCTGAACGATTCCGATTCCGCTGACGACTCCGTTCAAATCGACCTTGCCCACATTGGCGATGCCGGGGACATTCGCCAGAAACGGCACCGTGCTCAGATCGATCACGGTGGGCGACGCCATCTGCAACGGTCCCGTCACGCTCGGTGACGATAGTGGCGGCGTAGGCGTGGCTGCAGCCGCTGGAGCCCCCGGGGAACTGGCCGCAGCGGGCGCACCGGTGGGCGGCGTGCCGCTGGTGCTGGTCTGCGCCCATCCCGTCGATGCGATCAACAATGCGGCCATTGCAACACTGCCAAATACAACGCGATCCGCTAGCGTTCGCTTCTGGGTCCTCTTATCCACTCTTGACTCCTCTTTGGCGCCAATTCGCAGCCCTCCAGAGTTCGCACATGCATGATTCATTGCGAATTTGAATCCGCCCTGGTCGGGGTACGCGTCGCTTGGTTACAAGATTCATGCGGGGGGGTAATAACGGCCGAGGCCACATTGCGAGAAGCTCGGTTTTGCGGCTGGCGATAGCGCGCATCACTCCCGCACGTATGCGGATCGAACAACATCAACTGCTTCAAGCTTCGCGCTGTCGTAGAGCGCTACGCACTCGACGCACAAGTTGACGTGTCGGTATTCCGGGTGGGTACTGCGCCCAACTGCGGGGCGGCTTAGGCCGAACGCGGCGCACGCCTGGCAATCGGCAAGAGGCTGGTCTTCGGAGAGAATTCCGAAGACCTGACTGTCTTCAGCAACGTGAAGCCCATTCATATGAATACTCACAAGGATCTTGTCGGAGATAGCGACCTGAATTTCAGGCCGACACTAGCGGAGCAAATCCTCAGCCATGATAATCGTGGTTGCGGACGGATCCGCCGATCGGCGCCCGGGTTCCTCGCCGTTCCATCGGCGCCACAGCATTTCCAATCGGCGCGCCAGGCGATGGCGCATTCCAGCCAACCAGCCGCGCGATTGCATCTCAGTAATGCGCCCGCCGATGATAGGACCAAACGCAGAACACGGACCGCCAGCGAAAGTCGCCGAGCGCCGCGAGCTCTCCGGCTCCGGCAGCGGGCGGCCGGCATCATCGAGGGTAATGATCGAGCCCGCACGATCATTCACCCGAAAGCTCCACTTGCAGCGCACACATGTATATAGATACGGCCGTGATTTTAAGATTCCGGATTTCGGCAGAGCCTCGATTGCAAAGCTGTGGCGAGCCTCGCGCGGTGTAAACCCATCGCGCGTCTTCCGCGCGACCGGCTTTTCGGATCTTTCCCTTCGCGGTTCGCTCCGATATTGGAATGGGGTGGGGGCAAACTCGGTCAGCAGATAGACCCAAGAAACCGGAATATCGCCCGCTTTCGTAACCGGCCACAGCGCTCGAACTTCACGACGCGGCTTCATCTTTGCGCCTTCTCGTTGGTGAGGGACCTGACGGACCGCACCACACCAGGCCTAAACGCAAATACTGGGCCGGACGGCGGCCAGCTTTCGCCGGGCGAAGACCGGCATACCCTTCGGGGGAAGATCTCCAATCAAATTGGGGGAATTACTCCGGATCGTGCCACCGGCGCTGGCTAACGCGGTTCTCCTGATTGGCAACCTTTTTCGGTTGAGCTGGGCGCGCAGCGCAGAATGAAATGCCGTGACGTTTCAGCTTGAACGACTATGCGTGCCTCATCGCCAGGAAAGTCAGACAACTCCAGAGAAATCCGTCCGGCACAGGCGATGCCCTAGTCTCTTTTCATCGGCTGCTTTCCCCCGACTGGGGCCGATTTGAATTGGTCAGTTCGCAGAATACTCATACTCTTTTGTGCAGAAGGCTCGGTGATCATCAAATGAAGAAAGTTGAAGCGATTCTGAGCCCGGACATTTTTGAAACGATCAGGGATATTCTCATCAGCCGCGGCTGCCGCGATTTCGTGGTTTCGGAGGTTAGAGGCGCGCCGGGCAATGGAGCGCAGCCAAAGCGTTTTCGCGGCATCGACTATACTCCTGATGAACCGAGACTGAAGCTCGAGACTGTTGTCGCCGACGAAGATGCGATGGCCACGGCGCACGTTATCCTGGCCGCATCGCATAGCGTCGAGGTATCAGGGCAAATGGTTACGGTGTGTGCGCTCGAGCGCGTCATTTCGATAGGTATATTAAATCTAGATGACCAGCCTATTGATTCTCGCGCCAGCTTCCGCAGAGAGTTACTGAGTAATGGAAGCCGTTCATAGTGAAATACGCTTAATCAGCTTCTGCTGAAGCCATCAGCGCGTGCTCGCAAACGCCGCAGCACACCAGTCTCCATAGCCCATAGATTTCCTGTAAGTACAACGACTTTTCGCGAAGCACCGGTCTTGCAATCCGGTTTGGGTTCGCAACGCGTCGGTCCCCGTGGCCATCGCGTCTGCGTAGGCGACCCAAAACGGATTTAGAGGAATCAAGACTATGTGGCTGCTTCCGATCTCGATGCTTGTAACTACGACCCTGCTGGGAATTCCATTGAGCCGTTATCTCGCCTGGATCATGAATGGCGAATATCATCCGCTGCGGTGGTTGCAATCGATCGAGACTCGGCTCGATCTCGGTCAGCAGGACTGGAAGCAGTACACGGTCGCGTTGCTGGTCTTCAACTTCCTGCTGTTCGTGTACACCTACGTGGTTTTGGCAGTGCAACCGCTGATGCCGTTGAACCAGCTCCATCGCGGAATGCTGGCGCCGACCACGATCGTCCATGCGGCGACCTCGTTGTGTACCAACACTGATCTGCAACACTGGTCCGGAGATTCGCAGTTTTCCAATTTCAGCCAGATCTTCGCGATGATCGCGAACTTCTTCTTCTCCGCATCAATAGGGTTTTGCGCGCTCACCGCGATCATTCGTGCGCTTCGTGATGGTCCTCGCAAGGTTGGCAGCTTTTTCCTGGATATGTGGCGGGTCATGATTTACATGTTCCTGCCGATCGGTTTCGTTCTGTCCATCGCCTTCCTGCAACAGGGCTCTCCTATGACTTTCCGGGCGGCTCAGATGACGTCCACCGTTGAGCCGGCCTCGATGGGCACCGCTGATAACGGGCAGGCGAAGCAGCAGACGGTCGTGCTAGGTCCTCTCGCCGCATTCGTGCCGATGAAACAGCTCGGCACCAACGGCGGAGGGTTCTACGGCGCCAACTCGGCGCATCCTTTCGAAAACCCCACGGCGTTCACAAATTTCCTGTCGAGCCTCGGTATGATGCTGTTCCCGTTTGCATTGGTGCTGATGTACGGCCGCATGCTGCACAAGCAGCGCCATGCGTGGGTGATTTTCTCGGTGATGATGGTGTTGATGATCGGCACCGTCATCTGGTCCGTGTACTTCGATACCTATAAGCCGAACCCGGGACTCATCGCACACCCGGTCGAGCGGAAATTCGAGCTGGACACGGCAGACGGAAAGAAAGCGGTCGTTCTGCCTGCTGTCGCGGGACTGCCGGTCGATCAACATCTGGGAAATCTGGAAAGCAAGGAGCTTCGGTTTGGAACTTCCGCCGGCGCAACTTTCGCGGCGATGACGGTCGACGTGACATGCGGAGCGGTAAACTGCGCTCACGATAGTCTGAATCCTATTGCCGCGTTGTCCCCGATGGCTGGAATGTGGGTGAACTGCATATACGGCGGCAAGGGCGTGGGCATGATCAACCTGCTCGTGTTCCTGATTATCGGAGTATTCGTAGCCGGCCAGATGGTCGGTCGAACACCCGAATATCTGGGCAAGAAGATCGGCGGACGCGAAATGAAGCTGGCGATGATCGGTCTCCTGATTCATCCGATCATGATTCTCGGGCCCACCGGACTTTTCGCTGCGACTAGTTGGGGCCAAAAGGCCGAGTTCAACCCGGGCGCTCACGGCTTCTCGGAAGTCATGTACGAGTTTTCCTCGGCATCGGCCAATAACGGATCCGGTTTCGAGGGGTTGGGGGACACGTGGGGTCTCAACGACAACCCGAGTCCTGCGCCAACCAGCAGGGCGTGGGACCTCGCAACCGTCATCGTAATAACTATCAGTCGATTTATCCCGATAATCGCTCCCATCGCTCTAGCTGCAGGCATGGGTGCGAAGAAGGCTGCCCCGTTCGGACTGGGTACGATGCGCGACGATACTGTTACATTCGCCCTACTGCTGATCGGAACGATTGTGATTATCGGCGCGCTGCTGTTTCTTCCCGTAGCGGCTCTTGGACCGATTGCGGAGCATCTGGGGCCAATTCCCTTTGGCGGGTAGGCCGCCGAGACATGTTGCATACACCTTTCAAAATGAAATGTTCACGAGTGCAAAACTCATCGAGGGCAAGAGTCCAGAGGCGATTCTACCGACAATCCGTGGTTGCGGCTCAGTGGCATCGCTGTTGCTCAATTAGGATTTCTGAGGGTCTCTTCAAAACTGAATCCGTAAGAAAACAGATAGCGGCTCTGGAGAAATAGCACGATGGACTTAATGACCTGGATCCCGATCACATTTTTTCTGGGCGTAGGAACGATGGTGCTCTGTTATGCCTTCCTGATCGCCTGCGAGAAAATCTGAGGAATCGCACTATGATCTATCTTACCGCAATAGTCTGTGTGTTTCTGTTTGTGTATCTGACTGTCGCGTTGGTTCGCCCCGAATGGTTCTAGGCGTCCGGCTTTTGAGGTAATGACGATGACTCAATATTGGCTTCTTCCGGCCGCGTTAATCGTGGTGGCCATCGCAGTTTCCATTCCATTGAGCAAATACGCAGCGTGGATAATGGAAGGCCATTACCATCCGCCGCGGCTGTTCGCCTGGTTTGAGAAAAAGCTCGACAGCGGACCGCAGGGCTGGAAACAGTACACTGCGGCGCTGCTGATCTTTAATCTCGTGCTGTTCGTCTGGGGTTACCTGGTGCTTGCGCTACAGCCATTCACGCCGCTCAACCCTCGCGGTTTGGGCATGTTGGCGCCAACAACGATCTTCAATACCGTCACGTCATTCATGACGAATACCAACCTGCAGGATTATGCAGGTGATGTTAATTTCTCAAACTTTACCCAGATTTTTTTCACAATCTCTAATCAGTATATTTCGGCGGCAGTCGGGTTTTGTGCACTTGCGGCGATAATCAGGGCTTTTCGCGGTGAATCGAAAGTCGGGAACTTCTTCGTCGATATGTGGCGCGTCTTGATCTACATGTTCGTTCCCGCCGCGATTCTGGTGGGCGTGCTCTTCATTCAGCAAGGGATGCCGATGACGTTTCAGAGCACTGTGCAGGCGACCACGGTCGAACCTGGAGCGATGGGTACCGACGACAAGGGAGCGGCGAAGCAGCAGACCATCGTAATGGGACCGGTCGCCGCGATGATACCGATCAAACAGCTCGGCACCAATGGTGGCGGGTTTTTCGGCGCCAATTCGGCTCAGCCATATGAAAATCCCAGCGCATGGACGAACTTCCTCACCTGCCTAGCGATGATGATATTTCCATTCACGCTGGTGCTGATGTTCGGCCGAATGCTCAGAAAAATGCTGCACGCTATCGTTATCTACGCGGTGATGTTGACCCTGATGGTGGGAATGATCGTGTGGGCGATTTACTTCGAGCTGAAGCCAAACCCAGGCCTGACAGCTCATCCGACCAGCGTGACTTATAAGATTCCCAGCGCTACCGCGGCTGGCGGATTCCGGGAGATCAAGATTCCAACCGTTGCCGGACTGCCGGTTGATCAGCACAGCGGGAACCTGGAGGGCAAGGAACTGCGTTTCGGTACTGTCGCGGGACCAACCTTTGCGGCGTTAACCACTGCGGTTACCTGCGGCGCCGTCGACTGCGCGCACGATAGCTTGAACCCGCTGACGGGGCTCTCGCCGATGGTCGGCATGTGGCTGAACTGCGTATTCGGCGGCAAGGGCGTCGGAATGATTAATCTCCTGCTCTTCCTGATCATCGGCGTATTTATTGCGGGCCAAATGGTGGGGAGATCGCCCGAATACCTGGGCCGGAAAGTCGGCGCACGCGAGGTCAAGCTGGCGGTTATCGCGCTCTTGGTTCATCCACTGATGATCCTCGGGCCGACCGGAGTGTTCGCCGCTACCAACTGGGGAATCAAAGCGGAATTAAATCCGGCCGCGCATGGCTTCTCGGAGGTTATGTATCAATTCAGCTCGGCATCGGCGAACAACGGTTCGGGTTTCGAGGGACTTGGCGACACCTGGGGATTTAACGCCAACCCCAATCCAGCTCCGACCAGCCAGGCTTTGGACATAGCGGCAGGATTGGTCATGCTGTTCAGCCGATATCTGCCCATCGTCGCGCCGATTGCGATGGCGGCTTTCCTCGGGATCAAGAAGGAGGCGCCGTATGGGCTCGGGACCATGCGCGACGACACGTTGACATTTTATTTCCTGTTACTCGGCACCATCGTGATTATCGGAGCGCTGCTGTTTCTGCCGGTCGCAGCGCTTGGTCCGTTAGCGGACCACTTGGGTCCGATACCGTTTGGTGGATGAGTAATTAAGTAACGAAGAGCCACAGGACTTTTTCGACGGAGCAATCGAAAATGGAAGCACTTAAAGACGCGCCGATACCGGAACTGAACATCAATCCGCCGCTACCTGCGCCACCGCGGCGCTCGCGTGCGCAGGCGCTGTTCGCGCCCGAGCTCGTGCGCCCGGCGATCAAGGAAGCATTCTTGATGCTTCGTCCCGAGGTTCAATGGCGCAACCCGGTGATGTTCGTCGTCGAAATCGGCGCCGTGCTCACAGCCCTGTTTATCATTCAGGCTGCGCTAGGGGCCTCATCCAGCCAGGTATCAGTCAACTATTTCATCGCCCTCGATTTCTGGTTGTGGCTGACTGTACTATTCGCGAACTTTGCGACCGCGCTGGCGGAGGCTCGCGGCCGCGCGCAAACTGAATCGCTGCGGCGGGCCCGCACCGATACGCCGGCGTACCGTCTCAAGGGCGCGGACATCATCGAAGAGATTCTGGCTTCCGACCTTCATCCGGGCGACCGGGTGGTCGTGAAGGCTGGCCAGGTAATTCCGGGTGACGGCGAAATCATCGAGGGGATCGCTTCGGTGGACGAGTCGGCAATCACCGGCGAATCCGCTCCAGTGATCCGCGAGTCGGGGGGTGATCGGTCAGGAGTGACAGGGGGCACTCGAGTGATCTCGGACAGTATAGTTGTGAGAATCACCGCAGCGGCCGGGGAATCATTTCTCGATCGAATGATCGCGCTGGTCGAGGGCGCGGTTCGTCAACGCACGCCAAATGAAATTGCGCTCAGCCTGGTTCTCACGGCGTTCACGCTTATCTTTTTGATCGTCGTCGTTCCGCTGTGGCCGATGGCGCTGAACGCGGAAATATACATGATGGGCTATCTCGGCATCACCGAGCCGCTCAAGAGTCTTGGAACAGACGTTCCAACCCTCGTCGCACTTCTGGTGTGTCTAATTCCAACCACGATTGGCGCCTTGCTCGCAGCCATCGGCATCGCAGGCATGGATCGAGCCCTGCAGGCCAATATCCTTGCTAAGAGCGGCAAGGCGGTGGAGACGGCAGGCGATATCGACACTGTACTGCTGGACAAAACTGGCACCATTACGATGGGCAATCGGCGCGCGACTGAATTTGTTCCTGTCGGAAGGTACAGTGCCCTCGAGCTCGGCCGCCTGGCCGCTATGGCTTCGATCGCAGACGAGACCCCCGAAGGCAAAACCATAGTCAAACTCTACTTCGAGCGTGGCGGCGGAGCGGGCGATATTACGGTTCCAAAGGGAACGGAGTTCGTCCCGTTTTCGGCGCAAACACGGATGAGTGGAGTTGACCTCCCGGGTGGCCGGCTGATTCGCAAAGGCGCGCCTGACGCGGTGCAGCGCTTTGTCGAGCGCCAGTCGGTGGCGGTTCCCGCAGATCTGCAGCCGACTGTGGACTCGATCGCATCACAGGGCGCGACACCGCTGGTTGTTGCCGATGGTGCAAGCATCGCGGGCGTCGTTGTGCTCTCGGATGTCCTCAAAGCCGGGATCAGTGAGCGCTTAGAGCGCCTGCGCAAGATGGGCGTGCGGAGCGTGATGATCACCGGGGACAACCCGCTTACCGCCGCGACGATCGCGAAACAAGCCGGGGTTGACGATTTCGTTGCCCAGTGCACACCAGAGTCGAAGCTTGCCTACATCAGGAACGAACAGGCGGCGGGCAAGCTGGTTGCGATGGTCGGTGACGGCACCAACGACGCGCCCGCGCTAGCGCAAGCAGATGTGGGGCTCGCAATGAACTCGGGCACGCAAGCCGCCAAGGAGGCCGGCAACATGGTGGATCTGGACAGCAATCCCACCAAGTTGCTCGAGGTCGTCGAGATTGGAAAACAGTTGCTCATGACGCGTGGCTCACTGACCACGTTTTCGATTGCGAACGACGTAGCCAAATATTTCGCGATCGTACCGGCGCTGTTCGCAGGGACGCTGCCCTGGCTGAAGGCGATGGACGTGATGCATCTGCATTCGCCAATCTCCGCCATACTGTCGGCCGTGATCTTCAACGCGGTAATCATTCCATTACTCATCCCGATCGCTTTGCGCGGTGTTCAGTATCGCCCGCTGGGCGCCGATGCGTTGCTCAGGAGGAACCTGTTGATCTGGGGGCTTGGCGGCGTGCTTCTGCCGTTTGTGGGAATAAAGCTGATCGACATGATGATGGTGGCCGGGCACCTCGTTGCCTGACGAAGACAGAATCCAGAGGAGCATCTTTATGGGACGTTATTTTTCGAAGAGTTTTCTGCTCTTTCTGTTCGTGATTCCGACGATCTGTATCGCATACCCGCTATTCCTATGGGTGATTGGCCAGGTATTCTTCCCATTCCAGGCCAATGGCAGCATCCTGCGGGACGCCCACGGCAATGCGATCGGTTCAGTACTAATCGCTCAACCGTTTACCAAGGACGAGTATTTCCAGCCGCGCCCTTCGGCGGCATCGTATGACGCCTCGGCCTCGGCGCCCTCGAATCTCTCGGCCTCCAACTATGCACTACGGGATCGCGTAGCGCGCTCGCTCGGTCCAATCGTCAAGTACAGCGACGGACCAAAAAAAGGCCAACTCGTCGCGCCTGACATCGAGGCTTGGTTCCAGCAGGACAAATTCGGCGGACAGCCGCATCTGGTCGCGCAGTGGGCGGACGCTCACAACGAGCTCGCGACAGGTTGGGTGAACGCAGATCCGACGCACGGCGCATACGTCGACGATTGGGCCAAAAAGCATCCCGGCGTGGTCGCTCAGTTCAAGAAAGACAATCCTGGAACGCCGGATCCAAAAGCTCCAGATCTCGCGGTGGTATTTTTCGAGACTTTCTCGAAGGAAAATCCGGGCAAGTTTCCGTCCCCCGTGTCGCACCAAGGCGCAGACGGCAAGACTACAACTGCGATCGAGCCGGTGGCTGATGGCTCGGACATCCAGTCGATCTTCTTCGATATGTGGCGGCAGGAGCATGCCGACGCTCAGCTCGAGAATGTCCCCGGGGACATGGTGACCGCATCAGGCTCCGGTCTTGACCCTGATATCAGCATGGAAAACGCCCAGTATCAGATCGACCGGGTTGCGCAGAAGTGGGCTGCAGACACCAAGCGTGATCCAAAGCAGGTCCATCACGAGATCGAGCAGATTCTGCAGAGCAATTCGGCGGCGCCTTTCTATGGGTTGGCGGGTGAGAAGTTCGTTAACGTGCTCCAGGTGAACCTAGCCCTGAAAGAGCGCTATGGCGAACCCAAGTGAATAAGTACCGGGAGCTGAAGCTCACTTGCAGCGTGCTTCAGGAGCCTCGGGCTTCCCTCGAGCGAGGTGTTCACAGATGGATGCATCGGTCTCCGTTGACGAGAACCGCAGGACTGCAGCGATCATCGAAAGCCTTGAAGTAGGAGCAATCCTGCTCGACCGGAATGGCGTTGTCGTCCACATAAACGAACTGGCCGCACTCATCTTGGGCATCGAGCGCGAGGAAGTCGTTGATCACCCCTTCGAAGCGCTTGATGTTGATAGCCATCATTACCTCCGCGTTCGCGCCGCGCTCCAGCGGATCAGCGACTATCCGGCCGGTGAAAAACAGATCGAGGTGAGTCTTCATGTGCGGGGCCGCGAACATAACTATCTGCTGAAACTCGGGGAGTTGCGCCTGCCGGACGGGACCCTGTTCGGAAACATAGTTGCTTTTCACGACCTCACTTATCTTCGCGACAAGGATCGCGCTCGCTCAAATCTGGTAGCCTCCCTCTCGCATGAGCTCAAAACTCCTCTGACTTCGCTCTCGCTGGCGGTTGAGCTTCTCCAGCGAACTGTCACTGACCCCAAACAGCGCGAAACCATCGAAACAATTGGTGAAGATTTGGCCCGAATCCGTGATTTGTCCGATAGCTTGCTCAATATCGCGCGTGACGAAAGCGCTTCCATTGCAGTCCTGACTGTAAACTTCGACTTCGCGAAGCTCGTGACTTCTGTCGTCAAGAAATTCGCCTTGCAGGCTGCGCAAAGAAGGGTAATCCTTCGAGTACATGTGGGCGCTGAGCTCGATTCATATGGCGATCCCTTCAAGTTGTCCTGGGTTTTGTCTAATCTTATCGCTAACGCACTGCGCTACACTCCTGACGGCGGGACCATTGAGGTGTCGGCCGCGCGGGTGGGGCGATTGTTGCGGCTGTCGGTCTCGGACACCGGCCCCGGCATACCTTTGGAAATCCGCGATGTAATTTTTGAACGCCACACACCGTGGCCCGCGGATGGCTTCGAGAGGGGATCCGCTGGCCTCGGGCTGGAGATCACCAAGGAGATTGTCGAAGCGCACGGTGGTCGAATATTCCTCGAGGTCTCCGGGGAAGGGAGCACGTTTACGGTCGATCTTCCGCAGTCGTGGCGCAGATAGATGGCGAAACTTCTCGTCGTAGACGACGAAAAAAATATTCGACATGTCGTGGGGGAGTTCTTGCAATCCTGCGATCTGGATACCTGTACGGCGGACAGTGGCCGTGAAGCTCTCGCCGTCATGGACCGGAGAGGCGCCTTCGACCTCGTCTTGAGCGATTGGCGGATGACCGAAATGAACGGCCTCGAACTCCTCAAAGCAATCAAGGAGAAATACCCTGACACCATCGTAATCCTGATGACGGCTTATGGAACAATCGACAACGCCGTTGCCGCCATGAAGGCTGGAGCTTACGATTATCTAACCAAGCCTTTTTCGCTCGATCAGATCCAACACACTGTCGAACGCGCCCTCGAGGTAAGAGAGTTACGCTCGCAGAACCGGGCACTTCGAAACTCGATCGAGGGTCTTCCGCTTCTCACCTCGAGCAGTCCGGTCTTTCGTTCGCTAATCGCAACGGCCCATGCGGCGGCTTCAAGCGATGCGACCATCTTGTTCACCGGCGAGAGCGGAACCGGAAAGAATGTTCTCGCGCGGCAGATGCACGAATGGAGTTCGCGCCGCCAGCATCCCTTCGTAATGGTCAACTGTACAACGCTTTCAGAGCATCTCCTGGAGAGTGAACTCTTTGGCCACGTAAAAGGCTCGTTCACCGGAGCGATCAAGGACAAACCCGGGCGCCTCGAAGCGGCGAACGGCGGTACGGTTTTTCTCGATGAAATCGCCGAATTGGCGCCCTCCCTACAGATAAAGTTCTTACGTTTCTTACAGGAACAGCGATTCGAGCGGGTTGGCGGCGAGAAGACGATTGAGGTTGACGCACGCATCATCGCGGCGACCAACCGCAACCTTGAACAGGAGACCAGCTCGGGCCGTTTTCGGAACGATCTCTACTACCGATTGAACGTGATCGCCTTGCGCGTTCCGGCATTGCGGGAGCGTCCGGAAGACATTTTGGTGCTGGCGGACAAACTGCTGACGGAAGCCGCGGCACGCAATCAGCGCCCCGGATTACGCTTCTCGGAAGAGGCGCAGAAATCGCTCATCTCCTATGCGTGGCCGGGTAATGTCCGCGAGCTGCGCAACGCGGTTGAGCGCGCAGTGGCTCTGAGCCGCGGTACGGTGATACGCAAGGAGGATCTGCCGGACACCATTTTTCATGGCCGCGGCACAGGCGCCGGAGCACTCCCGGAAAACGCTAGCCTAGAACAAGTGGAAGAACAGCATATCAGGCACGTGCTCGCGATTGCTCCGACCCTCGAGGATGCCGCCGCAACGCTCGGCATCGGAATCGCCACCCTTTGGCGCAAGCGAAAGCGCTTTCAGATTGATTAAGCTGCGCTTGGTCGATCGTCGCCGGAATCTATCCGGTTAATTCCCGAACCCTGCAACTTGCAACTCGTACCTTTCAACATGAAGGACCACGACGATTTGTTTCAATGATTGGCTTGGTTCTGCCACAGGAAGTTCGCGGCATGTCCCTTGCTGCTCTAGTAATCTGGATGGCTCCGATGCCATCGCTCGGAGGAACGCAGGACCATGCGCGGATACCAGCTTGCCGCGGCGATTCTTAATTGGGTCCAGCACACGTCGCCATGGATGCAAGGACCGGCGATAGTCGTCAGTCGATCCGCCCTTGCCACCACGGGCATTCTGGCCGGCTCGTCGGGCAGCGCGTCGGCACGCGGGCCTTCCGCTCACGATCTTTTTCTGACCGCAGTGGCACTGACGATTGAGATCGCGCTGTTTATTTCGATCCCGATTTATTTGCGCGCAAGGCGGCGTGACAAAATCCGCTCACGAATACGCATCCTGTATGACAGCCGGGGCTATAAGTTAGTGCGGTCAGGGCAAGCCCGGCGGATTCGCAACGCGGGACGACAGCACCATTTTCCTCTATGAAACCGCGAATTTCCCCCCGGCGCAACAGCCCAGGTTCTTGAGATCCGGCACCTGCGAACGCGCGTAGCGAATCAGGTGTGGACGGATATTGGCCGCCCTGGCTGAAATGGACTCCGCAGGTATTGATTTCATTTGCGCCGACCAGCCATCCGCACCAAAGCTCGGGCCACTTACGTGCGCTATGCTCATATGCTACATAGCTTATGATGCAAACACTAGGGCAGTTTATCGTTGAGAGGCGCAAGGAGCTGGGGCTGGCGGGGCGCGAGGTGGTGGCGGAGGTGCGCAACTCCGATGGCAAACCGATCTCGATTCCGTTTCTGGTTGACCTCGAACACGACCGGCGCAAGCCTTCCGACGAAGTCCTTGAGCAACTTGCAAAGGTTCTCAAGGTTGATTCGGATGTGCTCTACTTTCTGGCAGGGCGGTTTCCAGCCGACCTCAGCGCGACGACCGTCAACAGTGCGGAGGAACTCGCGGCAGGCTGGAAGGCATTTCGGCGAGAAGTAAAGCGCAGGAAAAAGCCTACGACCCTATGGACCGGCGCGCATCAAGGACTGACGCTCTTGGCGCCATCGAAACATATACCTATGACGGAATGAGCAACCTGACCAACCACAGCGATCGCAGCGGGAACGTGACCAAATACAGCTACGACGGGTTGAACCGGCGGACGTTTGCGGGGTTTGGCTACAGCGGCAGCGGCTATCAGAGCACGATCAGCTACATCTGGGACGGGGGGGACCGCCTGACGCAGGTGGTCGATTCCATCGCAGGAACGATCGCGCGGGCATACGACGGACTCGACCACTTGACCGACGAGCAAACGGCCAATGGCGAAGTCAGCTACGGTTACGATAATGCGGGGCGGCGGACCTCGATGACGGCGGTGGGGCAGCCCGCGGCGGCCTCCTACGCATGGGACAATGCCAACCGGTTGACGGGAATTACTCAGGGAAGCGCGACGGTTTCGTTCAATTATGACAGCGCGAGCCGAAGGACGACGCTGACGCTGCCCAATGGGATAGTAGTGGAGTATAGTTACGACAACAACTCGCGCGTAAGCGCGATGACTTGGACGTTGGCTGGCAACCAGATTGGAGACCTCGAGTACGATTACGATGCGGACGGGCATGTGATCGAGAAGACCGGGAGCTTCGCACAGACCAACCTGCCGCAGCCGGTGGCCGGAAATACCTTCAACGCGGACAACGAGATGACGGCGTTCAACGGCACCGCGATGAGCTACGATGCGAACGGCAATCTCCTCAACGACGGCACGAACACCTACGCCTGGGACGCGCGGAATCATCTGAGCGCGATCACGGGCGCGAATACGGCCAGTTTCGCCTATGACCCGTTCGGGCGGCGGATGAGCAAGACCATCGGCGCTACGACGACGAGCTTCCTCTACGATGGCCTCAACCCGGTGCAGGAACTGCAGTCAGGATCGCCGAGCGCCAACATGCTGACGGGGCTTGGAATCGACGAATACTTCCAGCGCACCGATGCCTCGGGTGCGAGCAGCTACCTGACGGATGCGCTCGGCACCACACTGGCGCTGGCAAACCCTGCGGGCGGCCTCGCGACCAGCTACACCTACGATCCGTTCGGGAACACCACCGTATCGGGATCGAGCACGAATCCCTTCCAGTTCACCGGCCGCGAGAACGACGGCGCAGGGCTGTATTTCAATCGAGCGCGATACTACAGCCCGACTACTCAGCGGTTCATCGAACAGGATCCGGCTGA
>JBARDN010000075.1:0-4176 GCA_049795175.1 Binataceae bacterium (SeqCode) | reverse complement strand
GTCCTCACGTTTCGATACACCCCAAAATTGACGAAACCCGGTAACCGCAGGTTCCTGCCGTTTGCCGCTCCGGACCAGCGTTCCGACCGCGGTGCCGACTCGGATTCCTTCGCGATTCTGGTCGGTCGAAAAGACGCTAGGATCCGGTTTTCCTTCCGGAGTGAGCTTGCCCGTTTCGCGGCTGTCTCCGTTCAGACAGTCGATCCAGATCCGATCGAATTCTGAAAGGAAGCGTTGCCGCATGACGACGAACGACGGGTCCGAAAGATACGAGAAATTGGAAATGAACGCGACGATACCGCGCCCGGTCATCTCCGCGATTCTCCGCTCGGCCATACGGAAGAACCGCACATACAAATCGTCAAGGTTGAATTTCTTGATTCCCCACTTTGCAATAAGCCCCTCTTTGTACGGCTCGACCAGCCCTTTCTCGTCCTCAGGACTAACCCCATCGAATGCGTTGTAAGGCGGATTGCCAAGGATGACTAATATTTTCGGGGCGTGCTTGACCTTGTCGGCCGCGTCGCGTTCGACTTCGAGCTCCGGCATCGCGAGGATATGTTGCTTGGGTCCCTGGGGCGGCTCCCATCCGGTGAGGGCGTTGGTCAGGTAAACTCCCGCGCGTTCTCTGTCCACCTCGGACAGCGGAGCACCCGCGTTCTGCAGCGCAAGGCCAATTTGCAGATGCGCGATCACGAATGGCGCGGGCATTATCTCGAAACCGAACACGCGGTTGGTCGCCGCCGCCTTGACGCGATTCGCCGTCAGCGCGTCGGCGCCCTTCTGCTTCATCGTGTCGTGAATCCGGCGCAGCACCTCGACGATATAACTGCCGGTTCCACAGCACGGGTCGAGCACGATCACGCTCTCGTCCGCCAACCCGTCGGCGAGTCCAAGCTCCGAGCGCAGCACCGAATCGACGCGTTCGACCATGTAGGTCACGATCTCGGGCGGTGTGTACCAGACGCCAAGCTGCTTGCGGAGTTCGGGATCGTAGGCCTGTAGGAACGGTTCATAAAAATACTGGACCGCGTGATGCTGCTCGAACGCCTCGAAGAACGGTCCGGGCTCGACACGGTTGAGGACAGCGCCGGCCCAATCCAGCGGCTCGACAATCCGAAGCTGTTCGAGCTGGCTCACCGACGAGACCTGATGGAACAACGCGGCGACGATCGGCACGCGCAGCGAATATTCCGACAGCCGCCAATTGAAGGGTTCGTGTCTGCCATGCCGCTCGCGGCGCCATAGCACCCACGCGGCGAAGACCCCGTAAAAAAGCGTCTGCACCAAAGTCGAGCGGAAGAAGTGCTCGCCCTTTTCGCCCTCGAACTTGATTCCGAGCGCCTGCTCGAGCGCCTCGCGCATCGCGGTCAGCGCGGGAAGATCGCGATTGCCAATTCGGCGCAACGCTTCGCGCGCGTAGGACGCGAGAAACCACGCGACATCCTTGGGCGCGGCGAGTGATGCCGCATGCAGCATCACGCGGCGGATGAAATCGGCGAGACCCTCATTATCGAGTTCGGCAGCCGCGCGCGGATGGGCGGCGACGTTGCTCCAGAAGCCGTCCGAGTCGTGACCCGGACTGATCTGGTAGCCTTCGAGTTCCAGAGGCTCGGCGTTCTCGCCGCGCGCGACCAGGACAAACTCGCGCAGGTTGGTGACCAGCACCTGCTGGTAACGGCTCAGATACCTGCGCACCTGTTCCGACCGCGCGATAGTCTTGAGACTTGCGGCGGCCGGCTTAACCTCGATAGCGCCGCGAGCGGGAATCGTGGAAATCGGCGGATCGCCGCCGGCGTTGCGCAACTGATCGGCGGTGAACAGCCCTCCGTCCGGCAGCCCCGCTCCCTGCTGCTTGAGTCCCATGACGCAGGTAACGCGCGGCTTGAGTTTTCGGCCGATCTCCTCGAACAGTCCTTCGAGCGCTGGATAGTAGGCGGTCTCAGGCGTGCCCGCGCCGGTCGAGTGAATGTCGCGCAGCTTCGCGAGATAGGTTTCGATCGGATCCAAGTGCGATTCAGTTGCGCGGTGCGCTGCTGCTCCCCTTTCGTTGGGGTTACTCTAGCTGAGCGCGGACGCGAACTGAATGCGGTCACTCGCGCGTAGTCGATTCGTCGCGGGGCTCGTCCTCGCCGCGAGGCGGTTCCGGCGCGATCACCTCGTGGACGACCGCAGCGGCCGTTGCATCGTCGCGCGCGTCTTCGGTGGCTTCTTCCTGCATCGCGCGGTCGATGATCGAGGCCATCGCATCGAGATGACGGCGGATCTCGCCCGCGAGATCCAGGTTGATGCCTTTGACCTGCGCAATCTCCTCGATCGAGGCTTCCCGAATTCTTTTCAGACTGCCGAAATGCCGTAGCATCGCACGGCGCCGCACCGGGCCTATCCCCTCGATATCGTCGAGGACCGAGCGCATCCGCGCGCGGCGGCGCAGCTCGCGGTTGTAGGTGATCGCGAAGCGATGAGCCTCGTCGCGCACGCGGACCAGCAGAAACAGCGCGGTCGAGTTCTTCGGCAGCACGATCGGATCCTTGCGCCCGGGCAGAAACACCCGCTCCTCTGACTTCGAGACTTCCTTGTCGTAGCGCCTATCGAGCACGTGCTGTTTGGCGAGCGAGATGCAATCGATCTGTTCGAGCAGATTATTCTCGCGCAGCACTTGCAGCGCGACGTTGAGCTGTCCCTTGCCGCCGTCGATCACCCACAGGTCGGGAAATTGATTCTCCTGTAGGGCGCGCTTGACGCGGCGTCCGAGCACCTCGTCGAGGCTCGCGAAATCATCCTGACCCTCGAAGCCGCGAATCCGGTAGCGGCGGTATTGCGCCTTAAGCGGCTCGCCCTCGTCGAAGGTGACCTGCGAGCCGACCACCATCGAGCCCTGCAGATTCGAGATGTCATAGCATTCGATGCGCTTGGGAGAGTTCTTGAGATGCAGCCGCGTGCGCAGATCCTCGAGCATTTTCTCGCGCGTTTGCTCCTTGTCGCGGCGCGCGGCGAAGCTCTGGCGCGCGTTCTCCTGCGCCATCTCGGCCAACCGCACCTTGTCGCCGCGCTGCGGCACCACGAACTCGCACTTCTTGCCGCGGCGCTCGGTCAGCAGCTCCTCGCGCACCGCCGCATCCTCGAGCTCGACCGGGACGATAACCTCGTCGGGAATCGCGCGCGCGCCCTGGTAATACTGCGTCAGCAAATCGGACAGAACGTCATGATCGGAGAATTCCAGATCCTGAAAACTCCAGCCCTGCGTGCTGGTCAGCTTGCCGCCGCGCACGATCAGCACGATCGCCTCGATCGCGCCGCCCTCGCGGTAGAGGCCGAACACGTCCTGATCGATTCCCATATGGTGCAGCACGGTCTGGCGCTCGACCGTCTTCTCGATTGCTTTGACCCGGTCGCGAACGCGCGCGGCGTCCTCGAATTCCAGACGCGAGGCGTGCGCCTTCATCTGCTCGCGCATCTCGCGCAAAAGCTCGAGGTTCTTGCCCTCGAGCAGCAGCTCGGCGGCGTGCAGATGCTTTTCGTATTCCTCGCGATCGACCGGCAGGCAGCACGGCCCGAGGCATCGCTTGATCTGATATTCGAGGCACGGCCGCGTGCGGTTGCGGAACACGCCATCGGAGCAGGTGCGCAGCGGAAACACCTTGCGGATAACGTCGATCGTCTCGCGCAATCCGTCAGCCGATCCGAACGGGCCGAAGTAGCGTCCGCCGTCCTTTACGATCCGCCGCGTGACCGTGATTCGGGGCCATGCGTGCTTGGTGACCTTGGCGCTCAGGTAGGATTTATCGTCTTTAAGCCGGATGTTGTAGCGCGGCTTGTATTGCTTGATCAGATTGTTCTCGAGGATCAGCGCTTCCTTCTCGCTCGCGGTAACGATCGTGTCGAAGGCGCGAACTTTGCGCATCAGGAAGCGGACCTGGTAGCGCCCGTCGCCCGCTTCACCCTCGCGGGCAGGACGAAAGTACGAACGCACCCGAGGGCGCAGCGACTTGGCCTTGCCGACGTAAAGGACTTTGCCCGCGCGATCCTTCAGCAGATAGACGCCGGGAGCGGGCGGCGTGATCGCGAGCTTGCGCTCGATCGGGTCGTCTTCCGGTGCGGCAGTCTGCGGCGTGAGCTCGAGCACCACGGGCGCGCGCGCGGCCGGATCCTCAGGATACTCGACCAGCGAATCGT
>JBARDN010000074.1:0-10956 GCA_049795175.1 Binataceae bacterium (SeqCode) | reverse complement strand
CCTGCCGCCAGCAACGATCTGCGCGCCAGGCTCACACCGGTCTGGTTCTCTGCCCCCTTCCCGTGCGGGACGGGGTAGGGGTTAGGTCGATCTTTTTTCGGCGCGCTCCGAACTTTCGAGTCACCGGGTCATTAGCGCTCATCTCCACCGTGACTTTTTCGATAGGGCCATTTATTCAGCGCGGCCGTCGGCTAATCCCTACATTCCGTAGCATTGGTGCTACTCATCGTAGTGTTTTAAAGCCGAATCATTCGTCTTGGCGCGCTATTTCCTCCTTCGGCGGGGTCTTTCCTACATTATGTAGCGTTCCAGCAACCAAAAGTTGCACAGCCGCCTGCGTTTACCGTAGTCGACGTACGAAAACCCTACAGTTCGCGATGATCCAATGCTGGCACAAGTGATGCTCCATCGTTTGACGCGATTAAGTCGCTAAAACACGCTGAAGCCCAGCTCGGTAGGTCTGAGCGGGCTCCAGGTGGCGGGGGACAATCGGTATCACGGGGGCAGGAAGCTACGCCCGCATGCGGCGCGAGCTTGCGCGAAGGGGGAGAGGAAGGAAGAGTGGGGGTTTTCGGCGCCGGTCCGATTACCAAGTTGAAATACTACTTGGTAATCGGCACCGAGCCACTTTAACTAGCGGGGACAATGGCCAATTACGGCCGGAAAGACTAAAACTCAGGAGGACATGGTAATGAGCAATCTCTTCGCAAAGATGTACGTAAAGGCTCGTGAGGCTTCGCGCGGTCAGACGATGACTGAGTATGCGTTGATCCTCTCAGCGGTCGCGGTGGTCGTGTTCGTCGGCTACCAGACGATGGGCGGCGACATTGGGAGTCTACTCACCGCCGTTGACACTCAGCTCTAAGGTGAAATCGCGGGTGGCCGGAAGCTTCCGGCCACCCTCACACCCCGACAACGCTTCAGTCGGCCTTGTTGAGAGGGGCTCTATTCAGCCCCCCTCAACAGATTCGACCGATAGCCAATCTCCCGGGGAGGGGTGCGATGAGCAAAACGTCTTTGAGATCCGCCATGAGCCGAGCCAACCGCGGTCAGACCATGACCGAATACGCATTGATTCTCGGCGCCATCGCGGCCGTGCTGGTCTCCTTATACACGACCGCGGGCACTCTCGTGACTACGCTAGTCAGTAAGGTGGGCCCTCTCCTTTAGACGGCGATTCATCCCTGACAGTTCTGATTGATCGTGGACGACGCGGTCGTGCGTCGGGATGTACTCCTGCGTCTAGCGGCCGGGGCGGTGCCTGAAACCGGAAGATGGATCCGGAAGAGGGAAGATGGACTCGGAAAATGAGTACAGAACGAATAGGCAGAAAAAACTAAATAGTATTGGCACTCAACTTGCGTGCTGACTCAATGCTCACGGCCGCCGCGATGGCGGAGTGACTAATTGACGGAGAATTCAGACAGGCGACCGGCGGCCGTTTGCGCCGCCGGCGGGGAGGGGTGAAATGAGACGACCGATAGTATTCGTCGTGCTCGCGGGGTTGGCGGCGATGCTGGCTGCGGTGGTGGTCTACTCGGCGCTCAAACGGCGCGAGGCCGAGGTCCAGCAGGCGCTTGCCAAGAATGTCGAGATCGTGGTGGCCGCGTATGATTTGCCGCTCGGCACCAAGATCGAATCCAGCGAGCTCAAGCTGGCCAAATGGTCCGGCGATTCGATTCCCGAAGGTGCGTACACGGATATGCACCAGGCGATCGGCAGCTACGTCAAGAGCCAGTTCGTTTCCAACGAGCCGATCGTGGCCAACAAGTTGTTCCTGGGCCAGAAGACCGCGGGCGTGATGCCGCTTTTGATCCCGTTCGGGATGCGCGCGGTGTCGGTGCCGGTCGACGAAGTCAGCGACATTGCCGGTTTCGTTCTGCCGCATACCAGAGTTGACGTGCTGGTTGCGCTCGCCAGCTCGGAGGCCAACAGCAAGGCGCTGGCGAAGATCGTTCTTCAGAACGTCGAGGTTCTTGCGGTCGCGCAGGAAGTCGAGATGAAGAAGGATGCGCCCGAGGTGGTCAAGGTCGTGACCCTGCTGGTGTCGCCGCAAGAGGCCGAACGGCTTGCGCTGGCGAACCGCGAAGGCACGCTGCGGTTGGCGATGCGTAATTACAACGATAACAAGATTGTGCTCACCAGCGGCGCTGACGTTGCGCAAATGCTACGCGCCTACAGTCTCGAGCCCGAGGTTCCGGTGATGTCTCCGCAGCCGGGGCCGCGGCGCATTTCTTCCGCCCCCGCTCCGCGCGCGCATCCATTCCAGGTCGAGATTTATCGTAACGGCAAGAGCTCCGAGTCGATGTCTTTTATCAACGAGGCCTCCCGCGAGCAGTCGCATCGGCATCAGAAAACCGCCTCCAGCGATGATAACGAAGCCGCGGCGCCGGATAAGTCCGCGTCGGCCGCGTCGGTAGATCATGACCAGGCCAGTGGCGCCGAAAAAGTCTCCGAGAACGATTCCAGCGAAACCAGAAACGCCGCGGTTTCCGCCGCAGCGCCGATGCCCGCGCCGCACGGAGTCGCGGTAACCGCTGGCGACGCCTCGATGACCGGCACGATGCCCTCATACGCACCGTCGCCCAAAACAATTGATGTCCCATGACGCAGGTGGAGAAGGTTGAGGAGATGACAATGAAACCAATACGCGGATGTGGAATCCTTCCGTGGCTCGCGGCCGCTCTTAGCCTGCTCATCTTTCGGCCGGGCCTGTCCTTTGCGGCTGCCGACGGCGGCTCGCAGATCGCGGTGTCGCTCAATGCGGGCGAGACCTATGTAATCGATAATGTGGCTCCTGGAGCCACTCCCGGCGTTCGCGTGATCAGTAATCCTCACGCGCTGGTCGTGCACAACGGAGACTCCGGCAAAATAGTGCTGCTCGGAGCCGAGGCGGGCGAATGGGCGATAACGCTCAAGACCGCCAACGGCGATGCGCTGTACGACGTCACCGTCAATGCGATCGCGAACAGCAGCAACATCAACAAGCCTGGCGACGCGCCCCCGGCGATCTCCGGCTCGGGCCTGAAAACCGGCTCCGCGGCGCCGGTGATCGCGCGGGCTGATCCGGGCACCGGTCCGGTCACCAGCACCAGCGACATTCCGCCGATTACCGCGGCTGACGTTCCGGGTGCCTCTGCCCCGGCAGTAAGCGCTCCATCTGATACCGTGTCGTCGGCGGCGGCTTCCGCTGCCGCGTCGGCGAGTGCGGCTGCCGCAGTCGCTTCGCCTTCGGCCAGCACCGATACCAGCAGCGCATCGGCACCGGCAGCCGAGGCATCCGCAGCGCCGGTTGTGGCGGCGGCGCCGACGGCAGCTCCGTCGAGCTCGGCTATCGAACCGATTACCGACATCGTTCCTGCCTCGATCCCGTCGCCGGCCATCGCGCCGGTTGCGGCGGCCGCTCCACTCGCGCCTCCAAGAGTGGCGGCGGCGGTCCCTCCAGCGCTGGGTGCGACGGCTGAGCCGATCAACCCCGTGATTCCAAGCCAGGCGGCCGCGGAGAACGCGAACGAAAAGTTTCGCTCCGATCCGTCAATCGCGCTTTCCGGCGGCGACTATCAGACCACCGCGGTCTCGGGCGGAACTCATCCGCTGCCCGCGGACACGATCGACATGATGACCGGCACCTCGCAAATCATCGACTTCCCCGCGCGGATTCGGCGGGTCTCGATCGCCGACACCAATATCGCCGATATTCAGGTGATCAATCCGTTCCAGATCAATCTCATCGGCCACAAACCCGGATTCACCACCCTGGCGGTCTGGAACAACCAGGGCCGCTATGACGAGCGCCAGGTCCGCATCGACGCGAGCGGAAAAGAGCAAGTGCTGCTCAATTGCGTGGTCGCCGAGCTGGATCGCAGCAATATCGAAAACCAGGGCGTGAACCTTTCGCTCGCGCTCTCGAACTACGGCGTGTCGATGTTCGGGATGCCGGGCGCGGTGGCGACGCCGTTTAGCCCGCAGACCTCTCTTAGCACCGTGCTGCCGAACGGCACGACGATTTCGGGAGGTTCAGCGTCGCTGCCCCCGGGGGGCTCGCTGATTCCGATGCTGCTGTCGCAGAGTATGACCTACGGGCTGGCGGCCGGAAACTCGAACGTCCAGACTCAGAGCTTTTTCCAGTTCCTCGAGACCCACAACCTGGCCAAGATTCTTGCGCAGCCGCATCTGCTGGCGAACTCGGGCGAGGAAGCCAAGTTCCTGTCCGGCGGTGAGATTCCGATCGTCATCGCGCAGGCGCTCAACACCTCGATCGTGTTCAAGCAGTTCGGAACCTCGGTGCAGTTCGTGCCGACCGTGGTCGGACGCAACAATATCGAGCTGCTGGTGAAACCCGAAGTCTCGCAGCCCGACTATGCGCACGGCGTGAACATGTTCGGCTTCACTATCCCGGCGTTCGTTACCCGGCGCGCGGAAACCATGGTGCGGCTCAGGGACAATCAGACGCTGATCATCGCGGGCCTGATTCTCCACAATCCGATTTCGACCGTGAACAAGGTTCCTTACCTTGGTGACGTCCCCTATCTCGGCGGACTGTTTCGCACGACTTCGCACTCGACCCAGGAAACCGACCTGGTGATGAGCGTGACGCCGCAAATCGTCCATCCGCTGCCCGAGGGAGCGCAGACTTACAATCCCACGGATATAGGTCCGATGACTCCGGAGTCGATCAAGACTCGGCAGCTGCCGACGTATGACGCATCGCGTCCCCGGTTTTAACCGGTCCGTCAGGCACTGAAACTGCCAACAGGGAGAGGAAGCAGTGTCAGTACTGAAGCAGAACAATGGAAGCCGCCGCGGAGCTCTAAAGGTCCACCTCGTGTGCGCTGCTGAAGGGCAGCGCACCGAGGTGCGGACCGAGCTCGCCGCGCTCGGCGACCCACCGCTCGATATCGAGGAATTCGAACCCGACACCGATACCACCGATCTGGTACCGGCGGACGTAACCATGGTGGTTTTCAGCGGAGATGAGGATGCGGCGCTGGCCTATCTGCATCGCGAGACCCAACTCAGTCCGACGCCGCTGGTGTTTGCGCTGCTCGAAGAACGCTCGCCGGAATTGATGAAGCGGGTGCTGCGCGCCGGAGCCGACGAGCTTTTGTTTTTGCCGCTCGATCCCGGCGACGTGACCCGCGCGCTGCTCAAGATCAGCGAGGCGCGCCGGCGCGAAGAGCATCACGAGGGCGGGCAGATCATCTCGATGGTGAGCCTGGTTGGTGGCACCGGCGTGACCAGCCTGTCGGCCAATCTGGCGCTCGCGCTGCGCTACGTGCTGGACAAGAAGGTCGGGGTGGTCGACCTCGACTTGCAGACCAGCGGGCTCTCGGTGTTTCTGAATCTGGAACCCGAGCGCACCATCATGGCGCTGATGGAAGGCGGCAAAAAACTCGATTCAATCCAGCTCGAAGGCGCGCTTTCCAAGCACGCCTCGGGCGTGTACCTGATGGCCGCGCCCAAGCGGATCGAGGACAGCGAGCTGGTGACCGACACCGCGGTCGGCGAGGTGCTGGATCTGATGCGCCAGCTATTCGACTACGTGATCGTCGATTGCGGGACCCATATTGACGCGAATTCGGTCGCGGCATGGGAGCGCTCCAAGCATCTGTTCTATGTGCTCGACCAGTCGATCGGCGCCGCACGCTGCGCGTGGCGGTTCGTCGATCTGTTTCAGCGCCTGGGGCTGCGCAACGTCGAGCCGGCCTTCGTGCTGAGCCGCCACATCATGAATCATCCAATCGGCGAAGATCAGCTCAGCCATACGCTGGCGCAACCGATCTTTGCCAAAGTGCCGCGCGACGAAAAGATTCTCGAGCGGATCCAGTTGAGCGCCCAGGACTTGTGGCAGGTGGCGTCGAACTCTCCGCTGGCCAAAAGCATCGAAGAAATCGCCCGCCGGGTCGCGAGCAGCAACCTCACCTTCGCCAGTGCGGGCGCCCCCGACGGCTCAAAGTTTGTCTCCAAACTGCTCAACGTGATTGGTGCGCGCAACTGAGGTCGCCATGAAGCTGGTCGATAGAATCTCACAGCAGACGAGCCAGGCGCCGGCGCAGTTCCAGCGTTCGCTGATTGGCGGCGCGCCCAAAAAGGCCAAGGACACCCAGGCCGAGGGGTTCTCGCAACTTAAGCTCGCGGTTCACAATCGCCTGTTCGAGACCCTTGACGTCTCGCGTCTGGAAAGCCTGGAGCCCGCGCTGGCCTCGGCCAAAGTCACCACCGCGATCACCGACATCCTGAACGAAGATGGCCGTCTTTTGACCGACGCCGACAAGACCCGGCTGGTCGAGGAAATCAAAAACGAGCTGCTCGGCCTGGGGCCGCTGGAGCCGCTGCTGTGGGACGACGACATCACCGATATTCTGGTCAACGGACACGGCCAGGTTTATGTGGAAAAGCACGGACGACTGCATCCGACCGAGGTCAAGTTCCAGGACGATGCGCATCTGATGCTGATCATCGACCGGATCGTCTCGCAGGTCGGACGCCGGGTGGATGAGTCGTCGCCGATGGTCGATGCGCGTCTGCCGGACGGCTCGCGTATCAACGCGATCATTCCGCCGCTTGCGCTCGATGGGCCGTCGCTCTCGATCCGGCGTTTCGGAAAACGGCGTTACGCAATGCAGGACCTGGTCGATAAGGGATCGGTGGTGCCGGAGATCGTCGAATTTCTCGAAACTATCGTCAGGGCGCGGCTCAACATTATCGTGTGCGGCGGCACCGGCTCGGGGAAAACCACGATGCTCAATTGCCTGTCGGCGTTCGTGCCGGCCGACGAGCGGATCGTGACGATCGAAGATTCCGCCGAACTCTCGCTGCAGCAGCCACACGTGGTCCGTCTGGAAACCCGCCCGGCCAACGTCGAAGGCAAGGGCGAAGTCAGCCAGCGCGACCTGGTCAAGAACACGCTGCGTATGCGGCCGGACCGGATAATCGTCGGCGAAGTCCGCGGCGCCGAAGTGTTCGACATGCTGCAGGCGATGTCCACCGGCCACGACGGCTCGCTCGGAACGATCCACGCCAACACGCCGCGCGACGCGATGGGGCGGCTCGAAATGATGATGCTGCTGTCGGGAATCAGTATCCCGCAGCGCGCGATGCGTCAGCAGATCGCGTCGGCGCTCAACATGATCGTCCACGTCTCGCGCCTGTCGGACGGCAACCGCAGAGTGATGAAAATTTCCGAGATCAGCGGAATGGAGGGGGAAATGGTGATGATGCAGGATCTGTTCGAATACAAGCGCACCGGGGTGGGGAGCGACGGCGAAATCAAGGGCAGCTTCGTCTCGACCGGGATCCGCTCGAGCTATTCGCAGCGGCTGGAGTCCGCGGGGTTGAAGCTTGACGCGCGGCTGTTCCGGGCCAACTCGGTGGTGGGATGAAGCCATGGATTTTCTAATTGCTTCCGGAATCTTTGCGGTCATTTTCGTCTTCGCGCTGGTGCTGATCACCGGGAGCAAGACCGAGACCGATCAGAAGAGCGAAATATCGCGCCGCCTGACCCGTCCGGCCGACGATATTGATCTCGGGATCATGCGCAAACGCCGCCCCGACGAGGGCCATTTGCTCGCCGTCGTGTACCGGTTGAACGTGCTGCGCCGGCTCGAGGAGATGATGTGGCAGGCCGGGATGTATGCCAGGGTCGGCGACGCGCTGTTGATCATCGTGCTGATGTTCGGCGGCGGGTTGTTTCTGGGCGACGCGATGTTCGGCGACCTGTGGTTTGGGCTAGGCGCCGGAATCATCTTCGCCGCGATGCCGCTGGTGTATATCCAGTTCAAAAAGAAACGCCGCCTGAAACTCTTCAGCAATCAGCTTCCGTTCGCGCTCGATCTGATCAAGTCGTCGCTCGAAGCGGGCCATTCGCTCCAGCGCGCGCTGCAGGTCGTGGTCGGCGAATTCGCGGATCCGCTGGGAGTCGAATTTCGCACCGTGCTCGAGCAGAACCGCATCGGACTGCCGCTGCCGCGTGCGCTTGACGACATGTTGAAGCGCGTTCCCGAGGACGATCTGCGGCTGCTGACGGTCGCGGTCAAGGTGCAGAGCGAGGTTGGATCGTCGTTGGCGCAAATCGTCGGACGGCTGTCTGAAATCGTCCGCATCCGCCAGCGTCTGCGTCTCCAGGTCCGCGCACTGACCGCGCAGGCACGGATGGGCGGATGGGTGGTCGGTATCCTGCCGGTGCTGGTGCTGGCCGCGTTTTCTCTGATCCAGCCGGGCTACACCGATTCTCTGTTTCACGATCCCACCGGACAGAAGATCCTGAAGTTTGCGATGGGCATGGACCTCGCGGCAATCCTGACGATTCGGCGATTGCTGCGCGTGAGTTACTGATATGAGCGCGCTTTTCATCAGTATCGCTTTTTTCTTCCTGGTCGCCGCCGGCGCCGTGGCCTTGTACGTCGGAGTATTCGCGGGCCATCGCGCGGTCGACGATCGCTTTGCCGACCTGGCGGTCAAGATGCGTGTGACGCAGGGCGCGTTCGACGGCGCCAACGAATATGATCCCAACCTTTTGCGGATGATCTTCAAGTGGGCGTCCAAAAAAGTTCCGGCTCCCGACCTTGATACTCCGCAAGGCGAGAAGCTTGCGCAGACGCTCGCGCAGGCCGGGTTTCTTAAAGCCGCCGCGCCGCACTTCTACCAGGTGGTGCGCGTGATGCTGGCAGTAGGATGCGGCGCGCTGGGGTTGCTGATTGGAGTGGTGCTGCATGTTTCGGTGGCGCAGCCGTTGCTGTTCGGGCTCGGCGGCGCCGCGATCGGAATCTTCGTCCCGAGCTACTACATCGGACGGCGCGCCCGTGCGCGTCAGAACAATATCGCGCGCCAGCTTTCCGACGTGCTCGATCTGTTGGTGGTCTGCGTCGAAGCCGGACTCGGGCTGTACGAAGCAATCCGGATCGTCGGCACCGAATGCGAGCGCCAGGGCCAGGAGATCGGCACCGAGCTCAGCCTGGTCGCAAGCGACATCTCCGCCGGCGCGTCGCTGGGCGGAGCGCTGCGCGCGCTGGCCGAGCGAACCGCGGTGGATGATATCAAGCCGCTGGCCGCGACCCTTATCCAGAGTGAGCAATTGGGCGCGCAAATCGGACCCGCGTTGAAGGCGAGCTCCGATGCGCTGCGCACGCGCCGCCGTCTGCGCGCCGAAGAGCAGGCGCAGAAGGCCTCGATCAAGATCCTGTTTCCATTGGTGCTCTTCATTCTGCCCGCGATGATCGCAGTGATCGTCGGACCCGCGATGATCTCGGTCATCCGGACGATCGGCGGACAATAGCACGCCGCCACTGCGATCGCGGCAGAGCTGAACAAGTCCTCTCCCAGGCGCCTCGGACCCGGTGCGGAAACGCTCGGGTCCGGGGCCCTCCCCTAAAGAGAAACAAAGATCTGCCAGGCGCGGTTTCGTCCGCATTTTCGCCGATTTTGGGCAAGGTAGTGCCTTGGGGTTTTTGATTTCGGGCATTTTTCGGTGGGTTCGTTTGGTATCTTTTCTAGTGGCTCAAAAAATAAACTCCTTGAAGATGCTGCCGCTTTCGAGACAATGGCTCCGTTTCTGCAGCTTTTTCGGTCATCGATTTTCGGACGGTCGGGCGCGGCCAATGGCGGCTCTGGCCGATGGCGGACGAGCCGTCCGCCGCTACTGACGAAGCGGGCGTAGCGCGGTCCATCGAGGGAGTGTGCGAGTGCCGAGGGCGAGATTCCTCGCGAGCTCTGCCACTCGGAGTGACGAGCGCGAGGCGATGTGCGTCGACCGCGCGCGCTCGGAATGACACCAAGCGATGATCGAGTGTCATTTCGAGCGCGAATGGACGGTCGGTTTCGCGTCGTGCGCAGAATCGCGCGCTGCGCGCATCGCGAGAAACCTCGCCCGTCGCGGGAGCATTGCGTCGGATTGAGGCACGCAAAGTGTGTCGGAATCGTGTGCAGAGTGCTTCCACGGGATCACTTTTGCACGAAGTGGAATTGGGCATAAGGCTGAACAGTTCAGCCATGAACAAATCTGGCAAAAACCCGAACGATCGTTAGGGAAGCGGCGAGGCGTGAAATCGGCAGGAGACGCCTGGGCCCCAAGGGTTTTGTGACTTCTGAAGATCGACTTGACCGCCCGCACCCTCCAAAATGGACGCGTCGAAAAACGCCGCAACAGAGACATTTTTCACGAGCGCAACCATTGCTGGCCCGGATGATTGGTGATTGGTACCTTCGCAAGATAGAAAACAGCCGAAGGTGAGTTGCAAATAATATGAGAAAAAAGAGCGCGACGAGCAAGAGTGAATCCCCTGCTCGGCTGATCGACGCGAGGATCAAGGAACTGGACGACTGGAGGGGCAAAACGCTCTCCCATGTCCGCGCTCTCATCAAACAGGCTGATCCTCAGGTGGTCGAGGAGTGGAAGTGGAGAGGCGTTCCGGTTTGGTCTCACGATGGAATGATCTGCACCGGCGAGACGTACAAGAGTGTTGTGAAGCTGACTTTCGCCAAGGGCGCTTCGCTTAAGGATCCTTCGCGACTGTTCAACTCCAGCCTTGAAGGCAACGTCAGACGCGCGATCGATCTCCATGAGGGTGATGGAATAGATGAGGACGCCTTCAAGACGCTCATACGCGCCGCTGCAGCCCTGAACAGGTCATCGGTCCGATAGTTCGTCAGCATCAACGGCGAAAGTCTCAGACCCAAGGATGAGCGTACGGCAGGACTACTCGCCAGTCCCGGCAGGATCGCCACGAATTAGAGTCGTTCGCTTCGCCAGATTGTGACGATGCCGATGCCGTGGTACTCGGCACTCGTGCATTGGGGTGGCGGCAAATCGGCGTTACTTCCGTCGGGGCCCGGTATCGTCGCGACGTTCGGTTTCGTGCGCAACCCGTACCGTTTTCTCGACCAGTGCGCGCGCCGCTACGGCAACTGGTTCACGATTCGCGTTCCCGGCGTCACCCCGTTCGTCTTCACCAGCGAGCC
>JBARDN010000073.1:0-3147 GCA_049795175.1 Binataceae bacterium (SeqCode) | reverse complement strand
TGGGCAAGGTCAGGCCTTGGGTTTTTTGATTTTGGGCAATTTTCGGTGGGTTCGTTTGGTATCTTTTCTAGTGGCTTAAAAAATAAACTCCTTGAAAATGCTGGTGATTTCGCCTGATGGGTCCGTTCCCGGCGTCTTTTTGGTACCTTGATTTTTTGACCGTCTGACGCGGCAAAAAACTAAACACGAAGACACCAAGGAAGACGAAGACCACCAACGCACGAAGAATATTCAATTCCGCGCGCGGCGCGCGCAGATGCGTCAGTTCTTTGTGCCTTGGTGTTTTGGTGGTTGAATTGATCACTTGTAGCGGCGGAATTAATTCCGCCCTCCTTCGCCGCGAAAGCAGCCGACTGGAGTGACGGCGGCAAAGTGGGCCGGAATAGTGTGCGGTTTGCTTCCACGCGATCAGTTTTGCACGAAGTGGATTCGGGCATAAGGCTGAACAGTTCAGCCATGAACAAATCTGGCAAAAACCCGAACGCTCGTTAGGGAGAAGAATCGCACGAATCGCTTCGCGGAGAAGGAGCAGACGCGGTTCCCGGTGACGGACAAGGCCGCCGAGGTCGTGCACAAACCGGCGGCTCGCGACCCGCCCCTGCGAAGACAAAGATTTAATTCGTCGGGGCGCGTCGCGACGCGCTCGTCTTTGCATTCCGATGATCCCGTGCCGACGTTCCCATGCGAGATTGCGCGGCCCAACGGCACGCGCGGGTGGTGGTGCTGCACTGCGTTGGCTGATCTATGCGGCTGCGCTAATCTTTGAGCGCGTGTTCAGCGCCCCGATAAGTCCGTCAGGAGATGCCATGAAGGTCGTGATCGATTTGAAGCTGTGCGAGGGAAATCAGCGCTGCCAGGAATCCGCGCCCGAGGTCTTCGAGGTTCGCGACGACGACAAGGCGCATCTGCTGCTCGAGAATCCGCCCGAGCGGCTGCGCGAGAAGGTGAAGCTCGCGATCAAGATGTGCCCGCGCCAGGCGATTACGCTGGAAGAGTAGGTTTGATCCATCGGCGCGCCGGCGCCGCGCAATTCAACTCCGCGGCATTTCCGCCGAGGCAACAATCAATGGAACAGCAGCAACCCTCGCTCGATAACCTCAACATTATCGGCCCGGACCACTACGCCAAGAATGGCTACCCGCATGCCGAGTGGACCTGGCTGCGCAAGAACGATCCGGTGCACTGGACCGAATATCCGCACACCGATCCGTTCTGGGCGTTGACCAAATACGCGGATATCGTGCAGGTGGCCAAGCAGCCCAAGCTGTTTTCGATCGTCAAGCGCCTGCTGGTATTCGTGCCCGACGGTCCGGCCGATCCCGACCCGGTCCCGCCGTTTCGGCATCTGCTCAACATGGATCCACCCGAGCACGGCGAGTACCGCTCGATCATCAGCCGGCGATTTACGCCGCGCGCGGTGCGCGATCTGCAGCCCGAGATCGAACGGATCGCGCGCGAGGTGCTGGACGGCGTGACCGGCAAGAGCGCGTGCGATTTCGTGACCGACGTTTCCTCGCGCGTACCGCTGGCCGTAATCGCGGAGCTGCTCGGAGTGCCGCGCAAGGATTGGGATCAGCTCTTCCGCTGGACCAACGAAACGATCGGCGGTGGCGACCCTGAGTTTCAGGACGGCGCCAGCTCGGATGAAACCTTTCAGCGCGCGCGGCTGGGACTGTTCCAGTACTTCACCGACCTGGTCAACGAGCGCACCAAGAATCCCACCAACGACATCACCAGTATCGTCGCGTCGGCGAAACTCAACGGCACGCTGATGCCGCAATTCGAGATGCTCTCGTATTTTCTGCTGCTGGTGGTCGCGGGCAACGAGACCACGCGCAACGCGACGACCGGCGGCCTGATGGCGCTGATCGAGCATCGCGATCAATGGGACCGGCTCAAGAAAAATCCCGCCCTGATCAAGCCGGCGGTCGAAGAGATCGTGCGCTGGACCACGCCGGTTATCCAGTTCACGCGCACCGCGACCGAGGACACGGAGATTCGCGGCCAGAAGATCAAGGCGGGCGAGTCGGTGTGCCTGTTCTATCCGTCGGCGAATCGCGATGAAGAAGTGTTCGAGCAGCCGTTCAAGTTCGACATCGGGCGCGATCCGAATCCGCATATCGCATTCGGGATCGGCGAGCATTTCTGTCTCGGCGCGAATCTGGCGCGCCTCGAGCTCGAAGTGATTTTCCGCCAGCTTATGGAGCGGATGGAGTACGCGGAGATGGCGGGACCGATCGAGCGGCTGCGCTCGAGCTTCGTCGGCGGAATCAAGCACATGCCGATCAAGATGAAGCTGAACCCCGCCGCCCGCGCGTAGCAGCGTCAGGGGTCGGCGATAGGGGTGGCGCCGCTGGCGCTTGAGGCGTAGCACGCTTCGACCAGCGCCATCGTACGGATCGCGTCGTCGACGCTGGAGACCGGCGCGGCGTCCTCGCCGGCGGCAAAGCGCTGCAGATTCGCCATCGGGCCCTCGAACGCCTCGAGAAACCATGAACCGCGAAGCGGGACCGAGCGCCACGGCTGTCCGTCGGCCGCGATTTCCAGCGCGTCGGGCTCGCCGTGCGGATAGTTCAGGTTCACGCCCATTTTCGCGAGCGCCGCGCCGCGAGTTCCTTCGAGCTTGATTTCTGAGACGGCATGTTTGGCGCCGAAGCGATGCGCATGATTCATCGTCAGGCTCGCGCGAATCGAGTCGCCGTAATCCAGGATGATCGAGGTGCGTGTGTCGGCGTAGCCGGGCGCCCCCGGATGGCGCGCGCCCTTGCAATAGACGCCGCGCGGCTCGCCCGCGAGCGAACGAATCAGGTCGAGGTAGTGAATCGAATGCATCAGCACTTCGAGCCGGGGCGCATCGCGCAGAAACCTCCAATACTCCCAGGGGGTATGCAGCACGATGCGGACCTCGAGGTCGGTGATGTCGCCGAGCACGCCGCGGGTGATTGCGTCGCGCAGCGCCAGCATATTGGGAGCAAAGCGGAGCTGGAAATTCACCGCGGCGGCAAGCTCGCGCTCACGGCATAGCGCCAGGATTGTGCGCGCCTCTTCCAGGTCGCGGCCCATCGGCTTCTGCATCAGCACGGCGGCGCGGGTCGGCAGCTTTGCGAGAATCGCGGCGATCGCGCCGGGCGGAACTGCGAGATCGAA
>JBARDN010000072.1:0-5077 GCA_049795175.1 Binataceae bacterium (SeqCode) | reverse complement strand
TGCTTGATCCCGAGATGATCGAGCAATGCGAGATGGTCCTGCGTATAGGTGTGCCATCCGTCGGCGCGGTTAAGCGGCGCGCGGGATTTTCCGGCGTTGCGCTGATCCATCGCGATCACGCGGAAATCTTTCGCGAGTTCGATCGTCGGATCGAACGGACTCTTCGCCCAGAATTCGATCGAGGATCGCATCCCGCCGGGCGCGAATAACAGGATCGGATAGCCCGCGCCGAATTCCTCGTAGTAGAGCGAAACCTGACCGCGTTTGAATGAAGGCATTGAAGTAACTCCGTTGTCCCGGAGCTACGACGCCATCCGGCGCCGCTGGGCTTCGGTTTCCGCGCCGTTTCCAAAATCTGGTTCGGGCTCCGGGACATATTTTTCGCCGGTGCGCCACGCATGAACAATCCTGGTGGCCGATTCCATATACGTATAAATCACCGGCGTAATGTAAAGGGTCAGGAACTGCGAGAAGAACAATCCACCGACCACGGCCGCGCCCAGTGGGCGGCGCGATTCCGCGCCCGCGCCGATTCCGATCGCGATCGGCAGCGTGCCCATCAGGGCCGCCGCGGTGGTCATCATGATCGGGCGAAAGCGGACGATCGCGCCCTCGAAGATCGCCTCGGTCGGCGATTTGCCCTCGGTGCGCTGCGCGTCGAGCGCGAAATCGATCATCATGATCGCGTTTTTCTTGACCAATCCCACCAGCATCACGACCCCGACGAACGCGAACAAGTCGAGTTCCATCCCGAAAATCCACAGCGTCAACAATGCGCCGAAACCGGCGGCGGGAAGCCCGGACAGAATCGTGATCGGATGGATGAAACTTTCGTACAACACGCCCAGCACCAGGTAGATGACGAGGATCGTCATGATCAGCAGCATCCCGAGGTTGCCGAGCGAACTCTGAAAAGCCTGCGCCGTGCCCTGGAAGTTCGCGGTGATGGTGTCGGGCAGGGTGTCGCGCGCGAGCGCCTGCACCTGGCCGAGCGCTTTGCCAAGCGAGACCCCGGGCGCCAGGTCGAACGAGATCGTCGCGGACGGCAACTGCCCGTAATGATTAACCTGCAATGCGCCCAGCGAGCGCGAGAACTTGACCACCGTGTCCAGCGGCACCAACGAGCCGGTTGACGAGCGCACGTAGAGCATCGCCAGCGTGGCCGGATCCATCTGGTACTGGGGCAGCACCTGCATGATGACCCAGTACTCGTTGTTGGGCGCGTAGATGGTCGAGATCTGGCGTTCGCCGTATGCGTCGTCGAGTGCGTTCTCGATCGCGCCGGCGGTGACGCCGAGCGCATGCGCCTTGTCGCGATCGATTTTGATCGTCACCTGCGGATTCTCGACCTGTAAATCGCTGTTGACGCCGCGCAGATCTTTGAGCGTGTGCATCCGCTTCTCGAGGATCGGCGCGTACTTGTACAGCGATTCCGTGTCGGGGCTCTGCAGCGTCATCTGGTACATGCTGCGGGTGAATTGCGCGCCGATCCTGATCGGCGGCGGATTTTGCAGGAACACCATCAGGCCCGGGACCGAGTTAACGATTGGGCGCCACTTGTTGATCAGTTGGTCGGCGCTGAGCTTGCGCTCTGAGCGCGGCTTCAAATGGACAAAGAGCATCCCGGAGTTGGTGCCGCCGGAGGGGCCGGCGCTGCCGACGCCGGCGAAGTATTGCCGGATGTTCGGATCGTTCTTGAGCAGGTTCACGACTGCGAGCTGGTGCTTCACCATCGAGTCGTATGAAATTCCCTGCGCCGCCTGCGTGAACATGATCAATTCGTCGGTGTCTTCGCTCGGCAGAAAGCCTTTCGGAATCGCATAGAAGAAATAAATCGTCACGATCAGAATCAGTCCCGAAAAAGCCATCGTGGCCGGGCGATGGCGCATCACCCAGGCGAGGCTCCGCTGGTATCCGTCGAGCACCACGTCGAAGTAATGCTCGGTGACCTGATACATGCGTCCGTGTTTTTCGCTCTTGGGCGGCTTCAGAAAACGCGAGCAGAGCATCGGAGTCAGGGTCAACGACACGACTCCGGAGACCAGAATCGCGGCGCCAATCGTGACTGCGAATTCGTGCAGCAGGCGGCCGAGAATTCCGCCCATGAACAGGACCGGGATGAACACCGCTGCCAGCGACAGCGTCATCGACAGGATCGTGAAGCTGATCTCGCGCGCGCCATCGAGCGACGCCGTCAGCGCGTCCTTGCCCATCTCCATGTGCCGCACGACGTTTTCGAGCATGACGATCGCGTCGTCCACCACGAAGCCGACGCCCAGAACGATCGCCATCAGCGAAAGATTGTCGAGCGAGTAATCCAGCACCCACATGACGCCGAAGGTTCCGATGATCGACATCGGCAGGGCGAGGCTCGGGATGATCGTCGCCGACAGGTTGCGCAGGAACAGGAAGATCACCATCACGACCAGCGCCACGGTCAAAAGCAGCGTGAACTGCACGTCGTCAACTGAGGCGCGAATCGTCTCCGAGCGGTCGCCAAGAATTTCGATATGCAGCCCGGCCGGCGCCTGCTCGCGGAACGAGGGCAGCAGCTTGGTGACGTTGTTAACCACCTCGACGGTGTTGGTTCCGGGCTGGCGCTGGATCGCGAGCACCACTGCGGGCTCGCCATTGGACCAACTCGCGGTCTTGTCGTCCTGCACGCTGTCGAGCACGCGCCCGATATCTTCGAGGCGCACGGGCGCACCGTTGGTATAGGCCACAACCAATGGCCGATAGGCCGCGGCGTTCATCAACTGGCCCCGGGTATCGACGGTGAAAGCCTGATGCGCACCGTAAAGCGTGCCAGTTGGAAGATCGACGTTGGCGTCCTGGATTGCCTGCGCAACCTCGTCGATTCCTATCCCGCGCGACGCGAGTTTTTGCGGATCAACCTGGATTCGCACCGCGTACTTCTGCGCGCCGTACACCTGCACCTGCGCGACTCCCGACACCATCGAGATGCGCTCGCCCAGATAGGTCTCGGCGTACTCATCGACCTGGGAAATCGGCATCGTGGTCGAGCTGAGCGAAAGATAGAGCACCGGCGAATCCGCGGGATTGACCTTTTTGAAGGTCGGCGGACTCGGCATCCCTTGCGGAAGCTGCGCCAGGGTCGCGGTGATCGCCGCCTGCACATCCTGCGCTGCCGCATCGATATTGCGCGACAGCGTGAATTGCAGCGTGATGTTGGTGCCGCCCAGAATGCTGGTCGAGGTCATCGAGTCCAGCCCCGCGATGGTAGTGAACTGCTTTTCCAGCGGGGTCGCGATCGACGACGCGATCGTGTCCGGGCTTGCTCCCGGCAGGCTTGCGAAGACGACAATCGTCGGAAAATCGACGTTGGGCAGATCGCTCACCGGGAGCAGCCGATACGCCATCATTCCGAAGAAAACAATCGCCAGCGAAAGCAGCGTCGTCATCACCGGTCGGCGTATAAATATTTCGGCGATATTCACGAAGCCACTCCGCTGCTGCCGCTGATTCCGGATTTGATCGAGACGCGCGCCCCCGGCACCAGGCGCAACTGCCCGTCGGTCACCACCGTCTCGCCGCTGGTCAGTCCGCGTTCGACTACAGTCTGTCCGTCGTCCGAGGTGCCGACCACCACCGGGCGGCTCTGCACCTTCATTTCATGATCGACCACGAATACGTAGGAACCGTCGGCTCCTGTCTGGATCGCCTGCGACGGCACCACGACGGTGCCGGGCCGTTCATTCAGAATCAGATTCGCGTCCACAAACTGGCCCGGCCATAGCTTGCCGTCCTGATTGCTGAAGAGGCCCTTGAGCTCGATCGTTCCAGTCTTCATGTCCACGGAATTATCGATGAAACTGAGGTTGCCCTTTTCGAGCACGCCTTGCTGGCCGGGAATCGTTACCTCGACCGGCAGCGTTCGCCGGGCCATGCCCTGGCGCACGTCGGACAGGCTCTGTTCAGGAACCGAGAAATCGACGTACACGGGACTTATCTGATTGATCACGACCATCGGGGTGTCCGCGTTGTTCTTGACCAGATTCCCCTGATGCACCAGCAGGTTGCCGGTGCGGCCGTCGATCGGCGCGCGAATCGTGGTGTAGGCAAGATTGAGCTTCGCGGTTTGAACTTCCGCCTCGTCGGCGGCGACCGCCGCCTTGTCGGCCGCGGCGGTCGCGTGTGCCTGATCGTATTGTTGCTGCGAGCCGACTCGCTGCTTCAGCAGGTAAGAATAGCGGCTTTCGTCGGCTTTGGATTGTGCGGCCTTTGCCTGGTCGCGGGCGAGGTTGGCCTGGGCCTGAAGCAGGGCGGCTTCGAAGGGGCGCGGGTCGATCACAAACAGCAGATCGCCGCGTTTGACGTCCTGTCCTTCTTTGAAATGAACTTCAGTGATCACGCCGTCGAGCTGCGCCTTGATGTTGACCGTCGAAAACGCTTCGACGCGGCCAATCGCATGCAGCCGCGTCGCGACGGTTTTCTGCTCCGCCTTTGCGACTAGCACCGGAACCGTCTGCTCGCCATATCCCGCTGTATGCTGCCCGCGGCATCCCGCCGCCGCAAGGCTCGCCAGCAAAGCGGCAGCGCCCAACATTGACAGCACGCTTGCGCGTGGGCCGAAGTTGAGCTGTCCGCCTGATATCCATCGCATCCTCATCTTCCGTATCCCAATGACCCGCATCCCAATCTGCCGCATCCGAATCTTCAAGCCGGTCGCGCCTTTCAAAACTCCGCGCCCGCGCGATAGTCCGCAAAAGGCGGCTCGCGCGGCGCGGCCATTCGATCTTGAGCTATTTAAGCCAGCAAATCTTATCAGCCGGATGTTACACGAGGAAAATGGGTGAAGGACTGAACCGCGCGCGCGCCGCTGGTCAGCCCTTCGCGTGCGCGAGACAGGACGGCCGAAGCGATCGCGCGCGCTAGATGCTCAGACCGTAGAGCTCCGAAACATTGTCGTGCAGGATGAAATTTTTCTCGTCCTCGGACAGCTTTGCGGTCTGCTTCTTCAGGATTTCCTGCGACCACGGCCAGGTCGAGTCGCTATGCGGAAAATCGTTGGCCCACATCAGGCGCCGCACGTTGCACATCTTAGTCATCTGGAACG
>JBARDN010000071.1:0-10311 GCA_049795175.1 Binataceae bacterium (SeqCode) | reverse complement strand
CCCGACATGAAATCGAGGCACGCCCACTGATAGGCGAGGATCAGCGGATCACGAAGTGGAGTGCTGGCGAAGCACGCTGGCCCCAAGCGGACCCGCTTGGTCCGGGCCGCGAGCGCGCCGAGCAGCGCAATCGCGTCGAGTCGCGGCTTGGCGAAGATTGAATCGCCAACCCAGACTGAGTCCCATCCGGCGGAGTCTGCCCACTCGGCCATCTCGAGCATCTCGGGGATGGTAGTCGCGCCGGTGATTACACCTCGGTTTGGTAGGGTGAGGCCGAAACGGGGCTTGCTCTTATTCATAAAAATCCACAAATTCTCATGATTTCATCGCGTGCCTTTTTGCGAACACGAGGGACCATTTCCAGCCGAGGTTCGGTATAATCGCATCAAGCGCAACTTTTGCACCGTCCTTACCGAAAAGCCAATCAAGGCGATATAGAAAAATGGAAAACCGCGACTCCAATCAAAGCAATGCCTCAGCCGCTCTGGCGCAGCCGAACAATCTTTTAGTCGCGCCGCTGCTGCCCTTGATCGCAGCGCAAGCGGCAGAAGCTGACGCCACCCGCTCGGTCTCATCGGCCGTGATTGCGGCGTTGAAAAGCAACGACGTCATGCGCATGTCGGCAGCGAGAGCATTGGAGGGCCTCGAAAGCAGCATCACCGCGATGGGACGAGAGCTGGAAGCCGTGGCCGCGGCGTGCGGCTCGACCGGATGGTGCTTGTGGAACCACCTGTGCGTGTTTCACTTCTACTGCGGCCTTCTCGGCCCCGCTCACATCGAGTTACTGCGCAGCATCACGGCCAATCGGCATTGGGTCTGTCTGCCGGCCGGGGCCGGTACTGGAGTGATTGGCAAGGTCGATGGAGATGAGGTCGTGCTAAACGGCGTCGCCTCGTTTGGCTCTGGCGGCCGTTATGCCGACTACACTGGAATCACCTTCCTCTTCGAGGCCGAGCGTTCGCCCCATCTGGTTTTGGTGCGCACCGATCATAAAGGTGTACGCATCGATCCGACTTGGAAAGCGATGAGCCTGCGCGCGTCGGCGACCGACCATCTTCACTACAAAGATGTGCGAGCGGCGCTCTCGAGTGTGGTGCCGTTCCCGCTGCCGTACCGTGTCGCTTTCCGCGATCCGGCTTATCGCGTCATCGATGATCGTTATCGCGAGGACTGGGTGGCGCTCTCGGATCTTTGGCTCGGCTCCATGGCGGTAGGCGTCGCCGACGCCGCACTTAAGGAAGCGTGCAGCGGCATCCAGGGCCGAGTCGCGATCATGGGAGTTAAGATGACGGAACGGCCCACCATCCACGTGAATCTCGGTCAGGCCGTCGCGTTAATCGCCGCTGCGCGCGCCACTATCTACGACGCCTGCGCGAAGACCGATGCCCGCATCGCGGCACATCAAATTCCCACGGAGGGCAATTACCTGGAGCAGCTCAGCGCCAGCATGATGGCCCTGCGGCTATGCGACGATGCGATGCGGCTTACCCTGCGCGTGCTGGGCGGCAACGGTCTGCGCGAGGGGCAATCCTTCGAGCGGCGGTATCGCGACTTTCAGGCGATGCCGTTGCACATCAACGCGCATCCGGACCGTGTCTCCGAACAGCTTGGACGCTACGCCTTGGGCCTGCCGCCCGAGAATCCGTTTTGAACCTCAGCGGCGATGAGATCGCACTAGCTGTCGATCGAATTCTTTTGAGAGAAGCATACCAGGAATACGCTCACGGATGGATAAACAAGGGACGATCGGGGTGAACGTCATGAAGGACGGAATGGAGTAATTCCTTTGGTTGGGTATGCAACGACCGCAATTGATTTGGACGCGAAGGTGACGTCATTCTTAGAAGATCGTCGACACTCGGTAAACTTTGCGACTCAAAGGGTATACCCTATCCGACGAAAACAAACCTTGATGCACTCACTCGACCTGCGCCACCGGAACCGAACCGTAATCAGGTCACTCCACGAAATTTGGAATCAGTTAGCGTTAATCAGATGAACCTTACCAGCCAAACCCGCGCGAGAATTGACGCACGTACTGCGCAGCGGTATCCGCGCAAAGCGCGGGCACCATTCTGTCTCACAGAACTATCTGCCCCTTCTGACTCGCGTCGCGCTGCTGGCGATGACCTTTGTGATGTGTTCGGATCTATCGCCAGCCTTGATGACAACCTGTGGCCGAAGTTCCTGCGCGATAACGCCCACAACGTACTGAAGCTGGACCCTTGAGCGATTCCGATCAGTCTTCGAGCACGATCCATGTAGGCGCGTGGTCGCTCGCTTTTTCCCACCCACGGACTTCGCGATCGACGCCTGCGCTGACCAGACGAGGAGACGCCGACGGACTCAGCAGCAGATGATCGATGCGCATGCCCGCATCGCGCATATAATTGTTTCTGAAGTAATCCCAAAAAGTGTAGATGCGCTCATCTGGATGTAGCTTACGCAACCCGTCGGTCCAGCCCATAGCGAGAAGATTAGCGAACGCGTTTCGCACTTCCGGCAGAAAGAGCGCATCCTTGACCCAGCGCTCGGGCTTGTAGACGTCGATATCGGTCGGGATAACGTTGTAGTCGCCGACGAGAACTACCGGCTCCGCCGCGGCGAGCAGCTCTTGTGCGTGTTTCGTCAAGCGTTCCAACCATCGCAGCTTGTAATCGAACTTCGGCCCGGGTGCTGGATTGCCGTTGGGTAGGTAAAGGCATCCTACGCGCACGCCATTGATCAGAGCCTCGATATAGCGGCTTTGCAGGTCCTCCGAATCGCCGGGCAGAGCGCGACGACTCTCGAAAGGATCTGCGCCACGCGCGAGGATCGCGACACCATTCCAGCTCTTCTGCCCATGCCAGATCACTCCGTAGCCGGCTTCGCGAATCGCGGTTTCCGGAAATCTGTCCTGGGGCGCCTTCAACTCCTGAAGGCACGCAACATCCGGCCTGGATTCTGCCAGCCAGCGGATGAGTGCTGATAGGCGAGCGGTGATACCGTTGACGTTGAACGTAGCTATCTTCATTTGAACTACCGATCAGTCCGTAGCGGGCGTCTGAACCAAACTCTGTCACATCGCGCTAAAGCCGCGATCGCGCTCGCGCTCGAAGAGTCTGGCGTAGAGCATAGCAGTCCGTGTCTGTCTCGATCGCAAATCGCACGCACGCGCCGGATTTCGCGCAATCCTCCGAGAGGTCCTGAAGTCGAGAGACTGAGATGTGGATGACGGAGTCTGATGCGAACTGCTCTCTTAGGTCAAATTCCCTGATCATCAGGGAAAATACAGAGAATTTTCGCGATTTTGGCCCTCTTGGAGCCCGCCTACACCAGAAAAAGCCTTGTCCTCTTTCGAATTCTTGTCCAAATTCCCTACGCGACGGAACAGGGAATTTTTTCTGCTGAACAGGGAATTAAATTCACTGATCAGGGAATTTTCAGGCCGGAGCAGTCTCACCAGATCGAACGTTTGCGTTCCTGCCCGCGCGGATGAGGTTTTGATGAGCCACAGCGGTTCGGGACGCGCTACGGGATCTCTTTTCGACTGATGACCTCCAGCCCGATTCTTCGCAGGGCATGACTATTCCACGGTTCACTAATCAAGAGCGTTTGCCTGACTGGCAACCTCTCGGCCGATCGGTATAGCAGAAGTCGCCGCGGGAGAAGGCGCGTTGCACACATGAATGGTTCGGCGAGTCGTCCGTATGAGAAAGTCGTGGACCATGGTTCCATCTGTCATAACGGCCTGTGCCCGCACGCCTGGAGGGTGACTATGAAAGTCGCTGGTTTTAAGTTCGGGGCAATATTTTCGGCATAGCGCCAGGTATCGGCTCTTCATAAGAGAGTTCATCAACTCTTCTGAACCTGAACGTAGATTCTGTTTCGCGATGCGCCAGAATCCCGGGAAGAAAAGGGTTTCGACGGCATCTTTCGCGCTGAAGGCAAATCGCTTATAGCCTTCGCGTTTCAAGCTGAGGACGGCATTAGGACCGACTGTTACGTAGCCATCAATCATCCGAGTGAGGTGGACGCCGAGAAACGGCAGGCTCGGATCCGGGACGGGATAGATGAGATGACTGACGATATCATTCTTGTCGGAACCCAAGCGGTAGTACTCGCCGCGAAAAGGAACGATCTTGAAATCGTCTCCGACACCGCACCATCGCGCTACATGGTCCGCAAATAGTCCAGCACATCCAACCAATCTGCGAGCGCGCAATGAACTCCGATCCGTGTCGACGTCGACATGGCCGTGTTCTTCCCTAATACCTATGACGCGTTCGCCCAGCCGGATTTCACCGCCGCCCGCCGCGAATTCGTCGGCCAGGGCGTCGGTCACCTTGGAGTAGTCGACGATTGCCGTTGAAGGAACGTGCATCGCGCCCAAACCGACAATACGCGGCTCTCGGCGTTGAAGCTCGGCCCTGTCAAGTCGCTCGAAAGGAATGGCATTTGCCCTGGTCCTTTCCTCGAGATCCTTTAATCGATCAAGCTCGACTTGATTGGTGGCTACGATCAGCTTGCCGCATCGTTGAACGGGTAGGTCATGCTTCTCGCAAAACCTCAGCGTCTCTTCAGCGCCTTCTTTGCACAACCGGGCCTTAAGGCTGCCCGGCTGATAATAGACGCCGGCGTGAATGACTCCGCTGTTTCTGCCGGTCTGATGCCTCGCCAGCCGGGATTCCTTTTCTATCACTACAATTCTGCTGTCTGGCTGCCGGCGCTGAAGGTTCCACGCTGTGGAAATTCCGACGATTCCGCCACCGACGATCGCGAAGTCATACAACATGCTTTTCGGAGACCCATATGATCGCGGTTGGCCTTCTCCAGCGCAAGCTTAAGAGGTATTACCGAAAGTCGTCGAGCAGGTGCGGGGATGAAAAAGGCGGCGCGCCGTTCCCTGTGCGTGGCGAATTACTGATTTTCCACAGAAATCAGCAATTCGCCACACACACGGCAATTTGTTGCATCCGGCGCTACTGATTTTGCTCGGATGCTACATTAGACTGTCTAAGTACTGCTTGTCCCTACTGAAAATTCCATCTGAACCGGAATTCGAGCGGGTGCGAGAAATCAGTGTCAAATAGGTGCGCTCAGAGGATACCGGCTTTGATCCGAATCACAAGCGGCTGAACTCTGATCGAGATCGAAAAACCCACCGAAAGATAGATCCGCAGACGCCGGTGTACGGCAGCCGCGCGACGATTGGTGAGCAGAAGTCCGAGACGAGTCAGGCGGCGAGACGTTCGTAGCGATGATGCAAGCCACCGACTTTTGGGATGGCTACGACTCTTCCGATGTTGCCATGCTGAATCGGGCGGGATAGGGGGCAATCTTTGTCGAGCGAGAGATGCGTGCGGGTGCGTTGGTAGTAGTCGACGTACGAGGACAGGACGCGGCGCAGATGGCGTTGGTTGAAGATCACGATGTGATCCAAACATTCGCGGCGAATCGAACCGATCACCCGCTCGACGTAGGCGTTCTGCCACGGGGAGCGTGGCTGTGGTCCGCAAAATTATTTCGAATGCGACTAGCAGCACGAGTGGTGAAGGCTTTTGCCTCGAGGTAAGGTCTGGCGGCCAGAACGGCGGGCAATCGTGCGGAGGCTGTCTACTCCTCCGGTAGTCGGTGTGAAGTCGCCTCATCGTCAACCCTGTGTGTGGCGAATTCGTGATTTTGGGAGAACCGGACGACGAAGTGCAGACTTGCTAACGGTCGAGAGACGGTTAGAGTTCCGAACGCTCAAAACCCTACTTCTGCAGAGGATTTAATTTGAAAAAGGACATCGGTTATGAAAGAAGGAAGACGCGTGCCCGCGACACAGGGGGCTTGATGGCATGTTCATTCGCGGGTTGGATTGCGATCTCTAACACGACTCTCCAGTCGGTGGCGTTGCTGTTCGAATTGAGGAGGGTCATTCGTGCGACAGTTTAGAGGTTCGATATTTTGTTCGTTGAACGCATCAATGAGTAAGGTTCTAAAACTTACGGCGGCATTTTACCTTTTGGCCCTTTTTCTTTGTTGTGCAGGAAAGGTTTCAGCGGGTTCGAGCGTGACCGTGGTTCCAAAGTTTCATTCGACTTTCGGACATCCCTCTATGGCGCTGGTTACGGCTGATGACAAGTATGTACTGGTCTCTCTAGACTGCGAGGTGCCAAATGGCCAACTAGAGTGCGCCCCCACGACACCGCCCGCCCTCCCCAACGAGTCAGGTGTTCAGGTTTTTGACTCTGATTTCAATAACCCGTGCGGCGGCCCAAACATTATTGGATTTCCTCCGCCTCGCGGACAGGCCGTAACTGCGGTTGATGGGATGCAATTTTTGCCAGCCCCGCAGGGAGTCAGCGTTGGTGCCGCGGTTGAGCAGCAGGGCGCTGAATTTTTCAATCTGAGCGACGTAAAAACATGTGCCATAGACGGCAAGAACAACATAATCAATGTTCAACAACGGCCGGTACAGCCCCCTATGTCGTGTACCGCACAAGGGGGAGGCTGTTATCCCGGTAGTTTTAATATCGCTCTCACGCCTAATGGAAACCCGGGATATGCATTTGTTGCGAATGAATATGGACTAAAGCATCTCCCCCCGCCCAATGTTAATTTTGGTTTGGGCGGGACAGTAGGTGTCATCAGGGTTCAACGGAACTCTGGCGGCGGATTTTCGCCGCGAACACGGTCAATCGAGCAAAACAAGAACATATACATACCGGGCGCCGACACTATTCCGGGTGTAACTGTGTCACATGATGGCCAGCGCCTTTATGTCGTGAACGAAAATGCGCGTCAAAACGAGATTAACAAGAAAACCGGAAACCCGTATTGGGATCCGACTAACGTCGCAAACACCCCAAACGGTGGGATCCTGGCAAGTCAAAATTGCCAACCCGGGGGGCTTGACCAAAAGGGTAAGCCCATTGAGGGCCAAAACAACGGCCTGCTAACTATTATCGACGTCGGCAAAGCAACGAGCGGGGGCGGGCAGGGTTCGATCCTGGTAAGCATTGCCTCCGGATGTTCGCCAGTTCGGGTAGTCGAAACGGCGGACGGCAAATATATTTGGGTGGCAACACGTGGTCTCAACTTGAACTTGCCAGGCGTGCAACCAGGCCCAGGCCCAGGCACAAGCGGGTATCAAGTTTTAGCCTTCGATGTTTCGAAGCTGTTGTCGAAATCCCTAAATGACGTAAACGACGCATTGGTTGGATTTGGGGATAGCGGTGGCACAGCCCCTGTCGGCCTGGCGTTATTTAACAATGATCAGATGCTCGCCGTGGCAAACTCTAACCGGTTTTTTTCTAAACTTCCCCAACCGGCAGGCGACACGAACGTGGCGATTTTGGATGTTAGCAACCCCCAGACGCCGACCGTAATCACAACGATTCCGCCGACGCCGACTTCAGCGGATATGTTCCCACGCGACGTAACGGTCGGACCAACTAATGTCGGCGACTGTTTGGCCGATTTGGGGTGCTTTAATCTGTATGTACCAAATTTCGATGCAAATTCTTTGGAGGTAATCACAGCGCACGTGAACTAATTTCAATCGCCCGGATCTTTGCGCCTGGAAAGATCGTCTCGGAAACCGTGAGCGTATCGACAACCTCATTTGGGCGAGAGATCATTGCGATGGCCTCTTCCGAGGCGTGATCACTGTTGCTGAGGACGTGAAGGCCAACCCTCGAAAAATTGAGGACTGCTTCCCAAAGAGTCCGACCGGTTGGTGTCGGCGCTGACGTCCGCTGCAGCGTGGATTGCAAGGCTGCAATCGATCGGACAAAGCGTCTCGGCGCTTGCTGAGCTTATCGAACGAGTCGACCTCAGCCGCGAGGGTGTCCGGCTCTCGCTGAAGCTTCCGTTGCCGCCGACCGATACGAACGGTGGTGGCGTGGATCATCTCGCTCTCAACAAATTCGTACCGATGCAGATGAAACGGCGCGGCGTCAATTGCGGTTGGTGCTGGAAGGCGACGCCACTCCCAGCCGCGTCAATCTCCCGCTCCTCAAGGCGGTCGCCCGTGCGCGCAGGTGGTCGCAAGATTTGCTCTCAGGGCAGGTTAAGTCGGTGGGCGAACTGGCGAAGCGGGAAGGGATCGATCGCCGTTCGGTTCGGCGATTGATTTGGCTGGGTTTTCTGTCACCAAGGATCGTCGAGGCGATCGCTGAAGGTCGCCAGCCTCCCGACCTCACGGTAATAGGTCTCACACGCCGGGTTGATCTTCCCTTGCTCTGGAGCGCGCAGGAATCAGCGCTCAGCATCCGCTGATTCACTCTCGCGAATCGGAGCGCAGCTGCGTCGGCGCAAGCGAGTACATCCCGTACGCTCAACAGAATGCGACCGGGGCCGAACTCGTATCGCGAGCCCGACCCCGATCTGATTCGCTGCGCGCTCTTGAGCTACTTCGCGGCCTTCTTCCGAGTGCGCGCGGACTCCCTGCTCGGCGCGGACGAACCGTAGCGCTTCTTGAAGCAGGCGCGGCATCGGGCATCGCGCCTCTTCTTGAAAGATGGCGCGAGATCATCGCTGCCGCAGTATCGGCAGACCAGCTTGTCTGACTTCGCTAGCGGTCGCGATGAGCGCGGTGACTGGCGTGCCGCCCTGGTTTTCGAGGGCACTGTAGCCTTCGCCTTGACAGTGACGGGATTACTATCGGTGTCCACGTGAAATCTCCTTCTCGGGCGGGGGCTTCGGCGCCTCCGCCGTCATCAGCACACATCGCTCTGGTGCAACGGTGTTGGAAGGAGATAGAGCGTCTATGGACGCGATGGTCAGGCGAAACGCGTGCGCCGCTTCATCGGCTATTTATACTGACCATTTACCGCCATCCGGACGGACCTAGGCAATTCGCGCCGAGAGAGGAATTGGCCGATTCGCGCGAATCGTGGCGCAAGAGGCGTTCTCCGCGTCCGCCTCCGATCGCAAATCGCGCGCACACGCGCGGTCTGCGTGCGATTCTCCGCGATGTCAGAAAATCGAGAGACTGGATGGTGGAGCAGAAGGGATTTGAACCCCCAAGAAAGCCCGGAAAACCTTAGGTTTTTCGGCCCGAAAGGTGTCCCAAAGTGGCTGTTTTGGTACAGTTTGCCCCACGTGGGGCAAAGTCTACAGGCGCTGGTGCAAAATCATACATTCCGTTCTTCGCACTGCTCCGACCCGACAAACTGCCAAGCCTGCGTGCGCCTACTTAGCCCAGTTTTCGATCCGCAAGCCTGAAATGCGCGCGAAGTCGCGCTCGTTGTTAGTCACGAGCGTTGCCCCTTGTACAAGCGCGTGCGCGGCAATCCAGAGATCATGATCGGCTATTATTTCACCGCGCCTTGCCAGATCGGCTTTTATTACACCGAACCGCTCGGCAATCGCGGGAGTGAAAGGCAAGAGTTTCACCTTTGCAAAGAATCGGCGGTACCTCCGCAAATTTTTCTCTACCTGCGCGGAGCGGAAAATCCCGAAGTAGAGCTCGCCAAGCGTTATCAGCGAAACATAACGGCTTGAGACGCGCGTCGCCTCAAGCTGCCCGACCACTGCCGGCATCGCCCTCATGTAGTAAACGATCGTGTCTGTATCCAGGAGCCAATTCACGGCGCGTCGACCTCGGGAGCGTCACTCTTGTTGCGTCGGCTTGTGTGAATCGCGCGGACCATCGCGTCGGCCTCGTCGGCGGTAAGCGTACCCCGAATCTCCACCCACGGATCATTCCGGCGCGGCGCATTTCTCGCGCTCGCTCTGGTCACGGTGACACTGACCTCCTCATCAGGTACAAGATGGAAGCGTCGGCGGAGCGCAGCACTCAATTCCTTTGCTCTGACATTACGTACCGTGACACGGTTGGGCATAAATTGCCTCCTTCCGAAACGATGCTGATTTACTAGCATGCAGCGAACCGCGACCGCGCTCAAGATGAAGCTGTACGCCGAACGGTTCAGGCGCGGGACTGTCTCACTGTTTCCCGATTCCGCGCCAGCTTGCGCAAGTTGGAAATCCGCACTTCGTCGTCGGAAAGCTCGCGACGATCTTTAGATCGGCTCCCAAAGCCCGGAGCACCGCCACAAGAGTGCTGAGCGACGTCTTTCCATCCGGCGTCAATGCGGATAGACGTTCCACACCTCCAGCAATTGCCATCTGCCGCGCACCCGGCTGACGACACCGGCGATCTCCCATCCGACCTTGCATTGACGGGCGAGAGCTGGGCGCAGTGCGATTGGGCCCAAATCCTTTCCGTCCATTGCCTCAAGCCATATTCGCCCACGCTCTACCCGGTCGATTGTGAAATGGTCCTCAAGCGCGTCCTCGTCATCTTCGATGCTCGGTATGTGTCCTTCGGCGCCGCGA
>JBARDN010000070.1:0-16739 GCA_049795175.1 Binataceae bacterium (SeqCode) | reverse complement strand
GCTCGAAGGAACAACCGTCGTCGAAGGGTCGGGCTATACTTTCGATGCGATGATTGTCGCGACGGCGGAAGCCATGTCGGAAAAGCACAGGCCCAAAGATAAGGATACCGCGCTGTTCGATCTCGCGGAGATTGCGATAACCGGGCTATCCGTGCGCAACTTTACACCCGGCGATCGCGTGCGGCCGATGGGCATGAATGGCACGCGCAAGGTCAAGGACGTTCTGATAGACTCAAAGGTGGCGCGAGAACGCCGCTTAAGGGTTCCTATCGTCGTCGCTGAGGATGATATTGTATGGATTCCCGGCGTGGTGCGATCCGGGCGGGGGCTTGTGACTCGGGCCAGCGAGACGGCGGTGCGAATTTCAGCACGCGAAGTTTCGTCGAATTGATGGACGCATCGTTGCGCCACATTTAGCGAGCGTGGTACGATTTCGATGGGGATGAACCAGTTTTCCCGCAGTATTGCTCTCTGGCTCGTTTTGGGCCTGATGTTTCTCCTGCTGTTTAATATCTTCAGCAGGCAGCAGCCCCGTGAGCCGGAGATTATCTTCTCCGACTTCCTCAATCAGGTCGAAAAGGGGCAGATCGCCTCGGTCACTATTCAGGGCAATCAGATCAAGGGCGATACCACCGCCGGCGAGCACTTCAAGAGCTACGCTCCGACCGATCCCGACCTGGTAAAAACGCTTCGCGATAAGGGCATCAAGATAGCCGCCAAACCCGCCGAGGGCGATCCCTGGTGGATGGTGATGCTGGTGCAGTGGTTCCCGCTTCTGATCCTGGTGGGGCTGTGGATCTTCTTCATGCGCCAGATGCAGATCGGCGGCGGCAAAGCGATGTCGTTCGGGAAGAGCCGCGCCAAGCTGCTGACAGAAAATACCCACAAGGTCACATTCGCCGACGTGGCCGGAATCGACGAGGCGAAGGACGAGCTCGAAGAGATAATTCAGTTCCTGCGCGACCCCAAGCGCTTCACACGCCTTGGCGGCCGTATCCCCAAGGGCGTGTTGCTGGTCGGTTCGCCGGGAACCGGCAAGACCCTGCTTGCCCGCGCGATCGCAGGTGAGGCAGGGGTGCCGTTCTTCTCAATTTCAGGCTCGGACTTCGTCGAGATGTTCGTCGGCGTCGGCGCCTCGCGGGTGCGCGATCTGTTCGTGCAAGGCAAGAAGCATGCGCCGTGCATCATCTTCATAGACGAGATCGATGCCGTCGGACGCCATCGCGGCGCTGGTCTGGGCGGCGGCCACGACGAGCGCGAACAGACCCTTAACCAGTTGCTGGTCGAGATGGACGGGTTTGAGGCCAACGAGGGCGTGATCCTGGTCGCTGCGACCAATCGTCCCGACGTGCTCGATCCCGCGCTGCTCCGCCCCGGGCGCTTCGACCGTCGGGTCGTCGTGCCGCATCCGGACGTGAAGGGACGCGACGGAATTCTGCGGGTGCATACGCGCAAGGTTCCGCTTTCCGAAGACGTGAATATCGACAAGCTGGCGCGCTCGACCCCGGGCTTCGCCGGCGCGGACCTCGAGAACCTTGTCAACGAAGCGGCGCTGCTTGCGGCGCGGCGCAACAAGGACAAGGTCGAGATGTCGGATTTCGAACTGGCCAAGGATAAAGTCATGATGGGCGCGGAGCGGCGCTCGCTGGTGATGCCGCTGAACGAGCGCAAGAACACCGCCTATCACGAGGGCGGGCACGCGCTGGTTGCGATGCTGCTGCCGGGGGCGGACCCTGTCCACAAGGTCACCATTATCCCGCGCGGGATGGCGCTCGGCGTCACGCAGCAATTGCCGCTCGACGATCGCTACACCTATTCGAGCGACTATCTGAAGACGCGGCTGGCGATGATGTTCGGGGGGCGCGCGGCCGAGGAATTGATCTTCGGCCACATGACCACCGGCGCCGGCGACGATATCGAAAAAGCGACTGAGCTCGCGCGCAAGATGGTCTGCGAATTCGGCATGAGCAAGGAACTCGGGCCGATGACCTTCGGCAAGCACGACGAGCAGGTGTTCCTGGGCCGCGATCTCGGGCATCAGAAGGATTATTCCGAACACACCGCGATCGAGATCGATCGCGAGATTCGGCGGATGATCGACGACGCCTATCAGAAGGCGCGCCAACTGCTCTCCGACCATATCGTGCTGCTGCACGCCGTAGCCGAACGCCTGCTCGAAAAAGAAGTCCTCGACGGCGGCGAGGTAGAAGCGATGGTCACGGCGTATAGGGAGGGCCGTCCGCTGCCCGCGTCGTTCCCTCCCGCCGCAGGCTCGACTCCGCGTCCGCACCTGGAAGCCGGCGCCGGCAAAGACAAGCTCGCTGAGGAACCGGCCGCCGTTCCCGGTATGCCGCCCAAGCCCGTGCTGGTCTAGGAGCTGCGCGATTCGAGCTCCGCTTTGCGCGCGCCGGGCGAGGTGGAAGCTCGCGAATGCGGCTCGTATCCGATAATTCCCGCGACAAAGCCCGCAGTCCGAAATTGCGTGTCGTCGAGTCGGCGCACGCGCAAGTACCGACGGCGCTGCCGAAGCGGATGCGCCTGCGCGACGGGCGTGTAATCCTTTTTCCCGCGATCATGGGCGTGCTCAACGTCACGCCCGATTCGTTCTCCGACGGCGGCCGCTACCTCGAGCCCGCGCGCGCGATCGAGCACGGCCTTGCGATGGAAGCGCATGGCGCCGGGATTATCGATATCGGCGGCGAATCGACCCGGCCCGTGGGCGCACGCACCGTCGCCGTAGAAGAAGAAATCCGCCGCGTGATGCCGGTAGTCGAGGCGCTGGCGGCGAAGCTGCGCGTGCCGATCTCGATCGATACGCGCAAGTCCGCCGTCGCGGCGCGGGCGCTCGAGGCGGGCGCTGCGATAATCAACGACATCAGCGCGTTCGAGTACGACCCTGCCATGGCGTTGGTCGCGGCGCGCGCCCGCGCCGCGGTGGTGCTGATGCATATGCGCGGCGGCGCCGAGGATCATCTGAAATTTGCGCGCTACCGCGACGTTGCGCGCGAGGTGATCGAGTACCTGATTGCGCGCGCCGAGGCTGCGGTCCGCACCGGAGTCGCCCGTTCGCGAATTATCCTTGACCCCGGAATCGGCTTCGCCAAGACCGCGCGGCACAATCTTGCCTTGCTCGACGCCTTGCCCCGACTTGCCGCGGTCGGCTATCCCGTAATGGTAGGATCTTCGCGCAAGAGCTTCGTCCGGCGGATTGCCGGCGCTTCGGAGCGCGATATCGAATTTGGGACCGCGGCTGCCGATGCGCTGGCGGTTGCGGCGGGCGCGTCGATCGTCAGGGTGCATGACCCGGGCGCGGCGCGGGCGGTGGTGAGGATGGCGGCGGCGATTCGCGCGCGTCGCCCAAGGTAGGGCAATCTCGATGCCGAATTACCTCCCGGCGATACCGGTACCCCGATGGCAGGACATTGTGGATGTCCTGATTGTCGCCTATGTGATCTACCGGATCGCGCTGCTGATTCGCGGCACGCGCACGATGCAGATGGTGCTGGGGCTGGTGATCGTCGGAGTCGCGTTCGTGGCCTCGCAGATTCTCGGACTGTTCACGCTCAACTGGCTGCTGAATAATTTTCTCGGATCGTTATTCGTGATCCTGGTGGTGATTTTCCAGGCTGATATTCGCCGCGCGCTGACCCGGGTCGGCGCGCAATCGTTTTTCGGACCGCGCGCTCCCGCCTCGAGCGCGGCCGAGGAGTTGGCGACCGCGGCGGCATGGCTGGCCGCGCGCCGGATCGGGGCGCTGATCGTGATCGAGCAGGAAGACGGGCTTAACGAATTCATGGAGAGCGGCCGGCTCATCTATGGCCGGGTCTCGCCCGAGCTGGTCGAAACCATCTTCATGCGCGGCTCGCCGCTGCATGACGGGGCGCTGATCATCAAGGGCGATCAGATTCTCGCGGCGGCGTGTGTGCTGCCGCTGTCCTCGAATCCGAACGTGAGTTTGGCGCTCGGCACGCGGCATCGCGCCGCGATCGGAATGACGGAGGATTGCGACGCGATCGTGCTGGTGGTCTCCGAAGAGGACGGAACCATCTCGATCGCGCGTGAAGGGCGGCTCGAGCGCGGGCTCGAACCGGCCGCGGTCTTGAACACGCTCAGGAGTCTGCCGGCGTAGGCGAGGGTGGCGGGGCGGGCGGGGCGGCACAGCGAGCGATGGATCGAATTCGGAAACTGATCAACTGGAGCGAGCTGCGCAAACGCATGCGCCGCAACGCCGGCCTGCGCGTGATCGCGGTGCTGCTCGCGATCGGTCTGTGGATGTTCGTCAACGCGGGGCAGCGCAATGCGGTTGTGACGCTGGCGGTTCCGGTCAGCTACCGTTCGCTGCCCGCAGGGTACGTCATAATCAACCATCCGCCGGATTTTGTTAAGATCGAAGTCGCGGGGTCGCGCACGCTTTTGTCGCTGCTCGATCCGGAACGCCTGACGCTGCGCCTGGATCTTACCGGGGTGCCGGTCGGCCATACCGATTTCAAAATCGGTCCGAACCTGTTCTCGGTCCCGCCCCGCACCACCGTCACGCGGGTGACTCCCGATGAGGCGCAAATCGATATCGACCGCGTCATCAGCCGCGACCTGCCGGTGCATCTTAACCTGACCGGTCCGGTCGCGAAGGGCTACCAGATAAATTCGGTCGAGCTGCAGCCGGCCACGGTCTCGGTCAGCGGGCCGAGCCGATTCGTTGCGCCGCTCTCTCACGCCGAGACCGACCCGTTCGACGTCCGTGGCGCCGACGCCGACCTCGAACGCGTGGTTGGGATCGACATTGCCGACGAAAAGGTTCGGGTGGCAGTGGTGCGCGTGCTGGCAAAGGTAGATATTGGACAGGAAATTATCAACCGCGAGTTTCGCGACGTTGACGTGGAGGTGCGTGACACCGATTTCAAGTCGCGGGTCGAACCCGGTAAAGCCACGATCACGGTGCGCGGTCCGATTCAGAAGCTCGCAAAGCTGGACCCGGCCGGCATAGTTTATGTGGACGCGCAGGGGGGCGCGCCGGGGGTGTTCGAATTGCCGCTCGAGGTTGATCTGCCCGACGGCATGCAACTGGTCAAGCAGGCGCCGGCCAAGGTCAAGCTCAGAATTTATCGCCAGAAGCGCACGGATATCGTCGATGATAAAGCATCGTAAACTTTTCGGCACCGACGGCGTGCGCGGCGTCGCCAACCTCGAACCGATCACCTCGGAAACCGCGCTCAAGCTCGGGCGCGCGCTCGCATATGTGTTCCGCCATTCGAGCGGACGGCATCGCCGGATTCTTATCGGCAAGGACACTCGGCTTTCGGGCTACATGCTCGAGACCGCGATGGCGTCGGGAATCTGCTCGATGGGGGTGGACGTGTGGCTGGTTGGTCCGCTGCCGACGCCGGGAATCGCGTTTCTGACCCGCAGCATGCGCGCCGACGCGGGCGTAGTAATCTCGGCCTCGCACAATCCGTTTCAGGACAACGGAATCAAGTTTTTCTCGCGCGAAGGGTTCAAGCTCGACGACGCTACCGAGAGCCGCATCGAGGAGCTGGTGTTCGACGACGGCGCGCTCGCGGAGCATCGCGCCACCAACGCGGATATCGGCAAGGCCGCGCGCATCGACGACGAGCTGCGCCGCTACCTTGGGTTCCTCAAAACTTGCGTGCCCCGTTCAGCCACGTTCGAGGGACTCAAGGTGGTGATCGATTGCGCCAACGGCGCTGCCTACAAGGTCGGCCCCGACGTGCTCGATGAGCTTGGAGCCGACGTGATCGCACTCGCGATTGAGCCCAACGGAATCAATATCAATCACGAATGCGGCGCGATGCATCTGGATAATATCCGCGCCGCGGTGGTCAGCGAGGGCGCGCAGGTTGGAATCGCGCTCGACGGTGACGGCGACCGCGCGATGCTGGTGGACGAGAAGGGCGAGGTCTTCGACGGCGACGACGCGATGGCGCTGCTCGGCATCACGATGGCGGCGCAGGGGCGGCTTGCGTCGAACACCGTGGTCGCGACCGTGCTCAGCAATTTCGGCCTCGAGCAGGCGCTCACCCGCGTGGGCGTGAAGCTGGTGCGCACGGAGGTCGGCGACCCTTCGGTCGCGCGCGAGATGCGCGCCAATTCGTACAACCTGGGTGGCGAGCAATCCGGCCACGTCATCTGCATGGATTATTCAACGACAGGCGACGGGCTCATCACCGCGCTGCTGGTCCTGACGATCATGGCGGAGAGCGGAAAGGCGCTGTCCGAGTTGCGCGCGATGCGCCGGGTGCCGCAGACGATGGAAAATATCCGCGTGAGCAAACGCACGCCGATCGCGGAGATGCCCACCGTGCGCCGCGCGATCGCCGATGCCGAGCTCAAGCTCGGCGCGTCGGGGCGCTTGCTGGTGCGCTACTCGGGCACCGAGATGCTGGCGCGGGTGATGGTCGAAGGCGAAGACGCCGCGATGATCAAGGCGCTGGCAAAAGAGATCGGCGCCGCGATCCATCGCCAGGTGGGCGCCGGGTAAAATAATCAACCGCGCGAATAGCTGAATTCGTCGAACATTTCAGTCCAGCGAGCTTGCAGCATCGGCCGCCACTTCTCGGCCGATTGCGCCGGCGCGCGCGGGCGCGCGGCCAGGTATGCGCTCACCTTCGGTAACATCGCGGAGGGATCGCCGAGCGCCAGGCGATCGTACAGAAGCTCGATTGTGCCGCGCGGATCTGAAACCAGGTCCTCGTAGCGGACAGTCGCATGCCGGCCGGTGGGCAACGCCGACATCGCGCTCCGCAGTTTTTGTTCCAGCACCCGCCGCGATTCCAGAATCCGCTCGATCAATACCGCCTGCTCAAGTGGCGCGGTCAGCGCGTAACGCTTCCACATGCTTGGCCAAAGCCTCAGGTTCGATGCGAACACCGCGCAGGGTTCGCGCACCAGCCGGACGAACGCCGCGCCCGGGCACAACGCGGCAAGCCTGCCAAGTCGAAACGAGTTGGCCGGAGATTTGAGCAGCAAGCGCCGGTCGGCTCCGTGCACGTAAGCCGTTGCTTTCAATATCCAAGTCATCGCCGCGTTCCATCGAAGCTGCTGTGCGTGCTCGAACAAGTCCGGATCGCATAGCATCTCGAACCGCTCGAGTGCGCCGGGAAACATGAAGGCCTCGTAGGGCGAGATCGCGCCCATGCAGAGCAGAGCGAACTCTTCTTCCTGCGGTGAGGAAGGCGAAACGGTCATGTCGCCGGCTGGGCGGACGACCCGGTTCTCACCGGGCGCGCGATGCACTGTGAGCAGGAATCGATGAGGGTTGAAGCACTCGTAAGTGCTGGGAGCTGCAAAGCAATCGTCCAGCGCCAGCAACTCGTGCAGCAGAGTCGTTCCGCTGCGCCAATAGCCGACCAGGAATACCGGCGGGCGCGTGGTGATCTCATCCAGGACGCGCTGGTAGATCCGCTTCTGGAGCGCGTCCAGCGCCGAAAGCGCGCTCCCCGCAAGGTAAAAGCGCAGCGCGAGTCCGCGAGCGATCGGCTCACGATTGCGGGAGCGGATACCGCGCCATGCCGCAGCATCCAGGTTGAACACCGGCCGTGTCCAGGCATTCGCGCTCATGGATTGCCCGGCTCGGGACTGCGGCTCAGCGCCGCGTCAAAGCGCCGGTGGATGTCTGCGAGCAGTTCCATCGCGACACCGGAGCGCTCAGCGGCGTAGTGAGTCTCTTCCGGATCTTTGACCGTATCGAAAAGCTCGACGCGGCCGGAGGGAAAATACCAGACGAGATGATACGGCGCGGAGTCCGCTGCAATCGCTCCCTGCGTGGGCCGCTGAAACGGGCTGGACTGAGCCAGATACATCGAGAAGGCAACTTGCCCCTTCGAGTCAGCCGGGCCGCCGCCAATCAGCGGATGGCCGTCCATAGTTGGCGGTATGGCGATGCCGAGCGTCTCGAGCAGGGTCGGCGCGATATCGGTTAGGTCGCCGTCCTCGGTCTCGGTGTAGCCGCGCTTCTGACCGGGCAGCGAAATCAGCAGAGGCACGTGGGTTTCCGTATAACGCAGATCGGGCGACATGTGGGTCCACCATCCACCGGTGAAGTTCTCGCCGTGATCGGAGGTCACGACCAGGATCGTGTTCGCATCGCGATGGCTTGCCGCCATCCAGTCAAGGAACTGTCCCAGAGCGTTGTCGCACTCGGCGATACTCTCGTCATAGCGGCGCCTCAGCAAATCGACTTCGGGCTGCATCGAAGGCGGATACTGCGCCGGCGGGCTTAGCCAAGAGTACTGCGCCTGAGTGGTAAATTCCGATCCCGACTGAAACTTGCCCTGGAATACTGGGCCCGACACGTACGGATCATGCGGTGCGTAGATGTGAATCCACAGCAGGTAGGGGGTGTGCGCACCGCGGATAAAGTCCCGGGCCGACGCAAAGACCGCGCGCGGCTCGACCCAGCGCAGCTTGTTGAACCGGCCGAAGCAGCCGAAGTTCCGGAACAGATTATCGAGCATAAGGGCGTTGACGGCCTTGAACAGCAGGCTACGGCGTAGCTGCATCAGAAAGGTCCCAGGGTAAAACCACGGCGACATCGGCGGCCAGGGCAGGCTCGAAAAGGAATCCGCGAGGCGCAAAGTCAGCGGATGCGCCGCCGGATTGGTGACGATTGCCGCAGTGGTATATCCATGACGCCGCAGGATCCAGGCGAGATTGTTCTGGCGAAGACGGTGAGGAACGTGGCCATCGAGCTGGAAGACTCGATTGGTCAGCGGATACTGTCCGGTCAAGATCGACGCGACCGCGGGAGTGGTGTAGTCCGCGGTCGAGAAGAAATTTACGAAATTGTAGCTGCGCTGCGCGAGCCGCTCGAATTGCGGTGTGGTCGGCAGACCGTAACCGTAGAGTGACATATCCTGCGCGCTCAGCGCGTCGAAAGTGATCAGCACCACGTCAGGCTTCGCCGCCGCGCTTCGATCGAGGATTCGCGGCGGAGGCATCGGATCAAAGCTGCGCCAGCCAAAGCTTCCGATCAGGAGGGGAATCAACAGCAGAGGACAGACGACCAAGACGCCCTGAGCCGATCGGTTCAAACGGTTCAGCACGGCGAACGCGGATTGCCAGCCGGTGATAGTGAGTGCCGCGATCGCGGCGAGGAAAATCGCCGCCTGAACGACGCTGCTCGCGATCGGGCCGACCATCGCGTCGAGGAAACTGAGTAACGTAAGGCAACACACCGTCGCGATTACAACGGCGAGCATTCCCGCGCAATTAGTATCCGCTCGATCGTTCGAAAGTTTGAGAGCGTGACCCGCCCAGAGAGCAAGAGCGAAAAATGCCGCGCACAAGGCTTCGAGCAACAGTATCGCTGCCAGCTCGACTGCCACTTCGGCGACCGCGCCCTTGACCGACAGATAAACGGCTATCGGGAGCAGCTCCCGAAATACGATGATCGGTGCGAGAAACAGCAGCGTGGGAACCGCAAGACTGCGGAACATCAACCACCACCGTCCGCCCATGAGGAACTCAGCTCCTGACTCCAGGTTCGGCGCGGTCCGGATCGATTCCTTTCCATCGGTCGCGGATGGACTTGACGAGCTTTTTGATTTCGTTACGGCAATAGAAAAGAAACGAAAGAAAAATTGACGCGAGCGGGGCGAGGACCTGCCACAGGAATCCGCCGGCGTTCGGATCTATATAGGCCCAGCATTCGCCGCGCCATGACAACAGCAGCATCAGCGCAATCGCGCCGGTTAAAATTGCGCGCGAGTGGCGCGAGGAACTTGGGTCATCGATGCAACCGCGCTTTGCGGATATCCTGATCGCCGATTTATCCATCTGGAAAACGTTCTTGAATTACCTTCGCACTTTCGGCTGCGACTTCGCCAGCCGCTGCGCGGGCGCGCGCAGCCGATGCGAGCCGAGCGCTGTGAGATAAGCCTTTACTGTCTTTTCCAATCCGATATAGATCGCGTCGGAAATCAGCGCGTGGCCGATCGAGGTCTCGGCCAAATTCGGCAGCGCCCTTACGTAGGCCGGAATGTTCGCGAGGTTCAGATCGTGGCCCGCGTTCACGCCCAGTCCCGCTCGATGCGCGGCGCGAGCGGCCTCGCGATGCATCGCGAGAATCTTGCGGCCCGCGGCGGTCCCGAATGCGTGCGCGTAGGGCCCGGTGTAGAGCTCGACGCGATCGGCGCCCAGCTCGCGCGCGCGAAGCGCGGCGTCGGGGTCGGCTTCGATAAACAGGCTGGTGCGAATTCCCGACGCGCGCAGGCGCTCGAGCACATCGCGCAGCCATCCCGCGCCCGAGACGAGATTCCATCCGGCGTTAGAGGTCAGGACACCCGGCGGATCGGGAACCATCGTGCATTGCGCCGGGCGCACGCGCGTCACCAGATCGAGGAACTCGGGTCCCGGGTATCCTTCGATATTGAATTCGACCTGTTTAAATTCGGCGGCGAGCATCGCGCTCAAGTCGAGCACGTCCCCGGTGGTGATATGCCGGGCGTCGGGTCGCGGATGCACCGTGATCCCGTGGCATCCGGCAAGAATCGCGACGCGTGCCGCTTCGAGCACGCTTGGGCGATCGCCGCCGCGCGAGTTGCGCAGCACCGCGATCTTGTTGACGTTGACGCTCAGCTTGACCATCGCAGCAACTTCACTCGAATAAGCCCCGCGAGGCAACTGCGTTTGCGTGAGGTGCACGAATCCTCGCGATCGGCCGCCCTCGCTCGAAATGATGACTGAGATTGGTCGCGATGCGACTCCCGTGCGGGTTTGCTAGGATTGCGACCTGAGTTTGTCACGATGATACTTCTTAGCGCTGCTGAAAGCCGCGAACTCGATCGGCTGAGCCAGGAAAAATACCGCGTCGATTCATACGCGCTGATGACCCGCGCGGGCGAGGCGGTAGCCGATAAACTTCTTGAACATTTTCCCGAGGCGGCTCGCGCCGGCGTGCTGACCGTATGCGGCAAGGGCAACAACGGCGGCGATGCGATGGTTGCGGCGCGGCGTCTTGGCCAACGCGGAGTCAAGGTTCGAGTCGCGCTTGTGGGATCGGCCGGCGATTTGAAGGGCGACGCGCTGCGCGCGCACGATGAGCTCGCCCGTGCGGGCGGCGTGATCGTGCAGACGCCGGGCGAATCCGATCTGGAAGCGGCGTATGGGAAGCGGCCGGGTGCGATCGTCGATGGAATTTTCGGCACCGGGCTGAATGCTCCGGTGCGCGGAGTTGCGTGCGCGGCGATCGAGCGGATGAACGCGCTTGGCGCGCCGATCGTCGCGATCGATATCGCCTCGGGAGTCGATTCCGACAGCGGCGCGATCATGGGCGTCGCCGCGCGCGCCGCGCTTACCGTCACCTTCGGTTACGCGAAGTTCGGGCATGTTTCCTATCCCGGTGCGGAGCATTGCGGAGAGCTCGAGATTGCGGAGATCGGATTTGCGTCCGAGGCGATCGGGGAGATCGCGCCGCGCGGGCGATTTTACCAGGCCGCAGAGGCGCGCGCGCATCTGAAGCCGCGCGCGATTGACGCCAACAAGGGAAATTTCGGGCATCCGATCATTATCGCCGGCAGCCGTGGAAAATCCGGCGCCGCGATCCTCGCCTCGCGCGCGGCGCTGCGCTCCGGAGCGGGACTCGTGACCGCCGCGATTCCCGAATCGATTCAAGCAATCGTCGCCAGCGCGCAGGCGGAGTTGATGACCGAGGCGATCGCTGAACGCGAAGGGCACTTCGCGGGCGCTGCGGCGGCGGCGACGCTGGCGCATCTGCTCGCGGGCAAGAGCGTGATCGTTTTTGGACCGGGCGCCGGGATGAATGATGACACCAAGGATCTCCTTAAGTGGCTGCTGCGCGAGGGCGCATCGCCCGAGCGTCCGATGCTGATCGACGCCGACGGATTGAACGCTCTGGCCGCGATCGGACCGGCCAAGGCCGCGGCCGCCGCCGGGCCGATCGTCATGACGCCGCATCCGGGCGAGATGGCGCGGCTCTTGGGCTCGAGCGCGGCGGAGGTCAACACCAATCGAATCGGCGCGGCGCGAAAGCTCGCGGAACTCACCGGCGCGAGCGTGCTGTTGAAGGGCGCGCGCTCGGTCATCGCCGATGCGAGCGGCAGGGTGACGATCAATTCGAGCGGGAACCCGGGGATGGCGACGCCGGGGATAGGGGACGCGTTGTCGGGAATCGTCGGCGCACTGATGGCGGCGAAGATGGAGCCGTTCGAGGCGCTGGCGCTGGGCGTGTTCCTGCACGGCCACGCGGCGGATCGCGTCGCGAAGAGAATTGGAGCGGTCGGATATATCGCGGACGATTTGATCTCCGAGCTTCCGGCGGCGCGTGCGTCGCTGGCCGGATGATCGCCGAAAGAATTCCATCGCACCTCGACCGCGTTTGACCCTGGCGCGGGCGCGAGCGTCGAACGGCGCAACAGGAGGATCCCGTCGGCGCCATCGAGCGTGGTCGGATTGCTCTTGATCGCGATTACGTATCTCTGCCGCAACCGTTCGGGCATGCTGCGATACATCGAGCTCCAGCAGATGAGATAGTTCGGCAAATCGGGATCGCTTCCATGCACGATCGGAATATTCATGCCGCTGTAAAATGCGATGTCGTAGTCGAGCGCGCCGAGATAGCCCACGCGCTCATGGCCGATGGTGTTGATTATCTGCATCGTGAAGCCGCGCAGTGACAGCGTGTTCGCGATCGCGGGGACGACGACCAGATTCGCGGCGAGCGTGATGCATGCGGTTGCGGCCGCAGTGGCGCCGATCAGGCGGCCGAGAGATTCCGGCTTGCGCCATAGGTAGAAGCCCAGCAGCTCGACCGCGAGCGGAATCACCAGCGCGGAAAACCATCGCTCGCGCACCGCGGCCTGCAATGCGGGCACGAAACCGGGAGCGCTGATTCCCCAGAATGCCATGAAGTAGCGCATCTGGGCCGGAGCAACCGCCAGAACCGCAAGGCTCACGATCGCGAGCGCTCCAACGGAGACCAGCGCGCCCCCGCCGGTCCATCCGGCGAAAGTGATAAAGGACTGGCTATCGCGCGGATGGTTGAGCGCGTCCTTCAGATAGATCGCGAGAATCGCCGCGAGCGCGGGATAGACCGCCAGCAAATACACGCCGCGCTTGCTGGTCGCGAGGTTGTAGAAGATCAACACCGCGATGAACCAGGTCATCAGGTAGGCGAAGCGCGGCGTCATCGTGAGCGGGCGGCGGATCGACTGGATGGCGGCGACGGTGAGCAGGATCGTCCACGGCAGGAAACCCATCAGCAGCGCGAGCTCGACGTAATAGAATGGATGCGCGTGGCCTTCGTGGAAACTTGCGCCGCCGACGAAGCGCACCAGGTTTTCGCCGATGAGCTGCTTGTGCACGAAGCTCATGCCGCCGATATAGATCGCCGCCGCGTACCATCCGCCGCCGATGATCGCGACCACGATCGCGCCGCGGACGAGCTTGAGCGAGCGCAACAGATCCCAGCGCCGCTCGATGATGATCCAGACCAGCGCGACCAGACCGGGCAGTGCGAGTCCGACGGGTCCCTTGGCAAGAACCGCGAACGCGATCGCCAGATACAGCCACATCCGGCGCCGGGTCAGGCCTTCGGCGATCATGATGAATTCGAAAAACGCGATTGTCAGAAAAAACGTCAGCGTCATATCGACGCGCGAGCCGGTGCCCGCTTGCAGATACTGCACCGTGGTTCCAAGAATGAGCGCGGCAAGAAACGCGATGGTGGAATCGTAGAGGCGGCGCACGTATCCGTAGCACGCGAGCATCCCGGCGATCGCGAACAGCGCCGAGGGCAGCCGCACCGTGAACGCGGTGACCGCGCCGGCGGCGAGCGAGAACAGCGCCGCGATCCAGTGCATCAGGAGAGGCTTGGACGGAAGCTCGACCCCCGCGCGCATCGGCAGAATTATCCCGCCGCCATGCACGATATCGAAGACCGTCACCGCCTCGCGCGGCTCGCCCTTGGTGTAGAGCGGGTAGCCGCCGAGATTGACCAGATAGAGCAGGGCGCCGAGCGCGAGCAGGATCGGAATCGCGAAACGCGGCTCGGAGATTGCGGCGAGAAAACGCATCGCAAGCGATACGTCGGCGCCCGGCGCATCAGAATGAGGCGGCTCGTTCCCGCGCGCCACAATTTCAGGAACGACGGAGCGCGGGATCTCTTCGTTGGGGTTCATTTCCAAGCAGCCGAGGTCCGACTAACATACCGGCAGCGGCATCGCCGCGCGAGGTTTGGCCGCGATATCATCAGACAGCGGCAGCCGATGGGAGTGAATCATTATGAGACTACAGGACAAGGTGGCGATTGTTACAGGATGCGCGCGCGAGCGCGGAATCGGCCGCGCGATCGCGATGCGGCTGGCGCGCGAGGGTGCGCACGTTGTGGCGGGCGACTACTGCCGATCGATTCCCGAATATCCCGACGCCAAGTTCGGGCAGATGGCGGAGCTTGAAGGACTGGCCGGCGAGATTCGCAAGCTCGGGCGCAAAGCGATCGCGGTGCGGGTCGATGTAACCGACGAGGCCGAAGTGTCCGCGATGGCCGAGGCGGCGATGAAGGAATTTGGCCGCGTCGATATTCTGTGCAACAACGCCGGCGGCGGAGTCGGTGGCGGACCGGTCATCCAGCAGACGCTCGATTCGTGGAACAAGACCGTTGCGATCAACCTGACCGGAACCTTCCTGTGCGCCAAGCACGTGGCGCCGAAGATCATCGCGGGCGGACGCGGCGGCAGAATCATCAACACCGCGTCGATCGCGGGCAAGCGCGGCGGCCCGATGATGGCGGCGTACAGCGCGGCCAAGCATGGCGTGATCGGACTTACCCGCAGCCTCGCGCTCGAGCTCGGGCAGTTCGGAATCACGGTCAACGCGGTGTGTCCCGGCTTCGTCGAAACGCAGCTCTTCGAGGGCCTCATCAACATGGTCGGCTCGACCCGGAATATGAATCGCGAACAGGTGCTCAAAACTTTCGTGGCGCAGGTGCCGATGGGCAGGATGGAGAGCGGCGATGACGTGGCCAACGTGGTCGCGTTTCTCGCCTCGGACGACGGCGGCTACATGACGGCGCAGGCGCTGAACATCTGCGGCGGTGTCGAGTGGCACTGAGCCTCGCGATATAATCGTCACATGCCCGAATCGAATCACGATACCGCTATCGACGGTGCGATCGTGCTGATGGTCGAGAGCCGCTCCGCGCACGAGACGAAAGCGTGGGGGCGCCGGCTCGCCTCGGTCCTCGAGGGCGGCGAGCTGCTCGGACTTATCGGTGAGCTCGGCGCGGGCAAGACGTGCTTCGTCAAGGGACTCGCGCGCGGGCTGCATCTCGACGAGCAGGAAATCCTGAGCCCGACCTTCACGATGATCCAGGAGCATCCGGGGCGCATGCCGCTGTTCCATATCGATCTGTACAGGCTCGACGCGGCGGGTATCGATGATCTCGGCTTGCGCGAGTACCTGTTCTCGGACGGAATCGCGGCGGTCGAATGGTTCGAGCGGCTGACCGAGGCGAGCGAGCTGGAGCATCTGGAGGTGCGGATAACCTACGCCAGCGCGAGCGTGCGCCGAATCGAGTTCAAGGCGGTGGACACGCGTCATCGCGAGGTCCTCGCGCGGCTGCGCGCGCGCTTCGCGTAAGCCAGAGCCGCGTCTGACGAGGTTCGAGGCGCGGTGGGTTCGATCTGGTTGGCTTTGTTTTTTCGGTGCTCGAAAAACCGCGCCAAAAACAGCGAATTTACGAGGAAATAGCTGAATATTTTGGCGAAAACCTCGGTGGGTTCGTTTAGTAAATTTTGCAAATCGCGAAACTGCTCCTTCGCCGAAGATCCGCCATAGCCCAAAACCAGACCTCTGCAAACTCGTCGGAAAACTGTGACAGTGCAGAGGGCGAGATTCCTCGCGAGATGTGACGTTTGGCGTTAGCCGCTCGACCCGATGCGCGCGCCGGTTCGCGCTCGGAATGACACAAAAATAAGGCGCGAAGGTATCGTTCCGGCCGCGAGTGAACCGCAGGCACTGCGGCGTGCGCATCGGCTCGCAAGGCTTGCATCGCGAGAGCCCGTCCTGAGCGCGCAACCGAAGGAAATCTCGATCGTCGCGAAAAGCACACCGATGGAGTGCGGTACGCAAAGGACTCCATAGGGAGCGGATGGCTATGTGAAGGGTGCCCACGCGCGATACTTCGCATGTCGGCGCGAAAAAAATAAGGCTGAACTGTTCAGCCTTGTAAAAGACCCGCAAATAGTCTATGGGGCTTCGTGAAAACTGCCCGGATCGGCAGGAGAATTTCATCGCCTCAGCAGACGACCTAAAAAAGCATAAAAAAAAGCGCGCGGACCGATCGCTCGAATCAGATCCGGCGTGAACGTGGCCAGGTCGACCGGTGTCGGACGAGTCGCCTCGATGTATACCGAGCATCCGCCCGCGATACACAGAACGAAGACGCGAGGTGGATAGGCGACAGGTCGGCGGCAGTGTCATTCCCGCGCCCTTCGGCAGGCTCCGGCTGCCGCGTGAGGAATCCCGAGGCGTTCATGCTCCGATACTTTGGCTCATGCTTCGTCCTGTCCGTCGTGCGGACGGGGCTGGTTTGCGTGCGGGATTCCGCACATAATACTAGATCACCCCGAAAAAGGGGCTGAAGGCGTAATTCGCTTGGCTCTCATCGTTCAAAAATATGGTGGAACTTCGGTCGGGTCGGTCGATCGAACCAAAGCGGTCGCGGAGCGCGTGGCGCGGGGACGGCGGGCGGGCGACGGCATGGT
>JBARDN010000069.1:0-6812 GCA_049795175.1 Binataceae bacterium (SeqCode) | reverse complement strand
ATCGCCATCGAGCCCAGGCCGCCCGACGCGCCCCAGATCAACACGACGTCGTTCTGGTGCACGACGTTGGGCTGCCATCCCATCAGCATGCGATAGGTCGTTGCGCCGACCAGCGTCGGCGCCGCGGCTTCCTCCCATGTAAGGTGAGGCGCCTTGTGCATGCACTGATGCGCTTGCACGCGGGTAAACTGCGCGAAGCTGCCGAAATTGGTTTCGTAGCCCCAGATTTTGTACGACGGATCGTACATCGGATCCTCGTTGTTGAGCACCGCGGGACAATCACGATCCCACGTGCCGCAATGAATCACCACGCGGTCGCCGAGCTTGACGCTCTTCACGTCCTTGCCGAGCGCGTACACAATTCCCGAGGCGTCGCTGCCGCCGACATGGAAATCGTGATGGTCGTACTTGGACTTGTTGCGCGCCGCGATCACGTCGATCGGGCTGCCCAGCGCCGCCCACACGTTGTTGCGGTTGATGCCGGCCGCCATCACGTAGACTAGCACCTCGTCGGGGCGCAGCTCGGGCACGGCGATCTTCTCGATCTTGAACGCGTGCTTGGGATGCCCGAAACGATTCGCGCGAATCACCTGCGCGTACATGTGCGACGGAATGTGTCCGAGCGGTGGCACTTCGCCGATTTCGTAAATTTCCTTGTGAGTCATATCTTTAGTTTACCGTCTGCGTGTCGGCCCGTCCTTTCGGTTTGCGAGTCCAATCCCAGAAGGCAGTTCACAGGGGCGAACAGAATACGTATATGTTTGGCGCGCGTTTGACAACCGCCGACCGTACACTCGTTAGGCGGAGGTGCGGCAGCTCTCGATCAGATCGGTTGACGCGTAGGGCGCAATTCCATAAAAAAAACGCACGCGGCCACGCTTGGGCTGGACGGCGTCCTCCGGCGCGGCCGTCCGCATACGGGCCCACGCGCGGAAAATATAGCGTTAACCACAGAATCCGAGGGAGCCAAAGCCAGACCCATATGGCGGTGCGCAAAATCGAGCACGGACATTACTTCGAGGATTTCGAGGTCGGTCATTTATACAAGCATCACTGGGGCCGCACGATTACCGAAGGTGACAATTCCTTCTTTTCGTCGGTCACGATGAATGCCAACCCCATCTATTTCAATAGCGAGTATGCCAAGTCCTTGGGCTACAAGGGCGTGGTCGTCAATCATCTGCTGGTGATGAACGTCGTGTTCGGGCTCTCGGTCGAGGACTTGAGCGAGCGCGCGATCGCGCACCTGGGCTACGAAGGGATGAAGTATCTGGCGACGGTCTATCCGGGTGATACTCTAACCTCGGAGTCGCTGGTGGTCTCCAAGCGCGACAGCTCGCGGCCGGACCGAGGAATCGTCAAGTTTCGCACGACAGGTCACAACCAGCGCGGCGAAAAGGTGCTCGAGTACGAGCGTCCGGTTTTGATTCGCAAGCGCAACGTCAAGGCGGAGTAGGTTACAACGATGGCGCTGGTTACGCCCGAACATGAAGAGATTCGCCGCTCGGTGCGCGAGTTCGTCGACGCCGAGGTCAGGCCGATCGCGAACGACCTCGATCGCGAGAACAAGGAGATCCCCGAGCACATCCTGAAAAAGATGGCCGAGCTCGGCTACTTCGGCGTCATCTTTCCGGTCGAAGACGGCGGACTCGGACTCGATTACATCTCGATGGCGATCGTCACCGAGGAACTCTCGCGCGGATGGCTCTCGGTCGGCTCGGTGATGACCCGCAACATCATCACCGGCACGCTGATCAGCGCCAACGGAACGCCCGACCAGAAGAAACGCTTTCTGCCTAAAATCGCGCGCGGCGAAACTCTCACTGCCGCCGCATTCACCGAGCCGGATTCGGGCAGCGACACGGCGTCATTCAAAACCCGTGCGGTCAAGGACGGCGACGGCTATCTGATCAAAGGCTCGAAGATGTGGTGCACGTTCGCGAATCGCGCGCACATGCTGACCGTGATGACGCGCACCGATCCTGATCTGACCAAGCGCCACAAGGGACTCTCGCTGATCCTCTACGAGAAAGAGCCGGGCGATAATTTCGCGCCTCCGCAGCTTACCGGCTCGCCGATCCCGACCATCGGCTACCACGGGATGCGCTCGTACGCGCTGCAATTCGATGACGCATACGCTCCCGCGGCGAACCTTATCGGAGGACAGGAAGGGCGCGGATTCTATCAACTGATGGCCAGTTACGAAGCGGCGCGAATCCAGACTGCGGCTCGCGGCGTCGGCGTGGCGCAGGCCGCGTTCGAGACCGCGGTCAAGTACGCCAAGCAGCGGACCCAATTCGGCCAGCCGATTGGGGACTTCCAGGTGATCCGGCATAAGCTCGCGCATATGGCGGTCGAGATCGAGGCGGGGCGCCAGCTCTGCTACTTCGCCGCGTCGCAGAAAGATACCGGCAAGCGCTGCGACTACGAGGCCGGCCTGGCCAAAGCGTTTGCCGCCGAGATGGCCGAGCGCGTGACGCGCGAGGCGATGCAGGTGCATGGCGGCTATGGCTACTCGATGGAGTTCGAGGCGCAGCGCTTCTGGCGCGACGCGCGCGTGCTGTCGATCTTCGAGGGCACCAGCGAAATCCAGTACGAGGTAATTGGCCGCCGTATCATGGAGCAGAACTAGGTAATCGTAATGAGTATCACCGGCGACAATAGCTACTACGAAGATTTCGTCGTGGGCGACACGCTCGAGCATCAGCGCGGACGCACCATCACCGAAGCCGACAATCACATCTTCACCTCTATGGTCATGAACACGGCCGAGCTGCATTTCAACCAGAACATGGTCGATAAGGATCCGAAGACTTACTACAATGGCAGACGCGTAGTGTATGGCGGAGTCGTGCTTGCATTCACAGTCGGGCTCGCGTCCGAGGACACCAGCGAGAATGCGATCACCGAAATCGAGATGGACAACGGACGGCATACCAATCCGGTCTTTCACGGCGATACGATTTACGCGCGCTCAACCGTGCTCGAAAAACGCGATTCCGATCGCCTCGACGCGGGGCTGGTTAAATTCAAGCTCGAAGGGTTCAAGCCCGACGGCACAGTCGTCGTCGAAATCGATCGCACGGTATTGGTCAAGAAGAAGTCGCACTATCTTAAGCACTAAAGCCTGATGCGCGAGTGAGTAATCGCGCCGACAGATTTTCCGCAGGAGTGGAATTACATGTACGTATTGGACAACGGCACCCGCTTCGTCATCCCGCGCACCGAGATGACCTACCCCGGCCACAGCATGAAGCTGCATCAGAACGCGGCCGACCCGGTCAAGTGTCCTGTGGATCACGTGATGGCGGATTTTGAGGACGCCTGTCCGTACGAGTTCAAAGGACCCAAGAGCCGCGCCGTGATGGTCGAGGCGCTGACCACTCTCGACTTCGGAAAAAAGGTGGTGACGGTCCGTCCGAACAATATCCACTCGAAGTTTTTCAAAGACGACATGGAAGCGATCATGCTCGGTGCTCCGAACCGCTTCCACGGCATCATGCTGCCCAAGACGCGCGGAGCCGAGGAGATCAAGCAGGTCGCGAAGCTGCTCGACGATCTGGAAAAGCGCGGCGGATGGAAGTATCGCGTGCAGATCGAGTCGCTGATCGAGACGCCGCACGCGTTGGTGCATGCTTACGATATCGCAATGGCGTCGGATCGGATGGCTGGGCTGGTATTCGGGATCGCGGATTTCGCCGCGAACCTGGGAATCCGCGATATCGTCGAGAATCAGAACATCAACTTTTTGTATTCCAAGCAGGCGGTGGTTGTCGCCGCCAAGGCCGCCGGCCTGCACGCGGTGGACAACGTCTTTCTGCGACTGTGGAAGAACACTGACGCTCCCGAGCGAATCGCGCAACTGAAGGGAGAGCTGCGTGCCAAGAACGTCGGCGCGGCGAACCTCGGGATGGACGGCACCTGGGTAATCCATCCGCAGCAGGCGGAGATTGCGAACGCCTGCTTCACGCCGACCGCCGAGCAGGTCGAAGAAGCGCGCCGCGTGATCAAGCTCTACCACGAGAAGGGGGGCGGCTCGATGGCGGATCCCAAGACCGGGGAGATGATCGACGAAGCGACGATCAAGATCGCGCTGATGGACCTGGCCAAGGGCGCCCAAGCCGGCCTGGTGAGCGACGCCGAGCTGCGCGAATGGTCCGCAAAGAGCCGCGACATAACCGGCTACGACATCCTCGAGCTCATGCGCCGAGTAGCGTAGCAGGCAGAGCAGCACCCTCATCCGGAGGAACCGGGTGTTTCGGAATTGTTGTGCGCTCACGCGCTCGCCGGTGGATGTGTTATTGATCGCCGTAAATCCGATTACGGGAGATGCCGCCGATGCCGTCCAAGAGTCTTATTGCCGATAGCCCGCGCGAAGCCGGACTCGATAACGCGAAAGTCGAAGCGCTGCTCGAGCGCACACAGCGCGAAGTGCAGGAGGGTCTGCTGCCCTCGGTCCAGATCGCGATCGCGCGCAATGGGAAAATCGGCGCGATGCGCACGTATGGGCGCGCGGTTCAGGGCGGCGCGGACAAGCCGGCGACCAACGATACCTTGTACACGATCTTTTCCTGCACCAAGGCGATCATGTCGGCTGCCGCGTGGATTCTTATCGGCGAAGGCAAACTGAATCCGTCCGAGCGCGTCTCGACGATCATTCCCGAGTTCGCGAGCAACGGCAAAGAGGCGATCACCGTCGAGCAGGTGCTGCTCCACGTCGGCGGTTTTCCCAACGCGCCGTATCCGCAAGACGAATGGCTCGATCGCAAGAAGCGCGTCGAGCGTTTTGCGAAGTGGCGGCTGGAATGGCCGGTCGGCAGCAAGTTCGAGTATCATCCGACCTCCGGCTTCTGGGTGATCGCAGAAATAATCGAGCGGCGCACGGGCAAGGACTTCCGAGACTTCGTACGCGAGCGGATTGCCCTGCCGCTCGGGATACCGGAGATGCGCGTTGGGCTGCCGCGCGATTCGCACGACCGCGTCGCCGAGCTTTGCTATGTCGGTGAAGCGATGACCGAAGCCGAGCGCAAAAAGCTCGGACTGCCGGAGATGCCGGAGACCGAAGTCACCGAGGAGGCGATCCTCGGGTTCAATCGCGCAAATGTCCGCGAGGCGGGCGTGCCCGGTGGCGGCGGAATCATGTCGGCGGGCGACCTCGCGCTCTTCTACCAGGGACTGCTGCATAATCGCGATACCAAGGGCGCGCCCATCTGGAAGCCGGAAGCGCTCAAAGACGCGCTGCGCGTGCGCTCGGGCGACTACAAGGATCCCATCTTTGGTGTGCCGGTGAATCGCGCGCTGGGAGTGGTGATCGCGGGCAGCGACGGGCGCGCTAACTATCGCGGCTTCGGACGGACCAACTCCGCGCTCGCATTTGGTCACGGCGGCGCCGGCGGACAAATCGGATGGGCCGATCCGGCGACCGGAATCTCGATCGGGTACTGCACCAACGGTTTCGATCGCAACGACATGCGCCAGGCACGCCGCGGCGTCGCGATCTCGAGCCTCGCAGCGGTGTGCGCGGGGTAGGGCGCGGCGCCAGGAGGGTTATGCTAACCATCCGCAAAGCTGGCAGTCGCGGACATACTCTGCTCGACTGGCTCGATAGCCATCACACGTTTTCATTCGGCGATTACTACGATCCCGCGGCGATGGGATTTTCAGTCCTGCGCGTGATCAACGACGACGTTGTGGCGGCGCGCGGCGGCTTCCCGACACATCCGCACAACAATATGGAGATCGTGACGTGGGTGCTCTCCGGTGCGCTCGAGCATCGCGACAGCATGGGCAACGGCTCCGTCATCCGGCCCGGCGACGCGCAGCGGATGACCGCGGGAACGGGAGTCACGCACAGCGAATTCAATGCCTCGAAGACCGAGCCGGTGCATCTTCTGCAGATGTGGCTGCTGCCCGATCGGCGCGGTCTCGCCCCCGGCTACGAGCAGCGCAACTTCGCCGAGACCGAACGCCGCGGCAGGATGCGGCTAGTCGCATCGCCCGACGGCGCGGATGGATCGGTCACGATTCATCAGGACGCGCGGCTCTACGATGGAATCCTGAGTGCAGGCGAGTCGCTCGCTCATCCGATGGATGGAAAACGTAAGGGATGGCTTCACGTCGCGCGCGGCGCGGTCAAAGCAAATGACGCGACGCTCAAGGCCGGTGACGGCGCTGCGATCGAAAACGAATCCGCGCTCAAGCTCGCGGCGTCCGAGCAATCGGAAGTGCTGCTGTTCGATTTGCCCTGACACATCGACCTTGATGGACCGGCTTCGAGCAGCCCATCGCCCGTCGGAGATGCGAGGGCAGCAGACTCGTGCGACCAATGGTATGAGCGCCGGAGAGCAACGGCTGTTTCGCTTTCGGGATTCTGCCGGGCCGCGAATTGAGGGTTCCGTACGCATAGCGGCCACCCCAATTGACGCGCACGGGAAAGCCCTCGAACTCGGCCGGAATGTCTCTTTCCAGGCTCCTGTCAGAAATGCCACCACCGTGGTTTCCAAAGGTAAGTCCAACCCCGAGTTCCGGAGGTGGGGCGAAAAAGTTGACATTGACGCTCATCCCGACCCATCCTTGGTTTGGAGAGCGAACACCACTCCGAAATTGATGGTGCGATGCAAACTACGGAAACTCGCGCGGGTGACGGATTAATCCGTGAACGGATTTTTCAGCACGATCGTTGCCGCGCGATCAGCGCCGACTCCTACCATCGCGACCTGCACGCCGACCAGCTCGGCAATCCGATCGATATAGCGCCGCGTAGTCGCCGGAAGTTCTGAGAGTTGCCGCACGCTCGCTATATGCTCGTTCCA
>JBARDN010000068.1:0-13874 GCA_049795175.1 Binataceae bacterium (SeqCode) | reverse complement strand
CTCCGACACGCCCGGCCGCAGCGTGCGAATCGCCTCGGTCCAGAATTTCGCCGTATCCTCGACCTTGCGCGCGGGATGCGCAACGAAATTGTCCGGATAGAGAATCCCGTCGCGATCAAGGCCCTGTAAAATCGCGTCGAATCCCATCTTGCGCATGAACCGCCGCGGAGTCATCCGGATCGGCAGCCGGTAGTCGCGCGCGAGCCGCCAGTAAATCTCGTGATAGTCGGCGCGCAGGTGCAGCGGTCCCATGTGCGAGTCGATATGCGTCACGTCGATCCCGGCGCCCAGCGCCCGGTCGATCTGCGCGCGCAGTTCCCGCTCTGCTTCGTCAAGGCGATCGTTGGCATACACCTGCGCAACATCGGACCACAGGTATCCGCGCTTGTCCGTGAGCGACGGAACCGCAGTGGCTCCCAGCACCGGCCCCCATTTGTAGGCCGGCCATTCGCTGTTGAGCGTCAGATGCACCCCCAAATCGGCGGCGGGATTCTCGCGCGCAAAATTGGCCGCCTCCTCGAACCACGGACAGGTGGTCAGAATCGTCGACGAGCTGAAGATTCCCGCATTGAGTCCCTCGATCGTGGCTTCGTTCTCGTCGTGGCACATCCCGAAGTCGTCGGCATTGACGATCAACAGGCGAGCGTCATCGGGGTAGCCCAGCTTCGCGGCGGTGGATTTTTCCTTTGGCTGCTCGTCCATGAATCGGTACCGTCCAAATCTAAACATGCGCGGCACAAACAAAAAGGGCCGCCTTTTCGGGCGGCCCCTTTAAGGTGCCGTTTAAGGCTCGAGTCGATTAGATGGTCAGAATATTTATCGTACAGGCGGAGCCGAGTCCGATAACGTGGGCCTGACCGGCCTTTGCGTTGGGGACCTGACGCTCCTTGGCGCGTTCATCCTGGGTCAGATGCCACACCACCTCGCAGATGTTCGCGACGCCTGTCGCGCCGAGAGGATGCCCCTTCGAGAGCAATCCGCCCGACACGTTCACCGGAGAGAAGCCGCCGAGGCTGGGATGCACCCCGCCCTTCTTGTCGATGAACTCGCCCGCCTCGCCGTCACCGCACAGGCCGAGGTTCTCGTAATGGACGAGTTCCGCGGTCGCGAAGCAGTCGTGCAGTTCGGTCAGCGCCATGTCTTTGGGGCCGAGTCCCGCCGTCTCGTAGGCGAGCTTCGAGGCGCGGCGCGTGAGCGTACTCACGTCGGGAAGCGTCAGGTCGCGATCGGTATAAGGATCAGAGGTGAGCACTGAAGCCGCGACCCGCGGACGCTTGCGTCCACCGGCGAGCTGCTTGAGCTTGTCTTCCGATACCAGGATCGCAGCCGCGGCGCCGTCACCGGTCGGGCAACACATATAGAGAGTGTTGGGAAATCCGACCATGCGGGCGTTCATCACGTCTTCGAGCGTGACTTCGTTGCGATACTGCGAGAACTGATTCTTGGTCGCATGCTTGTGCGACTTCACCGAAATTTTTGCGAAGTGTTCAAGCTTGGTGCCGTACTTGCGCATATGTTCGATACCCGCCTGTCCGAACACCGCCGGCATCAGGCCCGAGCCGAGCTTGCCCTCGGTCGAGTAGGCAGGATCGCCCGCGCCCGCACCGCCGAGAAGGCCCTGCTTGCCCATCTGCTCGACGCCGACCGCCATCGTCACGTCGTACATGCCCGAGGCGACGGCCATATAAGCCTCGCGGAACGCGGTCGATCCGGTGGCGCAGGCATTGGCGACGTTGATTACCGGAATTCCGGTCTGGCCGATTTGCTGCAGAATCCGCTGCCCAACCATCGCGTTGGACTGATACAGGTTTCCGCAGGCAAACATCTCGACGTCTTTGATCGCGACGCCGGCGTCCTTCATTGCAATCAATGCGGCCTCGCCGCCGAGCTCGGGAACAGTCTTTTCCGGATAACGGCCGAACTTAATCATCCCGGTTCCGAGTACATAAACGTTTCGCATTTCAAAACCTCCTGGCGGCCCGGCCCTTGGTCAGGTCCGTCGATTATTCGCGGGGCGCGGCCGCGCCTCTACTTGCTGGGCCTATACTGGAACGCGACGACGTCGTGTCCTTCGCGATCCTTGGATACCACTGAGGTTACCAGTTCCACCGGCAGGTTGAATACCTTGCTCGGATCCTTCTGCGCTTCGAGCGGATCGACTTCGATCAGGTTCGAGCGCACGCTCACGCCGTCGGGCAGATCGACAATCGCGGTCACATACGGCGTCTTGATCCCGGGGAACGACTGATGCACCACGGAAAATACGTAAACCTTGCCCTTGTTCGAGAGCGGGACGGGCTTCATCGCGCCGGCGGCTCCGCACTTCGAGCATGCAACGCGTTTGGGATCGAGAAAGATCGCACCGCAGGAGCATTTCTGTCCTTCCAGATGCGGAGTTGCTCCGAGCTTTAAAAATGAAACGATTGGGCGCGGTCCCGTATCAGTAGCCTGGGCCTGTTCAGCCATTGGGTTCCTCCAAAATTATATCTGGTAGTGTTTGACCGTAAAAGTAGTGACGAATTCGTGACGATCAAGATTTTCTGGTAAGCAAAAACGACAAAGCGCCGCCGCAATCCGGGGCGCAATCTGTCCGTACCATCCGCGCCGGAGTTTCCCACAGCGCCGGAAATTCGTCAACCCATCTCAAGTTCCGGTAGTGGGCCAGTTTGAGAATCGACGGCGCAAGACGGACGTGTCATTCCCGCGCGCGTGGCTGCCGTGCGCGAGGAATCCAGAGGGGGCCATGCTCGACGCCAAGACCACATGCAGAGGCCCTTCACCCGGGATTCCTCGGGCGGCAGCCACGCGCGGGAATGACATTCAGAGAATGTTGCAAACAACACACCTCGATGACGCTCTCTGTAGGAATGGCGGTCAGTCAAACTGCCCCACTACCCCAAATTCCCGTCTGTTTCGTTGAGATTGGGGCACTAGAAAATTTCTGCGGAGAACAATCTTGATTCTTTGCCACTTTCTTACTTTAGGTTTGTAGCTTCCCCCTCTGGCGCTTGAGTAAATGACGCTCTGGGGCGCCGGTCGGCTAACTCACGCGCTCAAGCGCGCTTTTTTTGGGGGGCTAAATGGGCAGGATCCGTTCGTTCATCACGCGAGCCGCGATAGCTCTAATTATCGGTATCTACGCCGCGCCAGTCCTGGCCGCGGCCTCGACCGTCGTTATTAAATCGCCCGCGAACGACACGCCCGTGTCTGGGACCGTCACCGTTGTCGCCACCGTAGGGGCAGGCGTGTGGTGGGCAAAGCTGTATATCGACGGAAAGGGCGGACCCGTCTCGCCACCATACAGTTTCTCCTGGAACTCCATAACCGTTGCCAACGGCACTCATGTGCTGACGGTTGCGGCGTTCGCAAAAGGCGGCACGACTCCTCTCAGCACGGCGTCTATCAACGTCGTTGTAGCCAACGTCGTTGTAGCGAATGATAATAACCAAGCGAGCACTGCCTACTTCGGCACGCTGGCTCCGAATACTGCGCTGCCGACCGACGAGCAATGCGCCGCCCAGATTGCCGCTACTCCGGAGACGATCCCGGGCAACTCGGCGTCGAACAACTTTAGCCTGACGGCGTCGGATTTGGGAACCTTCTATAGCGAACCGTTCTGGTTCAACTACAAGGTGCCCTCATACACCAATCGCGTCACCGGAGCCTATGCCGGAAGCACAGACATGATCCTCCGCTGGGCAGCGTGTAAATGGGGCATCGATGAAGACGTAATGCGCGCCGAGGCATCGCTCGAAAGCGAATGGACGCAGGGCGGTCCCACCTACACGGCCACCAATCACACCGGATGGGGCGACAATCGCAGGCTAAAATCGCAATGCGAAACGCCGGCGTGGGACGGTTGGCTTGATTCTCCGGGCGAATGCTGGCAATCGTGCGGAATTTTCCAGGACAAAGTCTTTGACTTCAACGTGTGGCCGGCGGCTTGCCAAAGTACCGCCTTCAACGCGGATTTCCGCATGGCATATCAGCGCGCGTGCATGGATGGAAACGGCCCGTCGTGGTTTTCGCGCGATGTGCCAACCGCCGGGTATCCCACCTATCCTAACGGCAACTCGAATCAGATGTTCTGGGGATGTATGGGAGCCTGGTTCTCAGGCTCATGGTACGACGCGGACGCACTGAGGTATATCGCGCAGGTTCAAAACGCGGTCGTCAATAAGCTATGGCCGTAGGACGCTCTCGCAGGGCGCGGGCTCAGACGCGAGGACCGAAGGAATTCTGTCAAGGCTCACCGATGGGCGAATTCGGTAGCGCGCGGTATGCGCGCACGGTCATCGAGCGCGGGGTCGCATCGACAGTGATCGCGCCGTCGCGGTCCGTGCGCAGCACTGTCGCGCTCGCAGCCTCATAGCGGTCCACCACTGCGGATGCCGGAAAATGGAAGCGGTTGCGGTAGCCGTCGGAGATTACCGCAACGATCGGATGCACCGCCGCGATAAATCCCGCCGTCGACGAGGTCGCGCTGCCGTGATGCGGCACCTTCAGCACCGCGGCGCGCATATCCTCTCCGGTTGCGATCAGCGCATCCTCGCCCGGCGCCTCGATATCGCCGGTGAACAGGAAGGTCGATTTGCCCAGCGCCAGGCGCAGCACCATCGAGCTGTTGTTGTGCGTCTCCGCGCGAGCTGGTTCAGGGTTCATCGCACGTAGCGACACGCCACCGATCGCCGCCATTGCCGGAGAGCCGGCTATCGTCCTCTGCGGCACGCGGTCGCGCGCGAGCGTCGTCATCAGAGCGCCGAAGCTGCGGTCGGTGCTCGACGCACCCGACGACCAGAAAACTCCGGGCGAGAAATTGTCCGCGATAAAAGCGAAGCCACCGAAGTGGTCCAAATCCGGATGACTCAGCACCAGGTAGTCGACGTGCATGATTTTCCGCGACCACAGGTACGGCGCGACCACGCGCTCGCCGTAGTCGTAGCCGCGGTACGAGCCGCCCGCGTCGATCAGCATCACGCGCGATCCGGGAAAGCGCACCACGGCCCCGTCACCCTCGCCGACCGCCAGAAAGGTGACGCGCAAATCCGGGTTGAAGTATCGATCGCGCAGCCACCATCCCGCGTCGGCGGCGAGAATCACGACGATCGCCGCCGCCGCCGCGCCGCGCCATCCGATTCGCGCATGCGACCCGGCTTCTTCCAACCGCGAGCCACGCGGCAAGGTGCGAATGACGCGCGGATCTTCCTTCCGCGGAGCGCCGAGCCATAGCAGTATCGCGCCGTACGCGAGCGCGAGCTCGAGCAGCGTCGGCGTGAAGGTTCGCGTCCACGCCATCGGCCACGAAAGGAACCATCCCGCAAGATAGTTGGACAACTCGAGCGCCGATGCGCCCAGCCGCAAAATCGCGCGCGCGCCCGGCGTCCAGATGAAGCTCAGGATCGCCGCGCTGAGGCCGCATAGCGTCGCGAAAAATCCCATGATCGGCACCACGATCGCGTTTGCGAATAACCCGACGATCGCAAACTGATTGAAATGAAACGCGGTCAGCGGTGCCGTCCCCAGCATCGCCCAAAACGACACGGCCACATACGCGAGCACGCCTCCGGCGATCGTCCATCCATAGGCCGGCCCCTCGCGCGCAAGCCGCTGGCGATACCGCCGCCAGGTCAGCCACGCCGCGAAGCGCTGCATCCCCATGATGATCGCAATCACCGAGGCGAACGACAGCTGAAAGCCCAGGTCGGCAGTCGAGCCCGGAATCGCCACACAAATCACGATCGCCGCAAACGCGAGGCTTGCCAGCGCCTCGCGCGAGCGATCGATCACGATCGCGAACATGTACGCCAGCACCATCACCAGCGCGCGCACCGTCGACACATGATGCCCCGCGATCGCGGCGTAGGCGCACACCGCGACGCCCGCCGCGATCGCCGCGGTCTTGTTGGCCCATCCGCGGCTCGCAAGCCCGGGCGCGAGCATCATCAGCAGCCGCACGATCGCGAACACCGCCGCCGCGACGAAGCTCAGATGCAAGCCGGAGATCACCAGCAGATGCGCCATCCCGGTCCGCGCGAAACGGTTGCGCAAATCCTCGCTGATCCCGCCGCGATCGCCGATCACGATCGCGCGCATCTCGGCGCGCTCGGGGTCGCGCAGGTTCGCGTCGAAGAACAAGCCAATCCGGCCGCGCACGCTCTCGATCGCACCGGCGACAAGCGGCCTGCGATAACCTACGGTCGAAAACGCTGCGGTCCCGTACGAATGCTCCGGCGCCGTGATTGTCGCTGCGATTCCTGCCCGCTCGAGGAAGCCCTGGTAGTCGAACTCGCCCGGGTTACCGTCGTTGCGCGCAAAGCGAATCCGCCCGGTCATCCGAACGATATCGCCGATTCTAAACCGCGCCGGATCGAGCGCCGCGATTCTCACCTCTCCGCTCGAGGGGGCCAGCGCCGCGCCAGACACCGCCGCGCGATCGACGGCGACATATAGATGCGTCAGACCCGGCAGCCGCTCGATCGGCCGATCGAGCACGCCCTCGAACGTGATCTTCTGTCCGTCGGAAAACGCGCGGATCGAATTTGGTGCGACATGCGGCGCGAGCAGCTCGCCCACCGGAATCGTCGCTGCCGCGATCAGCGCGAGTATCGCCAGCGCATATCCGACTCGCGAACGCGCGAACAGGTATGCGCAAATCGCCGCGCCAGTCAGCGCGATCGCGATCCATCCTGGCGCGAACAAGCGGAAGTTGCCGAGACCGTCGCCAAGCGCGAGCGCTCCCGCGACCACATAGATCGGTGCGATATCAGCCGCCCACCCGAGCGCGCCATACCCGCGGCGCATAGGCGCCGCCGTGTGAGCGCCAGGTTCCGAATTCGGTGTGGCAGCAGAGCTGGAAGCCGCGGCGGCGATTGCGATAGGTCCCCCTTTGGACGCCCTCGAAGAGGCATCAAAGCCTGCCGGAAGCTGATTATGCTCCGACCAGCGAGCTCGCCGCCAGCCCGCTAACTTGCAGTTAATGCACTGCGGGAGACCCGGCGCCGGGCTCGTTTTTGCGCATCAGCAGGACCAGCGGCAGCATACAAAGAGTCGCAATCCCCATCAGCCAGATCACGTCGATATAGGCCTGCGCGCTGGCCGTCTGCACGATCCGCCCGTAGATCACCCCGAGCGCGCGATGGTTGATATTGGCGCCGCCGGACAGAAATAGCTGATGCCCCAGTCCGGTCAGTTGCGAGTGCAGGGTCGCGTCGAACGGCGTCACCCGGGTCATCAGCGCGGTCTGATGAAACTGCGAGCGCCGCGCGAGCATCGTCGTGACCATCGAGATGCCGATACTGCCGCCGACGTTGCGCGAGAAATTCATGATCGACGAAATATCGTTGTTCTGGTCCTGGCGCATCCCGGAATACGCCATCGTCGTGATCGGGATGAACAGGAACGCAAGCCCCATCGACTGATAAATGCGGTAAAGCATCGCGGTGCGGAAATCGACTCCCGGATAAATCCCCGTCATGTGCAGCATCGCAAGCCCTGTGACTACAAACCCGATCGCGATAAGCCATCGCCCATCAACTCGCGAGATCAGCGCGCCCACGATCGGCATCGTCACCATCATCACGAATCCGCCCGGCGTCAACACCATCCCGGCCTGCTCCGCGGTGTAGCCCATCAGCTCCTGCACGTATTGCGGCAGCAGCACGGTGGTTCCGAACAAGACGATTCCGAGCGTGAACATCATGGTGGCGGAGATCGCAAAGGTCCGGTTCTTGAACAGCCGCAGATCGATCACCGGATGCTCCGCGCGCAGCTCCCACAAGATAAACGCGCTCACCGCAAGCGTGCCGACAATCGTGAAGATCGCGATGAAATGCGACTGAAACCAATCCAGCCGCTGGCCCTTGTCGAGTACGATTTGCAGCATGCCCAGCCCAACCGCGATTAGCCCCAGGCCGATATAGTCGATTCGGATTCCGCCCTTGCGCTCCTTGACCTCGCGGATCACGTACGGAGGATCCTCGACCATGCGGTAGCTCAGTAGCAGCGAGATGAGTCCGACCGGAACGTTGATAAAGAAAATCCAGCGCCAGGTGAAATTGTCCGTGATCCATCCGCCCAGCGTCGGCCCAATCGCCGGCGCCAGCACCACCGCCATCCCATAGACTGCGAACGCCATCCCAAATTCTTCGGGCGCGAACGTGTCGGCCAGAATCGCCTGCTCGCTCGGCTGCAACCCTCCTCCGCCCGCGCCCTGGACCACGCGCAGCACCACCAGGATTGCAAGCGACGGCGCCAGCCCGCACAGAAACGAGCTCAAAGTAAATATCATGACGCAGGCCATGTAAAATCTTTTGCGTCCGAAGATCCCCGCCAGCCATCCGCTGATCGGCAACACGATCGCGTTCGACACGAGGTACGACGTGAGGATCCACGTGCTCTCATCGACGCCCGCCGACAGCCCGCCCGCGATATGCGGCAGCGCGACGTTGGCGATACTCGAGTCGAGCACCTCCATAAAGGTGGCCAGCGTCACCGTCATCGCGACCAGCCACGGATTGTGCGAAGGCCGCCATGCGCGGTCGGATTTGATCTCGGCGGCGAGCGGTGCGGCGCTCATCGGCGACTCCCGCGCCGCGGCGCAGCCATCTGTGCGCCGAGCCAGCCCAAAAATTTCTTCTGCGCGCGGCGAAAGCGCGGATCCTCGGGGCTCATCCCGGTCACCAGCCGCGTCATCTGCGGGAACGCGGCCGGAAACGCGGTCAACGCGATAACCGAAAGGAACAACTGATCGAGATTAACTCCGCTCGCCACCTCTCCCGCTATCTGCGAGCGCCGCAGGCGAGCGTGTACGCTGCGGAACAGGCGGCGGCGCTCGTCGCGCGCGACCATCGGTCCTGCGGCGGGTCCCAGCGCCTCCCACTCATGCATCCGAATCCAGTCGCCGTCGTCGCTGCCGATCTCCGTCCAGTATTGCAGCGCGGCGCCCAAGTCTTCGGGGGTCGAGGCGATCGCCTCGGCCTTGTCGGCGATCTTGCGCCGCAGCACCTCGGCGTAGAGTCCGCGTTTACTGCCGAAGCAGTAGAACAGCATGCGCTTGTTGACCCGCGCGCGCCGCGCGATCGTTTCGGTGCGTGCGCCGGCGAGCCCCCGCGCCGAGAACTCGGCCAGCGCGGCTTTGAGAATCCGCTCGCGGGTGCGGGCAAGGTCGCGGACGTTCCTACGGGTACTGGCGCGCATACTTATCGCAACAATTAACTGGATGGTTAATACTCTTCATCATGCCGGCGGCGCACGAGTCAAACGCCGCGCGCGGCCGCGCGCTTGCCCGCGCAGACCGCGCCGTTTATATGATCGGAGACGGATCGCAGTCCGCAAAGGAGCATCAGACCAATGAGCACCATCGATGCGGCGCTGACCACCCCCGGCGAAAAGGTCGCACCCGCCGATTCGATAACCGGCTATCTCGCCGCCGACCATCAGCGCATCGAGAAGATTTGGCTCGAGCTCCAGGCCGCGTTCACCCGCAGCGATTTCAATGCGATGCACTCGCGCGCGGGCGAGTTCATCGCCGCGATGCGCCGGCATCTTAAGATGGAAGAGCAGATCCTGTTCCCCGCGATCGAGGACAAAACCGCGATGCGCACCAGCGGACCGACCCATGCGATGCGTTTGGAGCATCGCGAGATCGAGCGCGTCCTCGACGGCCTCGCGCCGATGCTCACGGTGCAGGAGCGATGGACCGCGATCCAGGCGATGGAGGGCGAGCTGACCGACCCGTCGGCGCTGTTTCGCAGCCATGACGCCAAAGAAGAAATGGTGCTCTATCCGATGGCGGATCAGCTCCTCGGCGCGGAGACTGCGCGCAAGCTTATCGAGAAGATGCGCACGGAAGTCGATTCACCTGGCTCGGCGCATTAAGGCGGCCACGAAGACACAAAGTCACGAAGAAAAAAGTTTTTCCTTTGTCTTCGTGTCTTCGTGGCCGGTTGGATTTTCTAATTCTGCTCCCAGAATTCCTTCAGCAGAGTACTCGTCAGCCGCGGATGCTCTTCCGGGAAAAATAGCTTCGCGCGCGGCACCAGCACGGTCCGCTTGAGGCCGCCGAGATTCTTCTTGAACCATCCAAGCGATGCCGCCTTGTCGAACGCCGTATCAGCCTCGCCCCAGATAATCTGCGCGGGAATCTTCGACGCCCGCAGCGCAGGCGCCTGCGCTACCAGCTCCTGCTGGCTGCGCTGCCATTGCGCTAGTGCCTTAAGCCCCTCGATACTCTTGTCCGAGGCAACCAGCGGGGCGAGGTAGACCTCCAGCAGCTCGGGCGTCAGCGCCGCGGCGGATTCATAAACACTGCCGAACTGCGCACGCGCGATGCTGGCGTCGGCGAGCATCATCTTGAATCCCTGCACCACCGCCCCACTCTTCACCCCGGCGTAAAATCCCGTGAGCATCTCGTTGGGCCACAGGTCCTGGACCTCGCAATTGGTCAGCGTCAGGGTGCGAACCCTGTTCGGCGCGGTCGCGGCGAAAACCTGGCTGACGCCGCCCCCGGTGTCGTTGCCGCACAGATCGACGCTGTCGATTCCCAGCGCGTCCAGGAACGCGGACAGCATCTTGGCCTGTCCGCCGAACGACAGGTCGGTGCCCGATTCGATCTCGCCGTAACCCAGCCCCATCAGGTCGGGCGCGATACATCGGCGCGTCGGCGCGAGGTCTTCCAGCACCTCGCGCCATTGGAAGCCGTTGAGCGGAAGGCCATGCAGCAGCATCGCCGCACGCGGACCCTCGCCGCGCTCGACGTAGGCGACTTTACCGAATTTGGTTTGGGCGAACTTTCGCGATGAGTGGAATTGGGCGGCATTCATTGTTACTCTCCTTGCGGGGGGAATTAAAGATACATACAGCGTGTATGTAACCTGCGTATAGTATGAATGTCAAGAGACGCCAGGCGGAAAATTCCGCCGCCACCCGCAGCGCCCTGCTGCGCGTTGCCCGCCGCCTGTTCGCGAGCCGCGGCTACGCCGACACCGCGACTGAGGAGGTCGTCCGCCGCGCACGCGTGACGCGAGGCGCCCTCTATCATCACTTCAAGGACAAACGCGCTCTGTTCGAAGCCGTGCTCGACCAGGAGCAGATAAAGATCGCAGGCCTGGTCGCCAAGGCCGGCGCTACCCAGTCCAACCCGTGGAACGCGCTGCTTGAGGGATCAAAGGCCTTTCTCGAGGCATGCCTCGATCCCGCGGTGCAGCAGATTATTTTGATCGACGCGCCCGCCGTTCTCGGATGGAAAGAGTGGCGCGAGAACGACCAGAGCCACTACCTGGAGAGCCTGAACGCCGCGATCGCTCTATCAATCGAGCAGGGTCTGATCGCCAAACAGCCGACCGAACCGCTGGCGCACGTGATCATGGGCGCGATGAACGAAGCCGCCCTGTTGATCGCCCACGCCGACGACGAGCAGGCCGCGCGCCGCGAAGTAACCGCGGTTATTGAGCGCCTGTTCGCCGGAATCAAAGGCGCCTAGGCCTCAGTAAGGCGGCCACGAAGACACCAAGTCACCAAGAAAAAGTTTTCCTTTGTGTCTTCGTGGCCGGTTGAATTATTGATCAGTACGGCCACTTCCAGTTGGTGATTTCGTCGCGATCGATGCCGTTCTCGGTCGCGTAATCCATGCTCTCCGTGATCTGATCCTTGAGCCAGTCCTTCACGTGCGCACCGCCGATCTTTTCCAGCCGCGGCACCCGGTCGATCACGTCGATCGCGAGGTTGAACCTGTCCGTCTGATTGTTGATCGCGAGTTGCAGCGGCGTGTTGATACTGCCCGCCTCCTTGTAGCCGCGCACGTGCATGTTCTCGTGGTTGTGGCGCTTGTACGCGAGCTTGTGAATCAGCCACGGATAGCCGTGGAAGTTGAAAATCACCGGCTTGTCCGCGGTAAACAGCCCGTCGAAGTCGGGATCGGTCAGACCGTGCGGATGCTGCGTTGACGGCTGCAGCTTGAACAGATCGACCACGTTGACGAAGCGCAGCTTCAAGTCGGGAAATTTCTCGCGCAAAATCGCCGCCGCCGCGAGGCACTCGATCGTCGCCACGTCGCCCGCACTCGCCATCACCACGTCGGGCGCCGCACCCTGATCGGTGCACGCGAAATCCCATATCCCTATTCCCTTGGTGCAATGATTCACCGCCGCCTGGATATCCAGGAACTCCGGATGCGGCTGCTTGTCGGCGACGATCACGTTGACGTAGTTGGTGCTGCGCAGGCAGTGGTCGGCCACGCTCAAGAGGCAGTTCGCGTCCGGCGGCAGATAGACCCGCGTCACCCGCGCGCTCTTGTTGGTGACCACGTCGATAAAGCCCGGGTCCTGATGCGTGAACCCATTGTGGTCCTGGCGCCATACCGTCGAGCTGATCAGGATGTTCAATGACGACAGCGGATCCCGCCACGGAACCTCGCGGCATTTCTCCAGCCACTTCGCGTGCTGATTGAACATCGAGTCGATCACGTGCGCGAACGCCTCGTAGGTCGCAAACAGCCCGTGGCGTCCCGTCAGCACGTAACCTTCGAGCCATCCCTCGAGCGTGTGCTCGCTCAGCATCTCCATCACGCGGCCGTCGGGCGCCAGCTCGCCGCCGTCGGCGTCCTCAGGTTTGTATTCTTCGAGCCAGGTTTTCTTGCTCGCCTGGTAAAGCGCCTGCAAGCGATTGGACGCGGTCTCGTCGGGACCGAAGACGCGGAAGTTGTCCGGATTCGCGCGCATCACGTCGCGCAGAAACTCACCGAGAACGTAGGTGTTCTCGCCGTAGGTCCGCGCCGGCTTCGCAACCTTGACCGCATAGTTCCTGAAGTTCGGGAGCCTCAGCGGACGGCGCAAAATACCAGGGTTGCTGTGAGGATTGGCGCTGATCCGCCGATCTCCCGACGGCGCGAGCTGTTTGAGCTCCGCAATCAGGTCGCCGGTCTTATCGAACAGCTTCTCCGGATGGTAACTGCGCATCCATTTTTCCAGCAGCTTCAGATGCTTCGGGTTCTCGAGCACGTCGGGAATCGGCACCTGATGCGATCGCCACGAACCTTCCAGCTTGTGCCCGTCGAGCGTCTTGGGATCGGTCCATCCCTTCGGCGTGCGCAGGATGATCATCGGCCATCGCGGACGCGCCTGACGCTCCGCCGCGCTTTTAGTGCGCGCCTGCGTCTGGATTTTGTGGATCGAGGCGATGCTGTCCTCAAGCGCCGCGGCCATCGCCTGATGCACGATCTTCGGATCGTCGCCCTCGACCACGTGCGGCGTATAACCGTATCCGACCATCAGGCTGTGCAACTCGTCTGGCGGGATTCGCGCGAGAATCGTCGGGTTGGCGATCTTGTATCCATTTAGATGCAGAATCGGCAGCACCGCGCCGTCGCGCACCGGATTCAAAAATTTGTTGAAATGCCACGAGGTCGCCAGCGGCCCGGTCTCTGACTCGCCGTCGCCAACCACCGCCGCCACGATCAGATCCGGATTATCGAAGGCCGCGCCGGCCGCATGCGACAGGCTGTAGCCAAGTTCGCCGCCCTCGTGAATCGAGCCGGGAGTCTCGGGCGTGCAATGGCTCCCGACACCGCCGGGCGACGAGAACAACCGGAAAAATTCACGCATCCCGTCCTCGTCCTGGCTGCGATCGGGATAGACCTCGGAGTAAACCCCTTCCAGATATGAGTTCGCGAGCGTCGCCGGAGCGCCATGCCCCGGCCCCGCGATATAGAGCACGTTCAGATCGAGCTTTTTGATGAGCCGGTTCAGATGCACCCAGACCAGCGATTGTCCCGGGTCGGTTCCCCAATGCCCCAGCAGCCGGCGCTTGATATGCTCAGCGCGAAGCGGCTTTTTGAGCAACGGATTGTCGCGCAAATAAAGCATCCCGACGCAAAGGTA
>JBARDN010000067.1:0-3061 GCA_049795175.1 Binataceae bacterium (SeqCode) | reverse complement strand
GCAAGGGCCTGGTGAAGGAGATTCCGAGCGGCGTGCTCGACTTCCAGATGTACGCGTTCTCGCGCCTGTTCCTGCGCGGCTATATCGACAATCTGCAGACCTCGTGGGTCAAGCTCGGCGTCGAGCTTGCGGCGCTGACGCTCAAGGCCGGATGCAACGATTTCTCGGGCACGCTGATGGAGGAAAGTATCACGGCGCAGGCCGGAGGCGAGGCGGGCGAGTTCGTGCCGGTCGATCTGATCGAGGAAAAAGCGCGCGCGATGGGCCGGACCGCCGTCGAACGCAACACGCTCTACAAGAAGCTGTACGGAAAAAAGGCTCCCAATGGCGCGCGCCCGATCTCCCCTTCCCCGTCGCTCGCGGATAACCACGCTAGCGGGGGGAGTGGGTGCTGCTAAGTTCATCCGCGGTCTGGCACGACGGATCGCGCCCGAGAATATGGTCGTCGTCGTCAACACTGGCGACGACGACATCTTCTATGGCCTGTACGTTTCGCCCGATATCGACACCGTTACCTACACGCTGGCGGGCGTCGTCAACCGCACTCTAGGCTACGGGCGCGAGGACGATTCGCACGCGACCCTCGAGGCTCTGGATCGCCTCTACGATCCGCACTGGTTCACGCTCGGCGATCGCGACTTCGCAACTCATATCTACCGCACTGACAGGATGCGCGCCGGAGCGCGCCTGTCGCAGGTAACGGCAGAGGTCGCACGCGCGCTGGGGGTTCGCGCGGAAGTTCTGCCGATGAGCGACGACCCGGTGCGGACGTTCGTGAAATTGCGCGGACGCGCGGCGCTGGCGTTCCAGCAATATTTCGTGCGCGGACGCGCACGCGGGATCGTCGAGAAGATCGAGCTGCGGGGCGCAAGTACCGCGCGTCCTCTGCCCGCCGCGATCCGCGCGATTCGCGAATCCGCCGCCGTGATCCTCGCACCGTCGAATCCTTTCGTCTCGCTCGGTCCGATTTTCGCGCTGCGCGGGGTGCGCGAAGCGCTGCGGCGCAGGCGTTCGGATGTCGCCGCGATCAGCCCGATCGTCGGCGGCAAAACCATCAAGGGACCCGCCGACAAGATGCTGCGCGGACTCGGCTGCGAGGCCTCGGCGCTCGGAGTCGCGCGGCTCTACCAGGATATCGCCGGAATTTTCGTGATCGATAATGTCGATCGCGCGCTTGCGCCCAAAATCGAAAAGCTTGGGATGCGCGCGGTCGTGACCGATACGATAATGACCACTCCCGCAAAGGCTGCGCGGCTGGCCGAGATAGTCCTGCGCGCGCTTCCCGTGTAGGTTATCCAAAAGATGGCTTTGTCGATGGCTTCGCCGATGCGTTCGATTACACTCACCGCGATTGAAGGAATTCCGATGATCAACGCCGGCGACGATCTCGCCGCGCTGATCGGCGAGGGACTCAAGCATACCGGGCTGGCGCCCGCGGCCGGCGACATCGTCGTCGTGTGCCAGAAGATCGTCTCGAAGGCAGAGGGCCGCACGGTTCATCTGAGCGATATCGAACCGTCGGAGTTCGCCAAATCCGTCGCCGCAAGGTGGGAGAAAGATCCGCGCGCGGTCGAGTTGGTGCTGCGCCAGACCAATCGGATCGTGCGCAACGATCGCGGCGTGATTATCGTCGAGACCGGCCCCGGATGGGTCTGCGCTAATGCGGGCGTCGATGAATCCAACAGTCTCGAAAATGACAGCGCGATCCTGCTGCCGATCGATCCCGACGCCTCGGCGCGGAAAATCCGCGCCGGCATCCGGGCGCGCTACGGCGTCGAGCTCGCGGTGCTCGTGACCGATACCTTCGGCCGTCCGTGGCGCGACGGCCTGACTGAGATTTGCCTCGGTATCGCTGGGATGAATGCGATGCTCGATCTGCGCGGCACCACCGACCTCGCGGGCCGCGAGCTGCATCATACTGTAGTCGCGATCGCCGACGAGCTGGCCTGCGCCGCGGGCTTGCTGATGGAAAAAGCCGGCGCGATTCCGGCCGTGCTGGTGCGCGGTTACCCCTATCAACCCTTCGACGGCAGTGCGAAAATACTTATTCGACCAGCCGAAGCAGACCTGTTCCGCTAACTCGTGAAAAAAGCCAAGACCATCGACCTAGCCAGCCGCCGCGACGCGGCCGCGTCCAATTCCGCCGCTGCCCGTCGAGCCGGAACCAGTCCGGGCTCAATCGTCGAAGCCGACCTGGTGGCGGCCGAGGCCAAGCTCACCCGCCTGCTCGATTCCAACGAATCGCTGATCGCGGAGATTTGCCACTACCTCGTCGACGGTGCGGGCAAACGGCTGCGCCCTACTTTCATCTTACTGGTTTACCGCGCATGCGGCGGCTCCGAAGAAAAAATCGAAGACGCAATCGACGCCGCGATCGCGCTCGAGCTGATCCATTCGGCCACACTCCTGCACGACGACATTATCGACGGCGGGCGCCTGCGCCGCGGCAAGCCGTCGGCGCTCGCGCGCTATGGCTTCGCGCCCACGCTGATCGCCGGCGACTATCTGTTCTGCCGCGCCTTCGAGATTTGCGGCCGCTTCGAAGAGCACCTGGTCCGCACCGCGGCGCAAGCCTGCATCGAGCTGACGGAAGGCGAAGTGATGGAGGGGCGGCTGCGGCATAGCGCGTCGGCCAGCGTCGCCGACTATCGGCAAGTGATCGCGCGCAAGACCGCGTCGCTGTTCTACGCGGGCGGAAAAGTCGCCGCCGATCTGGCCGGAATGCGCCCCGCCGGAATCGACGCGATGGCGCGTCTGGGGCTTGCGATGGGACTCGCTTTCCAGATGATCGACGACCTGCTCGATGTCCTGGGACCGGAGGAAAAAATCGGCAAGCCGGTCGGCTCCGATTTGCGCGAGGGCATTCCTTCGCTGCCGGTCGTGCTCGCGGCCGCGCGCAATCCCGAGCTGAAACAGATGCTGCAAGACGGAGTCGAGATGACCGGCGCGGCGTTCGAGCGCGCACTTGCGATTCTGCGCGAACCCGCCTTGATCGCAGAGGCGCGCGCGATGGCCGCGGCCGAAGTCAAGATCGCACGCGATATCCTGCGCGAGCTGCGTC
>JBARDN010000066.1:0-22843 GCA_049795175.1 Binataceae bacterium (SeqCode) | reverse complement strand
TCGAAAGCGGAAAATTCGGCGTCGTGGTGATGAACTTCGCCAATCCCGACATGGTCGGCCACACCGGAAATTTCGACGCGACCGTCAAAGCGGTCGAGGCCAGCGACGCCGCGCTCGGAATCGTGCTCGACGCGATCGCGAAGCGCACCGGCGCGGCGCTCATCACGGCCGATCACGGCAACGCCGAGTTCATGGCCGACCCCGCGACCGGCCAGCCGCACACCGCGCACACCACCAACCCGGTTCCGCTGATCCTGGTCGATCCAAACTTCCACGGCCGCCTGCGCGACGCCGGCACCCTCGCAGACGTAGCGCCGACTTTCCTCGCGATGCTCGGCCTGGCAGCGCCCCGCGAAATGACCGGCCACGATCTTCGCGAAGTAGCTTCCTAGCTCACGTGCGAGGACTACCAGCGCACGACTTGTTCGTAGATTTTCGGCAACTGACGGGGCAGCGACGCGATGTCCTCGATCACCAGGTAGCGCGAGGATTGGCACATCTGGCGCAAGTAGTCGTGGCCGGTTTTGTCCACCGTGATGCAGAACGGCAGCACGCCCGCCATCTCGAGTTCCTTCAGCGCCACCATCGTGTCCTGAATTCCGTAGGCGTTCGAGCGGCGGTCGTGGCCGTAATCGAAATCCTGCGGGAAGCCGTCGCTCAGCAGGATCATGTGCCGAGCGCGCGAGCTGACGTTCTTGAATTTCTCGCGCACATGCCGAATCGCCGCGCCCATCCGGGTCGAGCGTTTGGGCTCGACCGCGCCGACTCGCGCGCGCACGTCGTCGGAGAGTTCCTGATCGAATTCCTTGATCACGTAAAACTCGACGTTGTCGCGCCCGTGTCCGGAAAATCCCATGATCGCGTACTGGTCGCCCAGCTCTTCGAGCGACTGCGCCATGATGATCAGCGCTTCCTTGTTGACGTCGATAATCCGGCGCGGACGCTGCGCGGCCTGCGGGCGGCGCTGCCACGCCTTCATCCAGTCGTCGTTATCGTCGTCGTCGGTGAACTTGCGCGGCTCGCGATGAATCGGCTCGTCGGTCGAGGCCGACATATCGAGCAGGAACAGCGTCGCGACGTCGCGGGCTTCCTTCTTGCGCGCCTTGTACACGCGGCCGTCGGGAATCTCGCCCATCTTGCGCGCGACGTGCGATTCAACTGTCTTGTCGAAATCGATCTCTTCGCCGTCTTCGAGTCCGCGCACCATCCGGTACGAAGCCGGCCGGATGCGCTGAAAGTTGCGGCGGATCACCGGCAGCAAATCCGCGTAGCGCAACAGCGTGTTGTTGTAGAAGTCGCCGTCATCGCCCGAGAGCTGGATTTCGCGCAGCCGGCACCAGTTGCGCCGATAGTCGGCCAGCACGTAATCCCACTCGTCGTAAGCGTAGTAGGAATCCTGGCGCGAGCGCGCGATCATCAGACGGCCCTGCCCGGTCACACTGCCGACTTCGGCAAGCTGCTCGCGCATCGCCTCGAGCTCGCTCATCTGTTTGCCCGTGAGTTGCGTCAGGTACATCCCGTCGCCGTCGGCATTGCCTTCGCCCTGCGAGGGATTGATCTGCGCGCCCTGCTCGATCAGTTTGCGCAACTCCTCCGGCGACAGCGCGCGTCCCTGGTTGCCCTTGGATTGCCGGCCCGAGGTCTCCATGCTGAGCTTCTGGTCGGGCTCGCCGCCGGCCTCGCCCTGCTCGCCTTCGCCTTCCGCGCCGTCGTCGGCGCCGTCACCGCCTTTGACGCCGCTTATCAGATCGTTGCGCATCTGCTCGGCCTGACCGGCGAGAGGATCGGCGTTGCCCGCTGCGCGCGCCTGTTCGATCAGCTCCTGCAGCCATTCGTAAATTGCCGTGGTCTGGCGCGCCGTCGTGAAGATATCGGCGTCGGCGCCGCGCAGCGGCGCAAAGAACCGCTGCGCCATCCGCGCGAAGCCCTGCTCGCCCGGCCGACCGTCAGCGTCCACCAGGTCGAGCGACCCGCGCACCAGCATCGTCGAGAGCGCCTCGGGCGGCAGCAGCGCGGTGAGCGAGCGGTTGATCGCCGCAATCCGCGGCGCGAGTCCCAGGTAGCGCCGCCCGAGCGCGGCATCGATTCGCGCGGCTTCACCCAAGCGCATCAGCGCGCCGGCCAGCGCGGCATCATCAAAGGAGGCGACGAAGCTGTCGATCGCTTCGACCCCGGTCTCGGCGCGATCCTCGAAGCCGGGAATATCGGCCAGGCGAAAATCGAAGGTGCCGAAGTCATGGCGCGAGGCCAGGTGCGCGGTGGTGACCAGGTAGTAACTGTATTCGTCGCCGGCGCTGCCGAACGCATCGACTTTTTCCGGCAGATAGATCATCTCACCCGGCAACAGCGGAAAATGAAACGGCAGCATCGGGCCGCAGTTCGCGATCGAGTCGATGCGGAACTCCAGCGGAAACAGCATCCGCATGAACTTCGTGAGCACGCCCTTGATTTCGAACAGTGGCTGGCTGGCAGGCTGGGTCATCGGGTTTCTAATCCTGATTGTGGCAAACTCACGGCCCGCGATGCAATTTGCCGCCGCAAGGAAATTCGCGGCGACGCACCGGGTAGTGGGTCAGTTTGAGATTTGTACCGTTACCAGCTTGTCATTCCCGCGCGCGTGGCTGCCGCGCGCGGGAATGACAACCGTACGACCCGCGCAACCTGGAATCCGAATGGCGTACGACCGAAGATCGTCGGTCAGTCAAACTGACCCACTACCGCGCGGCGGTAGTGACGCATTTTGAATTTGGGGTTGTCTCAGTTTGAATTTGGTGGTCCGCGTTCCGCAGCCGGACCTAGGCTGTGCACAGGGAATGCCGCCACCTCACGCCGGGTTCGGAGGTGCGCTTTGTGGCCGCCGAACCCGTTATAGAGTTGAGCGTGCCCCGCGAGGCGATCCCAATGCGCGCCTGCCCAAGCCTGCAGTGCGTCGGGATCGCTCGGGTTCATGCCGTAGTGCGGCCCGCGCTGTAGCAGTCCCTCTCGGCACTCGTCCCAAGAGAGGTCGAGCCACACCAGCGCCGTCGCGCGCACCAAGGCGATCTCTACCAGCCACCCGTACACGCCTTCGATCACCCAGCCTGTACCCGCCGCGACTTCAGCAACGAGAGCCTTCGCTTCGCCCTCCGCTCGCTTTTGGCCGTCTAGCCAAAACATAACATCAAGGTCGTGCGTCAGAAGGTTTAGGGCCGCGCCGATCCGTTTGGCGAAGATGCTCTTGCCTGACCCACTGTTGCCGATCACTACTAAACGCGTCGGGGTGCCGGTCTCTCGCCTCTTTTGCTTTTCGGTTGCCACTGGATCGGAAGCATGTTACCTCAGATCTCGAACGGCAACGATGCTCGCGGTTTTCCCAGAAGCGGCCGACGAGCCGTTGATCTTCGGCATTCAGGTTGGACGGATTTACTTCAGTGCGCGGTGTCTGTTCCGCGACTGCCCAAATCTCGCAGCGACTTGCATTCGACCGATAGACCGCATCGGCTGGCCTGCTCATCGCGATCTGCTGGTCTGCGAAGCCATTCCGACCAACTGATCCAACGGGCCAGGTCGGTAGTGTTTCAGTTTGAACTGAGACAGTGCCCGCGCGGCGGCCTTTCTTGACTCCGCGCCAAGGCACGGCGTTAGATGGTTATTCGTCATGAAAATTATCTTCCTGCGTAACCACCGTCTTGCCCGATCCATCTCGCTCGTATTCGCCGCGATACTGCTGTGCGCCGGCGCCGCGCGCGCCGGGATGACCGATGCGGTCAAGACTGAAACCCTGCCGAACGGACTCAAAGTGATCGTGCTCGAGAATCACAAGGCGCCGGTCGCGTCGTTCAACGTCTTCTATCATGTCGGCTCGCGCAACGAGCAATTCGGCAAAACCGGAATCTCGCACCTGATCGAGCATCTGATGTTCAAGGGAACCAGAAAGCTCGGGCCTGAGGAATTCTCGAAGATCATCCAGGCCAACGGCGGCGAAGACAACGCCATGACCAGCTCGGACTACACCGAGTATTTCGAGAATATCAACCGCGATCGGCTGAGCGTGCCGATCTCGCTCGAATCCGACCGCATGGGCAATTTCGATCCGAAGGAGTTCGACAAGGAACGCTCCGTGGTCGCCGAAGAGCGCCGCCTGCGCACCGACGACGAGCCCGAAGACGCGCTCGATGAGCAGGTGCGCGCGGCCGCGTTCGTCGAGCATCCGTACCACTGGCCGGTCATCGGGTGGATGCAGGATATTCAGCGGCTCACGCTGCAAGACGCGCTCGCGTATCACCAGATCTATTACTCGCCGCAAAATGCAATCGTGGTGGTGGTGGGAGATTTCAACGCCGACGACGTGCTCAAGCAAATCAGCGAGGCATTCGGCGCGATCAAGAACGGCCCCAAGCCTCCGCCGATGCCCGAGGTCGAGCCCGAGCAGGAGGGCGAGCGCCGCGTCGAGCTGCGCCACGCCGCGAATCTGCCCGCGTTCGAAGAGGCTTATCACGTACCAAATATCACGAGCCCCGACGCCTTCGCGCTCGAGATCGCCTCCGAGGTTCTTTCCGACGGCAAGAGCGCGCGCCTGTACAAGAAACTGGTGGTCGATAAACGGATGGTGGTCGAGGTTGGCGCGGGCTATGACTTGACTTCATTCGACCCGAACCTGTTTGTAGTTTCGGCGCAGATGCGGCCCGGCGTAAAGACCGACGACGCGATCGCGGAGGCGGACAAAGAGATCGCCGCGCTGCGCGATCAACCGGTGGGCGCGCAGGAATTGCAAAAGGCCAAAAACCTCGAGCAGGCAGAGTTCGTCTTCTCGCAGGATTCGATCCTGCAGGAGGCGATGTTGCTCGGGGTGTACCAGATGCTCGGCAGCTACAAGATGATTGACCAGTACCTCTCCAACATCGACAAGGTCACCGCGGCCGACGTGCAGCGCGTCGCGCGAAAATATTTCGTGGATACCAATCGCACCGTCGGCGTGCTGATTCCGACCGGCGTGCTTCCGCACGAAATGGCCGGGGGCGGAAGCGGCGGAGTCCGCCATGCCGACATCATCGGCGAAGCGGCATTCGGCGAGGTGGCGCGATGAGCTACCACGGACGGAGCATCGGCAAGCTCGCGGGCGCGGCACTCGCGGCGCTTGCGATCCTGGCGCTTGCGCCGCGCGCACACGCGCTCGAGATCAAGCGGATGACGCTGTCCAACGGCGCTGTCCTGCTGGTTTCGGAAGAGCACCAGCTCCCGATGGTCACGATGTCGATCGCGTTCGACGCCGGGGCCCGGCGCGACCCCGACGGCAAAGCCGGACTCGCGGCGCTGACCGCGCAATGCCTCGATCAGGGGACTAAGGATCTGAGCGCCGCCGAATTCAATCAGAAAGTAGATTTCATGGGCAGCTCGGTTGAAGTCGGCGCGGACCGCGACTACGCGGTCGCCGGCTTCACCTCACTGAAAAAATATCAGGCCGACACCCTTGCGCTGTTGACTGGAATCCTGACCGAGCCCGGCCTGCGCGACGCCGATATCGAGCGTAAACGCGCCGAGACCGTCGCGGACATTCACGCGCAGGAAGAAGAGCCCGCGTACACCGCGAGCGTGAAATTCCAGAAAGCGCTGTTTGGCGATTCGCCATACGGCCATCCGGAAAACGGCAGCGCGGAGTCGGTCGCCAAGCTCACGCCCGCCGACGTGCGCGCTTTCTATCACAGCTACTACAAGCTCGGCAGCGCGGTAATCGCGGTGACCGGCGACGTGCGCGCCGACGAAGTTAAAGCATCACTTGAGAAATCTCTCACCGGCCTCGGCGGCACCGTCGCGGCGCAACCCGTGCCGCCGCCGCCACCGGCGCCCAGGGGACTCGACGTCAAACTGGTCGATCGCAGCGTGCAGCAAGCCAACATCATCATGGGTTTCGGCGGAATCGCGCGCTCGAATCCCGACTTCTACAAGCTGCAAGTGATGAACTACATTTTCGGCGGCGGCGGCTTCGCCTCGCGCCTGGTGCAGATCGTGCGCAGCGCGCATGGCCTGGCCTACTCGGTCGGCAGCGTCGTCTCGGCCGGCAAGTTCGAGGGCGCATACGGTATCCGGCTGCAGACCAAGAACTCGAGCGCGAACGAAGCGATCAAACTCATCCTCGAACAGATGCGCGTGATTCAGGAACATCCGGTGACCGACGCCGAGCTCGACGGCGCCAAGAAATTCCTGATCGGAAGCTTCCCGCTGAAATTCGATCGCCAGAGCGCGATCGCCGGCTTTATGCTCGGCATCGAATTGAACCATCTCGGACTCGATTACGCCGACCGCTATCCCAAGCTGATCCAGGCCGTCACGACGCAGGAGGTTCAGGATATGGCGCGCAAGTATCTGCATCCCGATGCGATTCTGCTGGTCGCGGTCGCCAATCTAAAGGACGCCGCGATCAACACCGCGATGCTGTCGCAGATAGCCGCGGGAGAAGGAGCCGCCGCGCCCGCCCAGCAGTAGCGCGCCCGGCGCGCGCCGCGCGGAAAAATCACGCGAGGGTAATCGATGCCGACCGCATCCGAAACGCCCGAGGCCGACGGACCGCTGGTTTTCACCATCGGCCATTCGACGCATCCGATCGAGCGATTTCTCGAGCTGCTCGGGCAGCATCGCATCGCGACACTCGCCGACGTGCGCTCGTATCCGTCCTCGCGCAAATGGCCGCAGTTCAACCAGGAGCCGCTGTCCGAGTCGATGAAGCGCGCTGGAGTCGGCTACCAATGGATGAAGCTGCTGGGAGGACGCCGCCACAGCAAGCGCGCCGATTCACCGCACGGCGCGTGGCAGCATCCGGCGTTCCGCTCGTACGCCGACTATACCGACGGCGCGGATTTCGCCGTCGGCCTCGCCGAGCTGATCGAACTGGCAACGGCGGCGCGCACTGCGTACATGTGCTCGGAAGGATTGTGGTGGCGATGCCATCGGCGAATCATCTCGGACCATCTGGTGGTTCGCGGATGGCGCGTCGAGCACATCATGCCCACCGGAAAACTCTCGGCGCATGAACTCTCATCATTCGCGCGCGTCGCCGAGGGCAAAATTATTTATGACGGCAGCACGATCCAGGGCAGCGCCGGCACCACTTCATCGAAACCCGCTCGATAAGGCTTCTGCCGCTGATAGAGCGCGAGCAACTTCTGCTCCTTGGTAGCAAGAGGATTCGGCGAGATTCTATTGTGCGAAATCGCTTGCTGCTGCACCGCAACCGCTTGCTGGAAGTTCCCCGCCTCGGCATATGCTGCCGCGAGCGCGTCGAGCGACCACGCCAGCGCCGAACTGTTCTGTCCGGGTTTTGGTTTGACCTCCGGCTTCCCTGTTCCGTTGGATGCGGCTGCCACGAGCATCGTGGGCGCGCCAAGTCCCGCGCCGCGCTTGGCGTTCTCGATCGCCTGCCTGGCGTCGCGGAATTTGGCATCCGGACAAGTCGCCTGCAGCCATCCGAGCGCGCTGTACGCGGGTCCATAATCCGGACGCATGCTAATCGCCGATTTCCAGTCGGCCTGAGTCTCGGCGTAGTGGCCCGCCATCCCGTATGCGAACCCGCGCTGCACCAGGAACATCGCGTTGTTCGGATCGAGCTGGATTGCGTGCGAGAGGTCCGCGATCGCCTTGGCGCTGTCGCCCATCGTCATGTAGATAAATCCGCGCGAGGAGTAGCAGAGCGCGGTATTCGGCGCGAGCCGAATCGCCTCGTTCGCGTCGTCGAGCGCAAGCTCGGGCCGCGCGGTCCGCGTGTACGCCTGCGAGCGGAAGATACGATATTGAGCGGCGTTAGGTTCGAGCTCGATCGCGCGGCTCACGTCCGCAATACTCTGATCGTTCTCTCCCGCGTAAAGATAGTCGTAGGCCTGCGCCATGTACGCCTGCGGGTTGTCCGGGTTGGCCGCGACGATCGGATTGAGATCGAGCGCCGCATTTTTGTAGTCGCCGTTGCGTTGAGCGGACTGAGAATCCGCCCCGGCTTGCTGAAGCGCGGCTTGCTGCGCGCATCCGCCGCAGATCATCGCGACGGTCAACGCCAACGCAACTGCAATCAGCTTCATGGTGCTCTCATCTCGCGTCAGTCCACTCGCGTCCACCAGCAGTCATACTACGTGCGGTAGAGGCGCGTCGAGATGAGCGGGCGGACTTTGGAAGCTTCAGGCGGCAGCGCGATGTCCCAGCGCCAGGCGCAGGAATTGCCCGGTGTAGGAATCGGGCGCGGCGGCGACTTCCTCCGGCGTGCCTTTCGCGACGATCATACCGCCGCGATCGCCGCCCTCGGGACCGAGATCGATCACGTAGTCAGAAGTCTTGATCACGTCGAGATTGTGCTCGATCACGATGATCGTATTGCCGGCGTCGGCGAGCCGCCCGAGCACCGCGAGCAGGCGCTTGATATCGTCGAAATGCAGTCCTGTCGTCGGCTCGTCAAGGATGTACAGCGTGCGGCCGGTGGCGCGGCGCGAGAGTTCTTTGGCGAGCTTGATGCGCTGCGCCTCGCCGCCGGAAAGCGTGGTGGCAGACTGCCCGAGATGGATGTAGTCCAGGCCGACGTCGCGCAGCGTCTCGAGCTTCTGCCGGATCGGCGGCACCGAGCCCATGAACTCAACCGCCTCGGCGACGGTCATGTTCAGCACCTCGGCGATATTTCTGCCCTTGTACTGGATTTCCAGCGTGTCGCGGTTGTAGCGCATCCCGGCGCAGACCTCGCAGGTCACGTACACGTCGGGCAGAAAGTGCATCTCGATCCGGATGATGCCGTCGCCCTCGCACGCCTCGCAGCGTCCGCCCTTGACGTTGAAGGAAAAACGCCCAGGGCCATACCCGCGCATACGAGCTTCGGGTAATTGCGCAAACAACTCGCGGATATGGGTGAAAAGTCCGGTGTAGGTCGCGGGGTTCGAGCGCGGGGTGCGTCCGATCGGGCTCTGATCGACGTGGACGATTTTGTCCAGATGCTCGATGCCCTCGATCGACTTGAACACGCCCGAGCGCTCGCGCGAATGATTGAGCCTCTGCGCGAGCGCGCGATACAGCGTGTCGAGTACCAGGGTGGATTTGCCCGAGCCCGAAACTCCGGTCACGCAGGTAACGACTCCGAGCGGAAACTGCACCGTCAGATCGCGCAGATTGTTCTCGCGCGCACCCTTGATTACCAATGTGCGGCCGGTCGTCTGCCGTCTGCGCGACGGCACCGCGATCTCGACTTCGCCGGAAAGATATTTCCCGGTCAGCGACTTCGGGTTTCGGATCACTTGCTCGGGCGTGCCTTGCGCCACCACGTATCCGCCCAGCGCACCGGCGCCGGGGCCCATATCGATCAGATGATCGGCCTCGAGCATCGTGTCGCGATCGTGCTCGACCACCAGCACCGTGTTGCCGAGCTCCCGCAGCCGTTTGAGCGTAGCAAGCAAGCGCTGGTTGTCGCGCTGATGCAGCCCGATCGACGGCTCGTCGAGAATGTACAACACGCCGACCAGGCTCGAACCGATTTGCGTCGCCAGCCGAATACGCTGGCCCTCGCCGCCCGAAAGACTGCCCGAGGTACGATCCATCGTCAGGTAGTCGAGCCCCACGTCGCCGAGGAAGGACAACCGCTCGCGGATTTCTTTCAGGATGAGCCTGCCGATCTCGGTCTCCTGCCTGGTGAGCTTGGGCGCGGCGAAAAACGCGAGCGCCTGCTTGATCGACATCGCGGTAACTTCGGAAATCGACTTGCCCTGGAAGCGGACGAACAAGCTTTCCTTCTTGAGCCGCGCACCGGCGCATACCGGGCACGGGCGCATGTTCATGTAGCCCTCGAGGACTTCGCGGATCCCCTCGGACTCGGTTTCCTTGTAGCGGCGATCGAGCCATTGCAGCACGCCCTCGAACGCGCGCGAGTATTCCGACCGGTGATGCCCGCGCTGATAGGCGAACTCGATCTCCTCCGCCCCGGAGCCGCCCAGAATCGCCTTGCGCACCTTGGGCGGAATATTCTTCCACGGCGTATCGAGGCTGAACTTGTAATGCGCGGCCAGCGCCTCGAGCACCGGCTGCATATAGTTCATCGTGGCCCACGGCGCGATCGCGCCGTCGGAGATGCTCAAATCTTCGTTCTGCACCACCAGCTCCGGATCGAAGTACATGATCGATCCGATCCCGGAGCATTCGGTGCACGCGCCGTGCGGACTGTTGAACGAGAACATCCGCGGCGTGATCTCCGGATACGAGATTCCGCACTCGACGCACGCGAAGCGCTGGCTGAAGTAAACTCCCTCCGCACCTTTCTTGTCGTCGAGCTTCTCGACCTTGAGCAGGTCCTGTCCGTACTTGAATGCCACCTCGAGCGAGTCGGCCAGCCGCTTCTCGATTCCTTTGTGGATCGCCAGCCGATCGACCATCACCTCGATGGTGTGGCGGGTGTTCTTGTTGAGCACGGGCTCTTCGCCAAGCTCGCAGAGCTTGCCGTCGATCTTGACCCGCACGAAGCCGGCGCGGCGCATCTCGGAGAGCTCTTTTTTGTACTCGCCCTTGCGATCGCGCACGATCGGCGCGAGCACGTGGATCCGCGAGCCCTCGGGCCACGCCATCAGGCGGTCGACGATCTGCTGGACGCTCTGCTGCGAGATCTCGCGGCCGCAGTTGTAGCAAAAAGCATGTCCGACGCGCGCGAACAGCAAGCGCAGGTAATCGTAGATCTCTGTGATGGTTCCGACCGTCGAGCGCGGATTGCGCGAAGTCGTCTTTTGCTCGATCGAGATCGCCGGCGAAAGCCCTTCGATCGAATCGACATCGGGCTTCTCCATCTGCTCCAGGAACTGCCGCGCGTACGCCGACAGCGACTCGACGTAGCGGCGCTGGCCCTCGGCATAGATGGTATCGAAGGCGAGCGAGGATTTGCCCGAGCCCGACAGCCCCGTGATCACCACCAACTTGTCGCGCGGAATCTCGAGGTCGATATCCTTGAGATTATGCTCGCGCGCGCCCTTGATTATGATTTTATCGGCCATCGCGATCCGCGCTGCTCAGTCCTTGCGGCTGCGCGCCGCCGTCACTGCGTATTCGATCGCTGCAAGCATGCTCGAAGGATTCGCCGCGCCTGTGCCCGCGATATCGAACGCGGTGCCGTGGTCGGGCGAGGTGCGGATAAACGGAATCCCCAAAGTGACGTTCACCGCGCGATCAAACTCCAGCGTCTTTAGCGCAATCAATCCCTGATCATGGTACATCGCCACCGCCGCGTCGAAACCGAAACGCCCCTTGCTGCGAATGAACGCGGTGTCGGGCGCAAGCGGCCCGAACGCGTCGATTCCGGAGCGCCGCGCCGCCGCGATCGCCGGCTCGATCACCCGAATCTCCTCGCTTCCGAACAGTCCGTCTTCACCCGCATGCGGATTGAATCCCAGCACTCCGATTCGCGGCCGCGCGATTTCCAGATGCGCACGCATATGGTCGCGAAGCAGCACGATTGTGTCGAGCACCGCCGCCCGTGTGAGCTTCTTCGAAACGCGGGCGAGACCCATATGCACCGTCACCAGCGCGAGCTTCAAATGATCCCCCGCAAACATCATGCGCCACCGCCGCACCCCTCCCAGATGCGCCAGCAACTCCGAATGACCGGGATAGCGATGCCCGGCGCGGTCCCACCATTGCTTCGAGATAGGCGCCGTCACCAGCGCGGCGGCCGCGCCGCTTAGCGCCATCTTGGCGCCCTCGACGACGTAGCTGAACGACGCGTCACCGCCCTCGAGCGAGGGCTTTCCCGGGCGCCGGGCGCGGACGCCAAGCGGTGCGCGCGTGACGACGCCGATACTGTAGCCGCCCGGCGCAGGTTCGTTCGGATTCCACGTGCGCGGCCGGATCCGCGAATGCAGCCGCCGCGCGGTCTCGGTCATCACGTCCAGGTCACCTACCACAATCAGCGCTGGTGCGCCGCGTTGCGAGGCCAGGCGCGAGGCCGATTTAAGAATCACTTCGGCGCCGATTCCCGCCGGATCGCCCATGCTGATCGCGATGAGCGGCTGCGCCTTTGCCACCATCAAACCTAGTACAGCGTCTCGACGTCGTGTTGTTTGACCAACTCGGTCTCGACCCACTGCTGAGTCTCCGCTTTGGCCTTTTCGTCAACCAGCCGTTCACGGACCTCGTCCTTGACCTCGGAAAGCGGTCGAACTCCGGGAACCTCGTGAGCTTCGACCTTCAGAATATGGAAGCCGTGGCTGGTCTGGACGACCTGCGAGACATCGCCCGGCTTGACCGTCTTAATCGCGGCCAGAATCTGATCCATGATGTCCTGCGGTTCGAACCATCCGAGCTCTCCGGCGTTGTTCTTGGAAACGTCGTCCGAGTATTTGTGCGCCAACTCGCCAAAGTCGGCGCCCTTGGCGGCCTCGTTGCGCAACTGCTCGGCTTTGATCTTGAGCTGCGCGATCTGCTGCGGAGTCGCGTTGGCCGGAATTCCGACCAGTATCTGCGACAGGCGGTAGCGCTCTTTTGTGATTGTGTAATCGGCCTGATGTTGATCGTAGTAGGCCTGGATATCGGGGTTGGAAATATCCACCCGGTCGCGCACCTGCTGCTGGATCATCATCGCCTTCTCGAGCTCCTGGCGCGCGTGCTTGCGGAAAGCTTGCATGCTCATTCCGCTCTGGGCGAGTGCGTCTTTGAACTGATCGGGGGTCATGTGACGATCCTGGCGGAGCTGTTGGGCGTAGCGATCGACCTGCGCGTCGTCGATCTTGTCGGCGTACTTCTCCGCCTCGTTTTGAAACAGCTTGGCCGCGATCAGCTCTTTGAGCATCAGCTTGGCGTCCGGATTGTTCGCGATATCATCGGTGGTGACGGGATGCCCCATCGCGACGCTGAACGCGTGCACGTCGTGCGCGGTGATTGGATCTCCGTCCACGCTGGCGACGACTCGATCAACTTGCTGCTGCGCCGCGGCGAGCGGCGCGCAGCACAGAATAAGCGCGAGCGCGGCGCCAAGCGCACCAGCGCGTGTGACATTCGCCGAGATAAAGATCCGCATGAATCTAATTGGGAGCCGGTCCCGCGTGACCTACCGGCCAACTGTCCAATTTTTCACAGCCCGCCAACACCTGCAAGACGCCATCCACCTGTGCAAACAGGCGCTGGTACTCGCCGGCCGCGGTATCGATTCGTACCAGCACCTGGAACGACGGCGTCAGCTTCATCGTGCGCCGGTTCGCTTCGGCCACCGCCGCGAGCTTGGCCGTATCGACCGGCGCGTCGGGATGAAACCGCACCTCGAGCTGGCTGCCCTTCAGGATCGCGCTGACGATCAGCAAAATCCTCATCTGCCGGCGCACGTTCATCGCCGCGACCAGATTATCGATCAGAGTTGGCACCGGACCAAAACGGTCGCGCATCTCATCTTTCAACTCCGCCAGATCCTGCTCGGATTCGGCGCGCGCGAACCTGCGGTACAGCACCAGGCGCTCGTTCTCGTCGGGCACGTAGGTCTCGGGAATGTACGCGGGAATTCCGAGCTTCAGCTCCGGCTCGAAATCGGGACGGCGCTCCTCGCCGCGAAGCTCGGCGATCGCCTGCTCCATCATCTCGGTGTAAAGCTCGAAGCCGACCGCCTCGATCTCGCCGTGCTGCTCGCGTCCGAGCAGATTGCCGGCGCCGCGATGCTCCAAATCCGCCATCGCGAGCTTGAAACCGCTGCCGGTCTCCGCATCAACCAGCTCGCGCAGCGCGTCGATGCGCCGCTTGGCATCGCGCGTGATGATATGCTCGCCCGGAATCAGCAGGTACGCGAATGCCTTCTGGCGCGAGCGCCCGACCCGCCCGCGCAACTGATAAAGCTGCGCCAGCCCGAAGTGATCAGCGCGGTTGATGATCATCGTGTTCGCGTTGGGGATGTCGAGGCCCGATTCGATAATCGCCGAACACACCAGCACGTTCACCCGGTTCTCGATAAATCCGCGCATCACGTCTTCGAGCTTTTTCTCATGCATCTGGCCGTGCGCGACCGCGATTTTCGCCTCAGGAATCAAGGTATGGAGATGGCGCGCCATGTACTCGATATTCTCGACCCGGTTATGGACGAAGAACACCTGCCCGCCGCGATTGAGCTCGCGCATAATCACGTCGCGAATCAGGCTGTCGTCGAAATGCGCAACGAAGGTGCGAATCTGCTGCCGATCCGGCGGCGCGGTCTGAATCACCGACAGATCACGGATTCCCAGCATCGCCATATGCAGCGTGCGCGGAATCGGCGTCGCGGTCATCGTCAGCACCGGCACCATTTTTTTGAGCTTCTTGATCCGTTCCTTGTCGGCGACGCCAAAGCGATGCTCCTCGTCGATAATCAGCAGGCCCAGGCGCGGAACGTTGACGTCGGCCGAGAGCAGGCGATGCGTTCCGATGACGATATCGACCTTGCCGCGCGCAACGTCGTCGATAACCGCCTTGTTTTCCTTCGCGCTGTGAAACCGCGAGACCATCTCGACCCGCACCGGATATTCCTCGAACCGCTTGCGCATCGTGTTCCAATGCTGCTCAGCCAGAATCGTGGTCGGCACCAGCACCGCAACCTGCCGTCCGTCCATTACCGCGACGAACGCCGCGCGCATCGCGACTTCTGTCTTGCCGAAGCCGGCGTCGCCGCAGATTAGCCGGTCCATCGGCTTGGCGCGCGTCAGATCGCGAATCACATCGTCGATTGCAGCCTGCTGATCGGGTGTCTCCTCGAACTCGAAACGATCTGCGAACTCATGATAGTCGCGCCCCGGATGCGGAAACGCGTGACCCTCGAGCACCTCGCGCGCGGCGTAGATTTCGAGCAGCTCCGACGCCATCGCGAGCACCGCCTGCCGCGTGCGCCGCTTGACCTTCTCCCACGCGCCGCTGCCGAGCTTGTCCAGACGCGGCGCTTCGCTGTCGCTGCCGATATAGCGCTGGACCAGGTTTATCCGCTCGACCGGTACATACATCGTGTCGTTGCCCGCGTACTCGAGGTTCAGAAAATCGCCCTCGACGTCGGCGACCTTCAGATGCTTGAGTCCTCGGTAGCGGCCGATTCCGTGATCGATATGCACGACCACGTCGTCGGGCTTGAGCTCCGCGAGGTTGAGCATCGCGCCTTTCGCGGTAGGGCGATGCTTTCGGCGCGCGCGCGGCTCGCCAAAAATCTCTTCCTCGCTGTAAAGATAGATTCCGTCGTCCTGCAAAACGGTGCCCGCCGAAATTTCGCCCTCCATAATCGCGGGACGGTAATCCGGCCACGCGAGCAACGCGCCAAAAGTCTTGCACTCGGTGTTGACTTCCAGATCGTAGGCTTCGAGATGACGCCGCAGGCGCGCCGCCTGGTTCGGTCCCTCGACGATCATCAGCGCCCTGCCCTGTCCGCGCTGGACCTCGCGAAGCTGCTCCGCCAGAGGCTCGAAACTGATCGCGGCGCGCGCGCCCGCCAGCTCGGGCGAAGCCAGGCGCAGACTCGGCTGCGACTTGACCTCGATCGGCGGAGCCCATCCTTCGCGCGGCGGTACAGCGGTGATGAGCGATCCAATCTCGACCGCGGCAAAGGTCGCGAGCGCGCGCTCGAACTCCTCGGCCGACAGGTACATCGATTCCGGTTCCGGAAAAAATCTGGGCGCACCCGCCGCGATCGCGGCCTCTTCGGCAACACGGGTAGCGAAACGATCCGCCTCGGCGCGAATCCGGCCGGGATCGACGATCCACAGCACGGTGTCGGACGGCAGATAGTCGCAGATTGATTGCAGCGGCGCGCCGTACACATAGGGCATCAACAATTCCGCGCCCGGAAACAGAAGACCGTTCTCGAGCGTCTCGGCCAGCTCGCCGGCCTCTTTGCGCACCATCCCAATATCCGCGGCGCGCACCGCCGCGCGGTCGCGCACCCGCACATCCTTTAACGCCTCGGGCGCGACCAGCCGCGTGCGCACGATCGTCGCTTCCTCGAGCTCGCCCGCCGAGCGCTGGCTCGCGATATCGAAGCGCCGAATCGAGGTCACCATGTCATCTTCGAACTCGAGTCTCACCGGCGAGCGATAGAGCGGCGAGAATACATCGACGATTCCGCCGCGCACGCTGAAGTCGCCCGGCTCTTCGACCTGCGGCAGCCGCTGATAGCCCGCGTTGGCCAGAGCCTCGACCAGCAGCTCGAGGTCGAGCCGCTCGCCCGCGGTGACGCGGATGATCGAATCGTTTAAGATCGCGCGCGGAATCGTGCGCGTCATCAGCGCCTCGACCGACGTGATCACGATCGGCGCAGCCGTGCGCAAAAGCGCGTACATCGCGGCGATCTGCGCAGCCTGCGTGTCTGAGCCGGGCGAGAGATTCGCCAGCGGCTTAAGCTCCCATGCCGGCAGATGATGCACGCGGCGGCCGGGAGTGTCTGCGTCATCGGATTCGTCCAGGAAAAACGTGGCCTCATGCGCGAGCGCCTCGGCCTCGGCCGCGCGCGAGGTAACCACGACGATCGGGCGGGTGACGCCGAGCGCGGTTTCCCGCAGCAGCAGAACGCCGGCGGCGCCTTTCAGCCCCATCACCGGGAAACGGCGCTCGTTTCCATTGCTCAGCCGCGCCTGCAGCTCTCCGGCCGCATCTCTTATGCTTCGAAGCACGATTTATCGCCTGCGCAAAACGCAACTTCGCCTACCCGCGGCGGACCAAAGACTCCGCGCGGGCGGCATCCGAAAGAGTATATCAGAGAATCGAGCGCGAAGGATTCAGGCCGCGCCGCAATTGTCGGAGGTGAGCGCGAACGCTATTCCGTCAGCGGCGCGGCCGCATCCGCAACCGGCTGTCCGACTTGTCCGACGTGAACTGCGAGCTTTTGCGTCGTATGGCTTCCCTCGGGTCCCGGTCGGATGACGGTCAGGTACATCGTGTCTCCGGGCTTGAGATTCGCGACCGCATCGTCGAGGTCTTGCTGGGTGCGCACCCGCTGGTCATCGACCGCGACGATCAGATCGCCCGACATTCCCATATCGCCGCGCTTTTCGAGCCGCGAGGCAATTAGCGTTCCTGCAAATGGAATCAATGCGCCGAGCGTCGAGGCGGTTGCGCCAACCATGTTAGCGCCGGTGCTGCCGTGAACGCCGGCGGCCGCCGCGGGGCTGTTCGGATCGACGGACATGACCTCGAGCCCGTGCTCCTCTTTTCCTTTGAAGCATTTGTCGGTTTCATGAATCGTGATCCCAAGATAGGGCGTGCCATGGCGCGAAAGGCGGTTGGGGTGGTTGCCGTTGCTGGAATTGGAATCGCCGTTCTCGGTCCCCGGCCGATAGTTGGGATTGACCGAGTCCGTGTTCTCGCCGGGCCGAAAGCTCTCGCCACCGGGAATTTCGTCCACACCAGTCTTGGGCCCCGTGACACCGGGCTGCGGTGCGATTTCGAGCGTCGTATCCGGGCCGCCGTTCTGCGTGTTGATTCCGGGAGGCGGCGCGCCTGCACTTTCTTGCGTCTGCGGATCGGACGGAGGCGCGGAGGTTTGCGCCGCAGCGATCCCTACAACGGCCACTATCGTAGCGGCCAAGGCGCCCAGCGCGAGATTGCGAAGCGTGCTCATCGTCATCGGCCAATCAGCCCAGTGCAGCGATCATAGGCCGCCGATCGGCGCTTCTCAAGGAGCGCCTGATAGCGCTTGATGCGGCCCGCTGCGCGTGCGAAATTTGGGAGTCATCACTCATCCGGGTTTGCCAATCATGAAGATCATCTCAACCGTCGCCCTCGACCAGCCGCAGCGCGCCACGATCCTAGCGGCCGCATCCGGCGCGGAACTGCTAGACAGTGCGTGCAAGTCGCCGGAGGAAATATCGGAGCTGGTTTCCGGCGGATGCGACGTGCTGCTTTCGTTCCGGATGCCGAACGACCTCCTCGAGCGCGCGCGCGGACTCAAGTGGGTGCAACTGCTCAGTGCCGGCGCCGACCACGCGCTCGGCGGACCGATGAAATCGGCGGCGATTCCGATCACCACCGCCAGCGGCGTTCACGCGACGCCCATCGGGGAGTACACCATCGCCTCGATGCTCGCGTACGCGCGCCGCCTGCATATGACTATTCGCGCGCAGCAGCGCCACGAATGGTCGCGGCGCACAGTGATCTCAAGCCTCGACGTGATTCGCGGCAAGACGCTGGGAATCGTCGGCTACGGATCGATCGGACGCGAGACCGCGCGGCTGGCCGACGCGTTCGGGATGCGCGTTCTCGCGCTCAAACGCAATCCGTCGCAGCGGCGCGAGACCGGATGGACTCCGCGTGGGCTCGGCGATCCGGAGGGAAAGATTCCCGCGCGATGGTTCGGATCTGAACAGTGTGCGGAGCTGCTCGGTGAGTCAGACTACGTAAGCGTGACGCTGCCCTTGACCGCGGCGACGCGCAAATTTATCGGCGCGAAAGAGATCGCGGCGATGAAGCCGGGCGCGTATTTCGTCAATATCGGACGCGGCGCGGTAGTCGATGAAGCCGCGCTCGCCGCGGCGCTCAGCGCCGGCAAAATCGGCGGCGCGGGTCTGGACGTATTCGAGCGCGAGCCGCTCCCGGCCGACAGTCCGCTGTGGGACGTCGAGCAAGCGATCCTGACGCCGCACGTCTCGGGCGATTTTCACGGCTACATGGAACTCGCCGCCGAGCTATTCGCCGAGAACCTTCGCCGCTTCCAATCCGGCGCCCCGCTAATGAATCAAGTCGATCCCGCGCACGGCTACTGAACGCCAATCCTCAATCCAATAGTGACGCGGGCGTCTCGCCCGCGGCACTATCGGATTGAGGCTTCACGGTTTCGACTCTGACACGGACAAACGGGTGCCACCCGGATATGAGTCATTACTTACTCGCGGGCGCGCAGGGCGGTTAGGAAGCGTTCTTTCAAGCCGTCGAAAGGGCCGTTGGACATGAACAGCGCGATATCACCGGGACGCGCGTCGGCGATCATCCGCTCGAGGATTTCGTCGTTCGAGGCGCAGGCGAATGCCTGCGGACCGCGCGCGGAGATCGCGGCGACGAGGGTGTCGGTGGCAAGACGTTCGGCGGCGGGTATCACATCGTTCGGCTTGAAATAGACCGGGCCTAGATAGACTTGCGCGGCGCGATCGAACGCCGCCGCGAACGAATTCTGAAAAACATTGCGGCGCGCAGTGTTCGAGCGCGGCTCGAAAGCGGCCAGGATCCTGCGCCCCGCGAAGCGCTCGGCGATCGCCTCGAGGGTTACGCCGATCGCGGTCGGATGATGCGCAAAATCATCCACCACGATTACGCCCGCCGCCTCGCCGACAATTTCCTGACGGCGTACGACGCCGGTGAACGACGCGATCCCGCGGGCGATCTCATCCGCGCCGTATCCGCATTCACGCAGCAGAACGTATACGCCCAGCGCGTTGGCGACGTTCATACGTCCGCCGATCGGCAGAAATATCCGCGGAGCCACGCTCGCTCCGCGATGCTCGATATCGAAGTGCGCGCCTTCCGCACCGATGCGAATCCCGGCCGCGCGCCAATCGCCCGCGAGAAGGCCAAACGTGCTTATCCGCGCACGCGCCGCTTTACTGACTTCGAGTGCGTGCGGAAAATCCGCGCACACCGAAAGCACGTGCGACGCGTCCATCGAATCGACCAGCGCGCGGAAGCTCGACTTCACGTGCTCGAGGTCGCGGTAGATATCGGCATGATCGAACTCGACCGCCGTGATAATCGCGCCATGCGCGCGATAGTGCAGAAACTTGGGTCCCTTGTCGAAAAAAGCGGTGTCGTACTCGTCGCCCTCGATCACGAAATCGCCGCCCGCGCCCAGGCGGTAGTTCGAGCCGAAATCTTTCGCAACTCCGCCCACTAGCATCGACGGGTCGTGCCCCGCCGTCGCGAGGACCTGCGCCATCATCGCGGTCGAAGTGGTCTTCCCATGCGTGCCTGCGACCATCAGCACGCGCCGCTCGCGCAGAAAAAAATGCCACAGCGCCTCGGGCATTGAGAGGTACGGAATCGAGGACGCGAGCAGCGCCTGCGCCTCCGGATTGTCGCGGATAATGACGTTGCCGACGATCGCGAGGTCGGGCGCAGGCGAAAGATTCGCCGCCGAAAATCCCGTCCGCCGCTCGACGCTCAACTTCGCGAGCAGCGACGCGGTCGGCTCATAAAATTGATTGTCGGAACCGCTGACCCGAAAACCGCGCTCCGCCAGCATCCCGGCCAGCGCGGCCATCGCGGTGCCAGCGACGCCAATCAGATGCACGTGATGAACGCGGGCGGGAACTCGCGCAAGCCGCGCGGCGCTGTCTGGTTCATTCACCGTCGATCGCTTCCATGATCAGGTCGTGGATTCGCGGGCGGAACTCGCGAATCGCCTGGTTGTCGCGGCGCGGATGCACCCGGTTGGTCATGATTGAAATCGCGATTTCGCGCGCCGGCTCGATCCAGATCGAGGTTCCCGTGAAGCCCAGATGTCCTACCGCCTCTGGCGAGAAATGGCGGCCCGAGCTCGAGCCCTGCGGCGACGGAGTGTCCCATCCCAGCGCCCAACTCGATCCGGGTACGGTTTTGTCGCGCGCCCAGAACTCCCGGATGATTTTCTTCGGAACAAAATCCGAGCGGCCGGCCCAGCACGCGATAAGCTCGCGCGCGATCCGATCGACTTCGCGAACCGGCGCGAACAATCCGGCATGTCCCGACACTCCGCCCATCGCGTACGCGTTCTCATCGTCCACCTCGCCGACCAGCAACCGCTTGCGCGAGGGGCACAGCTCCGTCGGTGCGAACATGTCGGCGACCGGCTCGAGCCGGCGCGAGCGCACCAGCGCGATATCGATAAAGTCGGTCGCGCGCAGCCCGAGCGGGCGGAAGATCTTGTCGCGGCTGAACCGGTTGAGCGCGACGCCCGCGACTTTCTCGACGGTTTCTCCCAGCGCGATGAAGTTCAGGTCCGAATAGATCGCCTTGGTCGCGGGTGTGGCCTCGGGCTTCTCGCGATGAATCTCCTCGTAGACAAATTCCTTGGCGCCGTAGCTCGCCATGAAATTCACCTTGCCCGACCGCTCGACTTCCGCAACCCGCTGATAGAACGGCCGCCACGCCGCCAACCCCGAGCAATGCGCCAGCAGATGGCGAAACGTGACGCCGGTTTTTCCGTGCACGCCGAAATTGTGGAAGAACCGCGTCACCCGATCGTCGAGCCGCAGCTTGCCGTCGCGCGTGAGCATCATGACCGCGAGCGTGGTCGCGAGCGCCTTGGTCAGCGACGACAGATCGAAGACGGTGTCGATCTTCATCGGCGTGCGTTCGGGCACGATCGAGCGGAATACGAATGCCCCTTCGAAGGCGACATCGGCGCCGACCCGGACCACGACCGCCGCGCCGGGAATCGCGCCCCGCTCGACCGCGTCCTGGAACGCCCTTTCAACCTCACTCCAGCCCAAGAAACACCCGCTCTCTGTGCGCGCGATCAGCTATCGCCTGATTAAAACGATGTAAGTTCAAATATGCGGCGAATACGCGGCGCGCTGCAACCAAATTTCCGCGGCGCTCACACGGCGACTGCCGACTCGAGAACTCGAAGCGTCCGCGTGCCGGCGTCGAGCCGCGCACGCACTCCGAACGGGAGCGCAAGATTCTCGGTGCCGTGGCCCGCCTCGATTCCAGCAATCACCGGAATCCCGAAGCCGGCGGTCTGCTCCGCGATAAACCGCGCAATCACCTTGGCCTCGTCGGCGTTGCCTTCAACCGGACGAATCGCGCCGAAGACGAGTCCTGCAACCGCGCTGAACACGCCCGCCTGCCGAAGCTGCACCAACATTCGATCGATCCGGTACGCGCGCTCGCCGGTGTCCTCGAGAAACAGAATCCTGCCGCGAAAGTCCGGCGCGAACGGCGTCGCCAGCATCGCGACCACCACCGACAGGCACCCTCCTATCAGTTCGCCCTCGGCGATTCCCGGATGCATCCGCTCGCGCGCTTCGAGGTCGAATGCGCCGAGCTCTCCCGTGAGCATCCGGCGCAGATGCTCGAAGCTGCGCGTGCTGAGTCCGCGCGCGAAGTCCATCGCAACCATCGGTCCGTGAATCGCGACGATACCGGCGCGCGTGACCAGCGGATTGAGGATGAAGGTTTCGTCGGAGAAGCCGATGAAGGGTTTGGGCGAGCGCGCGATTCGCGCGAAGTCGAGCAGCGGCAGCAGACGGCCGCATCCGTAGCCGCCGCGAGCGGCGAAGATCGCGCGCACGGAATCGTCGGCAAAATAATCCTGCAACTCGGCGGCGCGCTCGCGATCGCCACCGGCCAGAATTCCCGAACGCGCCAGCGCGCGCGTGGAAACCTTGACCCGAAAGCCCATCGCGCCGAGCGCGCCGACTCCGCGCTCGAGATATTCGCGATCGATCGCCGCCGCCGGCGCGACCACGCCCACGGTATCGCCGATGCGCAGTGCTGGAGGCTTTACGAGGTTGGTGCGCGCTGCCACCCGTCGCCTACAGGTTGTCTTTGTAATCCTGCTCGATGGCCTGATCGATCTTGCGCGCCAGATCCTCGGCGCCACCGCCAAGCTGCTTCCCGAACGACATCCTGGTGTGAGCCGCCCAGGTTTCAGGCTGCCATAACGCGGAGCGGATGAGCGCCTTGCCGCAGTGGAAAAAGCATTCGCGGACGGTAACCCGCATCGCGAGCAGTGCGGAAGCGCCGCGCGCCGTCAGACTAGCTAGCACCGCGGGGTCGGCGGTCAGCTCTGCGATGCCGTTGACCCGCAGGGTTTCATCGGTGTTGGGGACAAAAAAGATCAGTCCGATGTGCGGATTGGCAAGGATGTTACGAAAACCGAACTTGAGCCTGTTGCCTTTGCGTTCGGGAATCAGCAGCGCGTTCGGCCCAGCGACCTGGACGAATCCGGGATGATCGCCCTTGG
>JBARDN010000065.1:0-2147 GCA_049795175.1 Binataceae bacterium (SeqCode) | reverse complement strand
GCTTCGGCCAGCCGCGCCGCCACGATGTAATATTTCGCGCCGACCTTCAGCGCGACATAGTCGAACGTCTCGTTAAGGCTGATTCCAAGATTTGCGGGCAGCGTCCACGGCGTGGTGGTCCAGATGACGGCGAACAAATTGCCCGCTTTTTGCGCGCCGGAAAGCTCCGCGCGATCGGCGTCATCAGCGGCAAGCGCGCCGGCGTCACCGGCGTTCTGATTCAGCGCAAACGCGACGTAGATCGCGGGCGACTTGTGATCGCTGTATTCGACTTCGGCTTCTGCCAGGCCGGTGCGGCAATCGAAACACCAATGAACCGGGCGCAGGCCGCGATAGACGTAGCCGCGCTCGACCAGATCGCGCAGCACGCCGATTTCGGCGGCGTCGTACGCGGGCGCCATCGTGAGGTACGGATTGAACCAGTCGCCGATACATCCGAGGCGCCGGTAGTCGCCGCGCTGCAGGTCGATCCACTTCTCGGCTTCGGCGCGGCATCGCTTGCGCAACTCCAGCTTCGGCATCATGCGCGCCTTGGCGCCCAGATCGCGCGAGACCTTGTGCTCGATTGGCATCCCGTGACAATCCCATCCGGGCACGAACGGCGTCCGATTCCCCAGCATCGAACGCGAGCGCACGACGAAGTCTTTCAGGATTTTATTAAGCGCGGTGCCCAGATGCGCCCGTCCGTTGGCGTAGGGCGGACCGTCGTGCAGGATCCACGCAGGCCGGTCTTTGCGCGTTTTAAGCAGCAGGGCATAGATATCCATCTCGTCCCACCGCTTCAGAATCTCCGGCTCGCGCTTGGGCAGATTCGCCTTCATCGGAAAGTCGGTTTTAGGAAGCGCGAGGGTGGATTTGTAATCAGTCTCTGCCACGGGTGGTCGGTGCGGACGCGGATCCCGCGCCCGAGCTATTCTCCCTTGCAATACCTGCAACGATTCGCCGGAACTTAAGATTATCTGACCCGCCCAACACGCGCGAGAGCATGGCGATCGGCTTCGGAGCCACGCGAATTTTGATCGCGTCGATGTGTCCACGGCCAGCAGATGTGTACTCAATTGCGGAACAGGAAGAGTAACATCAGCCAGAAGTTCGACCGGCGTTGCTCGCGAATCATGAGATCGGTCTGCGCCGCCACGCCTGCCGCCGGTCGGCCGCACCGCGGGCATATCTGGTCCTCTTCCCTGAAGTAGTAGAGGCCGCCGCGCAAGACACCGTGGGCTTTCCATCGATGGCGAAAGAACGCACCGCAGCTAAGCTGACAGAACTCTCCCACCGGCTGCGAGAGCGCAAACGCCACCGCGCGATCGATCCGCGTGGATGCAACCAGAGCGCCTCCGCAATTGCCGCAGAACCGTGCCCGCCCGGAACACCAAGCTCCGCACTGTGAGCATCGATCTTTCATTTCTCCAACTCCTGATCGAAATGAACCACCGGGCGCCGCGGCAGACTAGAGTGCGGATTTGGCCTCATGACAACGGCTGTCGCTGCGCAATACTAGGGTGAAGCCCGGGCGATATTCTCTCTGACTTGCCGTTTGAATAACTCGGGCGGGCTTCGTATGATCGGCAACGCAGGAGCGCCGGCAAGATGTCGATTAGAAAAGTTACTTACTTCGATAAACCCGGACCCGCTGAGGTCCCCGTCGATGAAGACGGACAGGCCAAGCCCTGCGTGCTCGGCGTCCGCTACGTCAATCCCGACAGCTTCGAGACGATTCGCGTCCGCGGCGGCAAACGCACCGGACGGCATAACGAAGTGCTGCAGGAAATTCCGCCGACCCTCGATACCAGCCAGTTCGCGATCGAGCGGCTGGGCAAGCCGCCGGGCAAGATCGAAAAGTGAATCCTTCCGGCGCGCTCACTGGCCTACGCGTTTTAGATCTGACTGACCATCGCGCGCAGCTATGCGCCCGGATATTCGCCGATCTCGGCGCCGACGTGATCAAGGTCGAGACGCCCGGCGGCGACGCCGCGCGGCGCATCGGTCCGTTCGTCGACGACATTCCGCATCCCGACCGTTCGTTGTTCTTCTGGTTCTATAATCTCAACAAGCGCGCGCTCACGCTCGACGTGCATCATCCGCGCGGCGGCGAAATCTTGCGCCAGCTCGCGCGCTCCGCCGACATAATCATAGAGAGCTTCGCG
>JBARDN010000064.1:0-17279 GCA_049795175.1 Binataceae bacterium (SeqCode) | reverse complement strand
TCCGTCGCGCGCGCGCAAGAAGCGCGCGGCTGCGAGTTGAGCGCGGGCAGGGTTGTTCACGAGCCGCAGAACGAATAAAAAACTGCGATGTCCTTTCAACTGATTCGTCCCGATATCAACCTTGATTTCGTTGGGAAACGCCGTTTCTTCGTGATTCTCTCGACCGTGATTAATATCGCGGCGGTGCTGATGCTGATCTTCGTCGGGCTCAACTACGGCGTCGATTTCGTCGGCGGCAGTGTGGTGCAGGTGCAGTTCGACAAGCCCACCACTGCCAACACGATCCGCGATTCGCTGAAGCCGATGGGCTTCGGCGAAATAACCGTGCAGGACTTCGGCGCTTCTGCCGGACATACCTACCTGCTGCGCTTTGAGAAAGTCGCCAATATCGGAAGCCTCGGTCCCAAGCTCGAGGGCCAACTCTCGAAGACGTACGGCCCCACCGGCGCCAAGGTGGTGCGAGTCGAGAGCGTGGGCGCCAAGGTAGGAGGCGACCTGCGCAAGCGCGGCTTTCTGGCGGTCGTGTTCGCGACTGTCTTCATGGGCGCATTTATCGCCTTTCAGTTTCGGCATACGAGCTGGAGTTTCGGCGCGGGTGCGGTTATCGCTCTGGTGCATGACGTGCTGGTGGTGTCGCTGGCGCTGGTGATCAGCCAGTTCCAGTTCGATCTGACTACGCTCGCGGCTTTGCTTACGGTTATAGGATATTCGGTGCACGATACGGTGATCGTGTCGGACCGGATTCGCGAGGACGCCACCAAGCGCCGCCGCGAGCCGATCGCGGCAATCATGAATCGCGCAATCAACGAGACGCTGTCGCGCACTCTGCTCACCTCGGGCACCGCGATCGTGGTGTTGATCGCACTGCTCGCGTTTGGCGGACCGATTCTGCGGCCGTCTGCGTTCACGCTGCTGGTGGGATTTATCACCGGCACCTATTCGTCGATCTATATCGCAGGCCCGGTCGTGCTCTTCTGGGAAGGGCATCATCGCGTGGGCTCGCTGTCCTCGCGGGCGGCGTAGCACGCGCGCGCGGCGGCCCGGCGGAAAATCTTCGCCGGGGGTTTTTCGCGGGCAGACTATCAGGTGGAAATTTTGCTCGAGACCGGCCGGGGACCGTACCGGCTTACCGAGGCCGCTGCGGCAGTGCGCGGTGGCGGAGCGGCCGTGCTGACGCTCGCGCTCGAGAGCGCAAACGGAATTGAACGGGTCGCCTTCAAATGCGCGATCGCCGACGAGCTCGCGCTGGGCAACGATCCCGCGGCGATCCTCGCGCGGCTCGCGCCGTGGATCGAGCGCGAGTTCGAGATGACGCGCGAGGCCGCGCTCAAGACGATCCGCGGCGAGCGCAGGATGTACGAGCTCGTCTTCGACGCAGCGAACCGCGGCCCGTTTTAGTTGCTCGTGCGGTTTTCTCACCGACGATCGTTCCGACTACAATCGCCCCTGTCATGATCGAAGCGATCCTATGGGACAACGACGGGGTCCTGGTGGATACCGAGAGCCTTTTCTTCGCCGCGACCCGTGACACGCTGGCGCGTGCGGGGATGACTGTCACCCGCGAGCTGTTTATCGACCACGCGCTGCGCAGCGGACGCAACCTGTTCGACGGCCTGCTGTCGCGCGGATGGAGTGCTGAAGATATCGCCGCGCTGCGCGAAGAGCGCAACGCGCTTTATTCCGAGCAGTTGCGCCGCGCGTGTTTTCTGATCGCCGGAGCGGCCGAAACGGTGCGAATCCTCGCGCCGCATTACCGGATGGCGATCGTGACCAGCTCGTTGAGCGTCCATCTCGAGCTGGGGCATCGCGAGAGCGGGATCCTGGGTCTGTTTGAAACCATTGTCACCCGGGAGCACTACGAAAAATCGAAACCGAGCCCGGAACCTTATTTGACCGCGATGACGCGCCTGAACCTCGCGCCGCAGCAGTGTGTCGCGATCGAGGATTCGGAGCGCGGACTCGCTGCGGCGTTGGCCGCCGGCCTGCGCTGTATTATTGCGCCGAATGAGCTGACTCGGGGCGGCGCCTTTGATGCCGCCGCCTGTGTCCTGCCGGATATAACCGCATTGCCGCGCGTGTTGGCGGTGATGCAGGGAGAATAATCGTGATGGCTCAGCCTGAAATTCGCCCCGCTCGCGAGGCCGACATCCCGGAATTGGCGCGGTTGGTCGCCGGGCTTGCGGCGTATGAGGAAGCGCTCGACGAACGCGCGCGGTTTGATTGGGACTCGATTCGCCGGGCGCCAGAATGGATGCGCGTCGTGCTGGCACGGAAGCATCATGCGGTCTGGGTCGCCGACCCCGGCGGCGGCCATCTGGCGGGTCATCTGTGGGTCAGGCTCAAGCGGCGGCAAGAAGGCGAGCGTCCGGCCGAGATCGGTTATATCAGCCAGGCTTTTCTGGAAGAGAGCTTCCGGGGACATGGGCTGATGAAACCGATGCTCGCGGAGGCCTTCGATTGGTTCCGCGCGGGCGGAGTAACCGTGATCACGCTGAGCGTATTGCATCGAAATTGGCTCGGCGCCGAAGCGTGGCATCGCCTGGGTTTTTCGGCGTGGCGGCAGGAGCGCATGATGGTCCTGAAGCCGCGGCCGAAGTGACACTAGCGGCTGTTCGCAACGGCTTTATAATTTCACCCTGCGGCGTTTGCGCCCGTTCGCGCGTTTTGAGGCCGAACGGTCGGCCGTCGGCGATTGCGCTTTCCGATACGTTTGTCTCTGACCACGCCGATATGATCGCCCTTAGCTAATTGTGCATTAACTACTTTCGGCACGTTCTTCAGGATACGGAGCGGCACCGCGCCGGGCGGTTTCTCACCTGCAAATACCTGAACCCGGTGCGTGCGATTGCGCGCTACATCGGGACCTTTTCGCTTGCGGCAGCAGACGTGGGCAACGCCTTAGCGATAATTTCACGCTTCGCGTTACTGCGAGATATCCCTGCGGCGATCAGCCAATTATAGCAAAAACGGACTGGCTATTGCGGTTTCTGCGCGGTCGAAAAAATATATAATCATTTTTTCACTTAATTTGCATTTTATACTTGACTTCGCTCTCTCCTATATCTATCGTTCGCGGCGACTCGCGGGCGATCTTCAACTACCTATTCGCTCGAATACTAATTGATGAACGCGTTTCGGCTGCTCTGTCGATTCGATCGGCGTATGCGCCAGGAGAATCGCGAGGCGCGGTCTTGCGCGTGTGCGGACGCGCATACTTCTGCGCGGGTGGAGGAATATGAGTTCAAAAGGTTCTGTTGCGGCTCTGTTAGTGGTCGGGGTTCTGGTGGCAGGTGTCTCGCGCGCGAACGCGCAAGCGTCGCCTTCGATCGCTTCTTGTAGTTACTATGTGGCTCTGAAGGGTTCCGATAGTTCGTCGGGTACGCAATCGTCGCCGTTCCGAACCATTCAGCACTCCGTGAATGCCGTGGGTGCGGCCGGCGGGACAGTATGCATCGAAGATGCTGGTCCCTACGTAGAAAGCGTGACGCTGCAGCGCTCTGGCGTGGCGTCAAAATGGCTCGCGATCCTCGGAATCGCGGCGGACCGCGCAACAATATCGCCGCCCAGCAAAGGCTCCTTCGGGATCAATATCAATTCGAGGTCGTACGTCGCGATTGAGCACGTCCACACCGATGGTGGAGAGATTGGAATCGTGTCGTCGGGCGGCGGAGGCCATTGGTACGTAAATGACGACGAGGTCGAGAATGCCATCGGAAGCGGCGTTCAACTGAATAATGGCGATTATATATCGGTCCTGGGAAGTCTGATCCATGGCAATGCCGCGATCTGGAGCAACGCCGGTTCCGGGGTCTCGGTCTATGATCCGATTCAACTCGACAGCGCTCGTGGGCCGCACATCTATATCGGCGCAAACATCATATATGACAATTCGAATCCACGCGGTGCATCCGACGGGAATGCCATAATCCTCGATTCGTTCTCCGACAACAGGTTTGCCGCGTCGTCGCTGATTGAGAACAATGTCGCTTACGGCAACGCAGGCGCCTGTATCAAGGTTTATTCCAACGGCGGCGCGCCAGTCCTGGCGCGTAACAATACCTGCTTCAAGAATCAGCAATTGGTTTCGAAATACACCTGGCGCGGCGAGATCTCTCTCGAATTTTCGGGCGGTGTGACCTCGGTCAACAATATCCTCTGGTTCGACCCCACGGCGGATTCGAGCAACTCGGGCTATCTCAACGGGGGCAGTTCCGGTTCTGCCAACGTTGCGGTATCGAACCTGTCCTACGGAGGTTCGAGCGGATCGAATCCGATGCTGGTGAGTCCGCCGACCGATATGCGCCTGCAGTCCGGCAGCCCCGCGATTGGAACCGGTTCCACCGCGTACGGCATTCCGGCGGTCGATCTAATTGGCGCACTTAGATCTACCAAGTCGGTTGATATCGGCGCTTATGCATACGGCGCAGCCTCCGCGGCGGCGACTCCTATCGGGAAGGCGAGCGCCACACCGAAGGCCACGGCCACTCCACGTTCCACTGCAACCGTATCCCCAACAGCGATCCAGACCCCGACTCCTAGGATTCGCGTAGGCGCGTAGGGAGGTGGGGCGGCGTTTTCTGAATGACCGGCGAGCGACTGCTCTAATTGGTGACTTTGACTCAGGCTTCCCCAAAGCGAAGGCGCGAACGACCGAAGAGACTGCTCGGACGACCCCCCGGATCTACGGGGGGTCGTCCAGAAGCCGCGGCCGTGCTGACGCCTGCGCATCTCGACTCCTCCCCGACTTTCTGTCCGGCTGACCTGTCCGGCTGACCCGCGACTGACCTATTGGATAGGTGCGATTTACCTTGACAGATCAACCCATTTATCTTATCTAGACTCATTGGGTCGGGTATTACTGTGGCAGTGGAACAAGAGGCGTGCTCGGTTGACCGGGGTGGTCGCGATGCTTATAGTGGACTCAGCAGGTCCACTAATTGGATCATCGATTCGCGAGTCGCGAATCCTAGAAAATCACTGATGGCGGGCTGATGGTTAAGACTCCCATATACATGGACAATCACGCGACCACGCCGTGCGATCGTAGGGTGCTGGACGCGATGCTGCCGTATTTCACCGAGAAGTTTGGCAATGCCGCCAGCCGCAATCACAGCTTCGGCTGGGAAGCGGAAGAGGGCGTCTTTAAGGCGCGCGAGCAGATCGCGACCCTGGTCGGCGCGAAATCGAAGGAGATTATCTTCACCAGCGGAGCGACTGAGTCCGACAACCTTGCGATCAAGGGCGTGCTCGAGTTCTACAAGGACAAGGGCAACCACATCATCACCTGCGTCACCGAGCACAAGGCGGTACTCGACAGTTGCCGTACGCTCGAGCGCCAGGGCAAAGCGACGGTTACCTATCTTCCGGTAGATAAATACGGAATGGTGGATCCAGACGCAGTGCGGCGCGCAATTACCGACAAGACCGTGCTCATCTCGATCATGTACGCGAACAATGAGATCGGCACGATTCATCCGGTGCGCGAGCTAGGCAAGATCGCCAAAGAAAAGGGCATCGTGTTCCACTGCGACGCAGTGCAGGCGGTCGGCAAGATTCCGGTTGATGTGGAAAAAGATGGAATCGACCTGCTCGCGATGAGCGGGCACAAGATTTACGGGCCGAAGGGAGTTGGCGCGCTCTACGTCCGCTCGAAGGGGCCGCGCGTTCGCCTGACGCCGATTATCGACGGTGGAGGGCACGAGCGCGGGATGCGTTCGGGTACGCTGAACGTCACTGGAATCGTCGGGTTCGGCGCGGCGTGCGAAATCTCAGGCAAGGAAATGGCCGAAGAAGCTGCGCGACTGAGCGAACTTAGAAACCGGCTCCAGGCGGGCATCTTCGAGCGGCTGGACGAAGTTTATTTAAATGGTCATCCGACTCAGAGGCTGCCGGGAAATCTTAATGTCAGCTTTGCGTACGTCGAGGGCGAGTCGCTGCTGATGGGAATCAGCGATATCGCGGTGAGCTCGGGCTCGGCCTGCACCTCGGCGACGCTCGAGCCCTCGTACGTGATTCGCGCACTCGGAATCAACGAGGAGTTGGCGCATAGCTCGATCCGGTTTGGGCTCGGCCGCTTCAACACCCCTGATGAAGTGGATTACGTGTCGGAGCGGGTGAGCAAAGAGGTCAAGCGGCTGCGCGAGATGTCGCCGCTGTACGAGATGGCGAAAGACGGAATCGATCTCAAATCGGTGCAGTGGAAATCTTAAAGCAGCGCGGAGATAAATCATGGCTTATTCAGACAAGGTTCTCGATCACTATAACAATCCGCGCAACGTCGGCAGCTTCGCCAAAGACGACCTGAATGTCGGCACCGGCGTGGTTGGCGCGCCCGAGTGCGGCGACGTGATGAAGCTGCAGCTCAAGATCAGCGATGACGGTGTAATCGAAGACGCTAAATTCAAGACCTTCGGATGCGGCAGCGCGATTGCGAGTTCCAGCTACGTGACCGAGCTGGTCAAGGGCAAGAAGATCGACGAGGCGATGGCGATCAAGAACACCGTCATCGTGAAGGAACTCAATCTGCCTCCGGTCAAGATTCATTGCTCGGTGCTGGCCGAAGACGCGATCAAGGCCGCGATCACCGACTGGAAGAAGCGCAAGGGGCAGGGCGACGCCCCCGTCCAGAAGGTGAACGAGGGCTGAGGTTTGCACGATGATTTCGCTGTCTGAAAACGCGGTCCACAAGATCAAAACACTGGTCGCCGACAAGGGCGCCGAGGCTGGATTGCGGGTAAAAGTTGTCGGCGGCGGATGTTCGGGGCTGTCGTACCGGATGGAAATCGATGCGGCCAAAGAGCGCGACAAGATTTTCGAGCGCGACGGCGCCAAGCTGATCGTGGACAAAAAGAGTTTCCTTTATCTCAACGGTTCGGAACTCGACTATGCCGAAGAGCTGATGGCCTCGGGTTTTCGGGTGGTCAATCCAAACGCCAAACGAAGTTGCGGATGTGGCGAGTCGTTCGTGGTATGAACGAGGGGATGCGGCGGCGTAACGATGATCGAATGCCCGTCATGCGGACGGCGGCAGGAGCCCCGGCTGGTTTGCGAAAGCTGTTCGACGCCGCTTGGCGTTGAGCTGGATTGTTTCGCTGCGCTGGGACTGCCCAAGAAGCTCGCAATCGAGCCGGGTGCGCTCGAACGCGTCTATCACGATCTCAGCCGCCAGATTCATCCCGACCGATTTGCGCAGGCTCCCGTGCGTGCGCGCGACGCGAGCCTGCGTTCGACCGCGCTTTTGACCCGCAGCTACCGAACCTTGCGCGAGCCGGTCACGCGCGGACTCTACTGGCTTGAAATGCGCGGCGAAAAGCTTTCCGACGACAACAAGCAAGTGCCGCCGGAGATCGCCGAAACAGTTTTCGACGTGCAGGAGCAGCTCGCGACGCTGCGCGACGCGGTGCGCAGCGATCCCGCCCGCGCACAGTTACTCGCCGACGACCTCGAAGCGCGGCGCGCGGCACTACTGAATGTCATGAAAGACTACCAGATCGCACTGCGCGGGAATTTCGTGCTATGGGATCTGGGCCGCTCGAATGCAAAAGAATTGGCGACCGAGCTTAAACTTATTCTCTCGAATATCGCCTATCTGCATACGCTCCTGCGCGATGTCGATTTCGGTCTCGGCAATTTGAAGGCGGCCTGAGGCGATGACGCAAATACTCGGAATCGATCTGGGCACCACCAACAGCCTGATCGCACGGATGGAAGGCGGCGAGCCGCAAGTTATTGCCGACCCTGCCTCCGGCGCGGCGCTGCTGCCCTCGGTCGTCGCGATCGGACCCGATGGCGCGGTTTACACGGGGGCGCGCGCGATCGAGCTCGAACCGCATCTTACTACGCAGAAAGACGGAACAGTCAGCGCGGCCGGATTTCCCGGCGGCGAATACGGTGCTGTGATTCGCTCGGTCAAGCGCTACATGGGCTTGGGCGGCGCCGACGTCGCGCCTGAAGATCGCGCGCGCTACGCGTTCGCCGATCTGTCGGGTCCGGTGGTGCGCTTTCAGGTGGGTAAACGCACGCTCACTCCGCCGCAAATCTCGGCCGAGATTTTGCGCGCGCTCAAGGAACGCGCCGAACGCGCGACCGGAGAGACGGTAGATCGCGTCGTTATAACGGTGCCCGCATACTTCAACGACGGCCAGCGCCAGGCGACCAAAGATGCGGGGCGCCTGGCGGGACTGGAAGTCGTGCGGCTGGTAAACGAACCCACCGCGGCGTCGCTCGCGTATGGACTGGGCAAGCTCGCGGAAGGCAACGTAGCGGTTTACGACTTCGGCGGCGGCACTTTTGACATCTCAATTCTAAGTATCAAGCAGGGCATCTTTGAGGTCCTTGCCACCAACGGCGATACGCATCTGGGCGGCGACGATATCGACCGCGCGATCGTCGAATGGATGCTGGCCGGGCTGCCCGGCGAAGTGATTCGCGACCGCCATGTATGGAACAGCGCCCGCAGCGCTGCCGAGGCGGCGAAGCAGCGCCTGACCGATCAATCCAGCACGGAAATCGTGCTCGAGTTGCATGGCTATAGCATCAAGAAGACGCTCACGCGCGCCGAGCTTGAAAAAATCGCGGAGCCTCTGGTCGCGCGCACCCTCGAGCGCTGCAAGATGGCGCTCGGGGACGCGAAACTTTCGCCCGCCGATATCAACGCGATCGTGCTGGTCGGAGGATCGACGCGGATGCCGGTCGTTCGCGAGCGCGTGCGCGAACTCTTTGGCCGCGAGCCGTTATGCTCGATCGATCCGGATGAAGTCGTCGCTCTGGGCGCCGCGATCCAGGCCAGTGTGCTGATGGGCAAGCAGGGCGACATGCTGCTGCTCGACGTGGTGCCGCTGTCGCTCGGGATCGAGACGATGGGCGGTGTGATGGAGAGATTGATCCATCGCAACACCACAATCCCGACCAGCGTGACCGAGATGTTCACCACCGCGGTGGACAATCAGACGCACGTTGACGTGCACGTGGTGCAGGGCGAGCGCGAGTTGGCGGCCGACTGTCGCAGCCTGGCGCGGTTCAAGCTCGGGCCGATTGATCCACAGCCTGCCGGATTACCCCGGATCGCGGTGACTTTCCTCATCGACGCAAACGGGATACTAAATGTCAGCGCCCGCGACGAGCGCACCGGTCGCGAGCATTCGGTTGATGTCAAGCCCTCGTACGGTCTGAACGACGAGGAAATCGAACGGATGCTCGAGGAGGCGATCGATCTTGGCGAGCAGGATTTGGAGCAGCGGCTTCTGATCGTGGCTCGCAACGACGCCGAGCAAATCCTGGCGGCACTTGGAAAGCAGCTCGGTGAGTATTCGCACCTGATCGACGCACCGGAGCGCGCGCGGTTGGCGGCGGTGGCGGAGAAGCTGGAGGCGGCGCGTATCGGGCAGGATCGCGAGCTCATCTCAAATCTGGTTGAAGAGTTGAACGAGCTAAGCACGCCGTTCGCGGGCCGGATCATGGATGCAGCGATCAAGACCGCGCTCGAGAAGAAGTCGGTCGAGCAGATCTCGTAGCCGGGGAGAATGAACGCATGGCGATGGAACTGAAATGGGATCAGGCCGAGGAATTGGCCGAAGTGCTGGCCGAGAATCATCCGGGGCTGAATCCGCTCGACGCGCGGTTCGTAGATCTGAGGCAATGGGTAATAGATCTGGACGAATTCGGCGACGATCCGCAGGGGTCGACTGAAGCGAAGCTCGAAGCAATCCAGATGGCGTGGAACGAAATTTACCAGGAACAGAACGAAGACGAGTGAATAGACGCCAGGAAACCAGCGTCTGAATAAATCGAGGAGGTGTGGGGTGGTGGAAGCAGCAAGTGAAGGCTTGAGGATGGACAAGGGAGAGAAGATGCAGGAGAAGGAGACACTTGACGAAAAGCTGCCGGGGTTGTTCGAGCCCGACACGCTTTTGCCGATTCAGTACTTCGAGGCGATGCGCAAAAAGCATCTGCTCGAGGGCGAAAAGCGGCTAATCCTGAGCGTGCTCGAAGACGCGATCGAGTGCTTCATGAAGTGCATCGACTCGGCCACTAACAAAGGCCAGCGGCTGTTCCGCGAAGCCGACGAATGGATCGCCCACGAGGACAAGCGCTGGGTGTTCTCGTTCGACAACGTCTGCGACATGCTCGATATCAATCCCGAGTACATGCGCGTAGGCCTGCGCAAGTGGAAAGAGAAGAAGATCGTCGCGATCGAGCGTCGGCGCCTTGCGATGGAAGCCGAAGCGGCATACGCGCTGGCGAATCCCGCGCCGGTCGTGATCGAGGCGGCGCAGGCCGAGCCCGCGCCGCATGCGCTTGCCAAGCCGGCTCCAAAAGCGGCTCAGCCGGTGGCGCCGAGTCATCACAAGCGGAGTCATCGCGTCCACGCCTCGCACAGCGCCGTGGCGTCGAAGCTGCGCAAAGCCCGCGCCTGACACGAGCGCGCGCGAGGCTTGATAATCCCGCGTCGCGACGGCGACGCGGAAAAAAAACAGGGCGGTCCTGTAAGGGTCCGCCTTTGCGTTTTTTCCGGCTGATGACGGCGTGATTGCCAACTACGTTGCTCGCGCTTAGGGTCATAAGTCCCGATGCCGCTGCGTACCAAAATTGAATGTCCCGAGTGCGAGGCTGACCTGGTCGTCAAGCGGGGCGGAGTATGCCCCAATTGCGGCGCGCAGATTACCGCGCACGTCGCGCGCGTGCAGAAGCGCGAGCGGCGTATCGAGCAAGTCGTCGCGATAGTTGCGACCGCGCTGGTGCTCGGGCTGTTCCTGGTGACCAGTGGGGTGAACCTGCTCGAAGGAATCGCGGTGTACGCGGGCGTCGGCGCCGCGATGTACTACGTCGCCCGGCGCACCTTCGTCTAGCGCGGCGACGCGCGGCTCGCGAGAGCCGTCCCACATGAAAGCGAATCGGGTTCGTAGGCGCGCGTCGTGACGCGCCCGAATTTGCCGAGTCGGCTCTCACCTGATCTCTGCAGCCTTACAACCCGTTCATTACCATCACGTAACGAAATTCTTGACGCGAATTCGTTTGCCGCGGCGTCTAACAGGCAGGAGGTTGGGAATCATGAAAACCAAGACGACTATCCTGGCGGCCCTGTTGGGATTCGCGATGCTCGCGGCGCCTGCCGTTGCCTCTGCTCATCCGCGTCCTGCGTGGCGGCGCGCCGAGTTGGCTCAGCGATTTGAGACTATGGGGCCGACCCGACGCTACCTGTTCATGCGCGAGCATCCGTATCTTGCGCGGCATCGCCGGGAATTCAATCATCCCTACGCGTACCGCAATGGATATGTCGCTCCTATCTATCGTTACTAAGCCCGTCCGTTTGTGAAGCGCGAGCACGGGCGTCCGTGATGCATGGGCGCCCTGTCTATCTGGCGTCGATCGAATCTGAACGGAACGTAATGGAAACCAATAATAACCAATTGTTAAACCCCTTTCGGGCCACGGGGATGGATTCGGTCGATGCCCGCGAGTTGGCGACGGCGGAAGTCGCAGAAGGTACGGACGGTTTTTGTTCGCCGCGCGATGGCATCGTTGATGCTCTCTTAAGTAATGGCGAGGAAAACGAAAATGAAATCCAAATCGCGACTTTTCGCAGCTCTGATCGCAATGACCATAATCGCGGCGCCTATGGCCGCCAGCGCTGAAACGCATCGTGACGCCCGCGCGCATGCCGCCGTGGCGCGATACTCGGCCGCGCGCAATTCGTCGGCGCCTGCAAGATTCAACGCGGCGCGGGCGATGGTACAGCGTAATCCGGCGCGCAACTTCCAGACGCGTGAAAATGGCGGCCGCAATCTGGCGTTCCAGAATCGCGGCAACTGGCAGCGCAACGCGGCGCGGGCGCGGGTATACGACAACCACCCCGATCGGGACGCGTATCGGTCACGCGGCTATAACAACGGCTACAACCCGTACTACGGATACAGCAACTATGCCGCTCCGATCCCGCCTGCGGACAATTGCCAGCTTGGCGGTTATCCCGCGACATACGGCATGCCTGCCTACGACTATGCTCAGCCGGCGTATGGATACGGCCAGTCCGGCTACGGTATGGGGCGGCCTGCGCTGATGGCGTATCGCGGGCGCCTGCTTGCGCAGAAGACGCGCATCGAGTCGCAGCTCAGCTCAGGGTACAACTTCATGGAACGTCCGTACCTGCGTCAGCAGCTCTCAGAAGTGAACAAGAAACTCGGTGAGGTGAACTCGAAGCTGGGGATCGCCGGCGGCAGGTATGCGATGGGGCGCGGCGATTACGGGTACGAAGGCTATCAGCAGGCGAGTCCGCTCGCGGCGCTAACGAACTTCGGCGCCAACCGCGGCTACTACGCGAACAATGGTTACAATGGCTACGGCGCCAACCCGTACTATGGACAGCAGGGCGGCCTGATGTCCGCGTTGCCGCTGCTCGGCAACTTTGTTCACTAAACGCAAAAGCAACCCGGAGACTCAAGGCATGCGCCAGCGCCTGAGCTCCGGACCCGGCGCCCGGCTCCCTCCCAGCCGGGCGCCTTCTTTTTTTGCGCGGACTGGCGATTACGCCGACTTGCGCCAGGCGTCGCCCAGGTGCTCGATCGCGCGCAACACTTTCGCTCTTCGCTCTTCGGGCGCTTTGGCGAACGAGGAGAACTGCAGCGCGCTGGCGGTGATTCCCGCGCGTTCATAGTCTCTGAGACGGCGCGCACATTTCTCGGGCGTGCCGAAGACAAAGATTTTTTCGACCATCCCGTCCGGAATCGATTCGAGTGCTTTCTTGCGATCGCCCGCCGCCCACGCGTCGAACGCGATGCCGGCCTCTTTCTCGTAACCGATCTCCTTGAAGAACTTGTTGTACTGCGGAACTGTGACGTACGCGGTGAGCGCGCGCCGGAACATCGCGCGCACGGTCGCTTCGTCTTCATCGACGGCGCAGATGATCCGGCACGCGACGTCGAGCTTGGCCGGATCTTTGCCGGCCACGCGCATCGCGGTGCGCGTCTCGTCGAGCATCGGTGGCAGCGTTTCGGGGGTGATGAAGTTGACGATCACGCCGTCGCCGATCTCGCCGGCGATCCGCAGCATCTGCGCGCCCTGCGCGCCGATATAGATCGGCGGCGGATTGTCGAACGGAATATCGAGCCGGAAGCCGTTCATTTTGATCATCTTGCCGGCCATCGTGACTTTCTCGCCGCGAAAAATCGCGCGCAGCGCCTCGACCGTCTCGCGGATCATCGTGACCGGCTTGCGAAACGGCACGTTCATCCAGTTCTCCATGATATTCGGAGTCGAGATGCCGAGTCCGAGCACGAAGCGTCCGCCGGTCAGCAGTTGCGTGGTAATTGCCGACATCGCGATCAGCGCTGCGGGCCGGCTGAAGACTGGAACGATCGCGCTGCCGAAACGCATCGTGTCCGAAAGCATCGCGGCCGCAGTGAGCGGCGAGAATGCGTCGGTCGAAAACGATTCGTACGACCACGCCTCGGTGTAGCCGCAGCGGTCGGCGGTATGAACCAGCTCTTTGAAATGGGAATTCGAAAACGGGTCGAACGGGATCGTGATTCCGAGCTTCATCATGATGAATAGTTCTCCAGCGCCACGAATCTAGCGCACGGCGGGTCCGATCTGAAACCAATAAACGATCGTTCAATTAAACGCCGGCCGCCGCTGCGCCCGAGGTCGTGCGATTCAGCACCTCAGCCAGGTGCATCGGGCGGCGACCGGGGCATAGATGACGAATCTGCGCGCGGCAGGAGAAGCCGTCGGCGATGATGATCGCGGTGTCGGGACTGTTGCGAATCGCCGGAGCGAGCACTCGTTCTCCGGCCGCCCGCGAGACCGGATAATGCTCGGCGCCGTAGCCGAACGCTCCCGCCATCCCGCAGCATCCGGCGTCGAGGACATTGAGCTCGAGCCCGCTCATTCGCGCGAGGACCGAGGTTTCCGCGCCTACGCCTGCCAGCGCCTGCTGATGGCAATGTCCGTGCAGAAGCGCGCTGGCAAAGAGCGCGGGCGGCGCGAAGTTGGGCGCTTCCCGCGCGAGGAATTCGCCGAGCAGCATCGAGCGCTCGGCCAACGCCGCGGCGCGCGCATCATGCGGGAACATCGACGGCAGCTCGTCGCGAAAGGTGAGAATACAGCTCGGCTCCAAGCCCACGATCGGAATGCCGCGCGCGGCCGCCGGCGCCAGGACCTCGAGCGCGCGCGTCAGATAGCGCTTGGCGCGATCGAGCATCCCCTGGTCGTAGAGCGGGCGTCCGCAGCATACGTCGCGCGCGGGAAGCGTGACGCGAAAGCCGGCGCGTTCAAGGACTTCGACTGCGGCGATCGCGACTTTGGGCTCGAAGAAATTGTTGAAGGTGTCGGGAAACAGAATCACCTCGCGCGCTCCCCCGGATGAAGTTATCGCCGAGCGTCGCGACGCGAACCATGAGCGGAAGGTGCGCGGAGCGAAGCGCGGCAGCTCCCGCTCGCGATGGATTCCCAGCGCGCGGCGGGCGAGCGCTCCGGTTACCGGAGCGTTCGCGAGCGCGTTGACGAGGCGCGGCGCAATCTCCGCGATGCGTGCGAACTCGTGCATCCGTCCGAAAAAATGCGCCGAGAGCGGGCGGCGATGCTCGGCATAGTAGTGCGAGAAAAATTCCGCGCGGTACGCCGCCATATCGATCGACGACGGGCACTCGCCCTTGCACGCCTTGCACGCCAGGCACAGGTCGAGAGCCTCTTTGAGCGCGGGGTCGGTGAAGCCGCCGGGAAGAGTGTCGCCGGCCAGCGCCTCGAGGATTATCCGCGCGCGCCCGCGCGTCGAATGCTTCTCGTCGCGCGTCGCCATGTACGACGGGCACATCGCGCCCGCGTCGGTCTTGCGGCATTTTCCGATTCCGACGCACTTGAGCGCGGCGCCGGCGAGCCCGCCTTCGCTCGCGAAATCGAAGTGGGTCGCGACGGCGCGCGGGCTCCATCCGGCGCCCTGCTTGAGATGCGAATCGAGCGGATGCGGATCGACGATCACGCCGGGGTTCATTCGCGCGTCGGGATCGAACGCGCGTTTGAAATCGCGAAAGGCGTCGATAAGATCGTGCGGATACATCGTCGGCAGAAGCTCGGAGCGTGCGATTCCGTCGCCATGCTCACCCGAGAGCGAGCCGCCGAGCTCGGCGACGATCGCGCCGAGCTCTTCCATTGCGGCGCGGAACACGCGCACGCCGGCGGCGCTCGCGAGGTCGAAGCTGATCCGCGCGTGAACGCATCCTTCACCGAAATGGCCGTAGTAGGTCGCCGCGATAAGCGCGTGCTTCTGGAGCATCGCGTCGAAGCGGCGCAGATACTCGCCGAGCTTTGCGGGCGCGACGGCGGCGTCTTCCGCGCCGGGCCAGGTGCGAGGACGGCCGGCGATATAGGCGCTCGAGCCGAGGCCGGACTCGCGGATTTTCCACACGGCCGATTGCTCGCCGGCGTCGGTCAGAAGCGCCGCGCCGGTTGACGCGGCGATTCGGCGCGCCTCGGCGAGCATGCTCTCGGCGCGGCCGCGCGCTTCGTCTGCCGATCCTCCGCCGAGCTCGACGACCAGGAAGGCGCGACCGTCGGGCAGGAACTTTACCCCCGGCATTTTCTTCTGGCGCGCGAAATCCGGCAGATTGTGATCGAAGCCTTCGAGCGCCTCCGGCCGATGCGCCAGCATCCACGGCATCTGGTCGGCGGCGGTGAACACGTCGTCGAAACCGAGCACCAGCACCGCGACATTTTTGGGACGCGGCACTACGTGCAGCGTGGCGGCGGTCGTGATTGCGCAAGTGCCCTCGGAGCCGACGATTGCGCGCGCGAGGTTGAAGCCGCGCTCGGGCAGAAGCTCGTCGAGGTTGTAGCCGGAGACGCGGCGCGGGATTTTCGGATAGTGCGCACGCACCGAGTCGGCGGTGCGATCGCGCAGCGCGAGCAGCGCGCGAACCAGCGCCGCCTCACGATCGCCACGCGAAAGAGCCGCGGCGATCGCGCCGTCGTCCATCGGGCCCGCGAGGGTCAACTCGGTACCGTCGTAGAGAATCGCGTCGAGTGCCTCAAGATTGTCGACGGTTTTGCCGTACGCGGCGGAGTGTGCGCCGCAAGAATTGTTGCCGATCATCCCGCCGATCGTGCATCGGTCCTTGGTCGAGGGATCGGGCGCGAAGAACAGGCCGTACGGCGCGATTGCGGCATTCAGATCGCTCTGAACGACGCCGGGTTCGACGATCGCGCGGCCTCGGTCAAGATCGATTGCGACGATGCGATTCATGTACTTCGAGAAATCCAGCACCAGCGCGGCGTTGGCCGCCTGTCCGGCGAGGCTGGTGCCGCCTCCGCGCGCGAGGATCGGCATCGCATTCTCGCGCGTGATTGTGAGCACGGCGGCGATATCGCCCTTGTGACGCGGGGCGATTACGCCGATCGGGATTTGGCGATAGTTCGATGCGTCGGTCGAGTAGGCGGCGAGCGTGCCGATATCGAAGCGCACGTCGCCTTCGACGAGCGAGGCGAGTTTGCGTTCGAGCGCTTTGGTCGCGGGCGTCATCGCGAGGTTCAGTCTATCGCGACGACGCGGTGCGCGAACATCCGGGGGCGGCGCTAGAGATCGATATCCTTCAAGCCGGGGCGAGGCGCGCCGACCAGCGCGGCCATGTTGCCCTCGGGCGCCTCGTTCTCGTGCATCAGTTGATGGCTATGGCCGATGTCGTCGAACTTGAAGGTCTCGGCAAGGCACGGATCGATCTTGCGATCGATCACGAGTTGATTGAACGCGTATGACTGCTCATCGTTGGCGAAGTGCGATCCCTGGAATCGCTTCTGGCGCATCCACAGGTAGCGCAGATCGGCGACCGCGTTGTAGCCCGTGGTCCCCGCGCAAATTACGACCATCCCGCCAGTGTCGCAGACGAAGATCGAGGTCGGAACGGTGTCTTCACCCGGATGCTCGAAAACGATCTTGGGGTTTCTGCGCTCGCCGACGATATCCCAAATCGCTTTGCCGAAGCTGCGGCATTCGGCGGCCCACTTGTTGTACGCGGCGGTGTCGGTCCAATGCGGCATCATACCCCAATGGGAAAACTTTTTGCGGTTGATACATCCCTTGGCGCCCAACTTCAGGCAGAAGTCGAACTTTTTGTCGCTGCCGACCACGCCCACCGGGATGCCGCCCTCGGCCTTGACGATCTGTATCGCCATCGAGCCCAGGCCGCCCGACGCGCCCCAGATCAACACGACGTCGTTCTGGTGCACGACGTTGGGCTGCCATCCCATCAGCATGCGATAGGTCGTTGCGCCGACCAGCGTCGGCGCCGCGG
>JBARDN010000063.1:0-22282 GCA_049795175.1 Binataceae bacterium (SeqCode) | reverse complement strand
AATCGCCACCAGGATGAAGAGTAGCGAGAGGATTGTCAGCACCGTGCCGCGTTTGGATTGCTCCATTAGTAAGTCTCCGTCTGTCGGGATCTTTGGCGGGAGTCAGTGGACACCGCAGATAGACCTTTCTCTGGCGCTCTCTGCTTGGACAAGGAGAAGGAATGGCGAAGCGGCGTGGTATCGCCTGCGTAAGCTCCGAATGACCGGCGGGAAACCGGTCCTACTGAACTTTTCTTACAGTAGGGCTGCCGTCCCGGCGGCCTGTTCGTCGCGGTAAATCTTGTCTCTGGCGACTGCATCGCGTCGTGCGTTATGCGGTCGCGCTCGGGGATTGCGACGGCGCGTCGCGCAGGAGCTTTGCTGCGGCACTTTCTACGACCGTCCCGTCGAAGAAGTGAGGATTGGTCTCGCCCCAGAAGCGGACTGGATTGGTGAATACGAAATCGCGGAAGTCGTTGTCGGTAATCAGTCCATCTTCGACCAGCTCGAATGCTTCTTCGAGAACTTCCGCCATGTTGACAACGTCGAAATGGCCGATGTCGCTGCCGAACAGAGTTTTGAGGCGTGCGCCGAATGGATTGGTGTGAGTATTGAAGCCCCAGGCGTTGATCGGGTCGTCGGCCTCGCATCCGAAATAGAAATTGCGCGTGAACAGCTCGCGGATATCCTCGGCGCGTTTTATCTTGCACGCCGCGAAGTCGTCGAGTTCGTTGATTCCGCCGGTTGCGGCAGAGCCGACGCCCTCGAGAATCTTGCTCGAGCCGGTGACGCGCCCGGCGAGTTCCGCCGAGCCGTATTTCTGGATCAGCTCACGCAGCATCGCGCGGTCGAGGTTGGCCGGATTCACGTCTTCGAGCGCCTCGCGGTTGCGCTTTTTCCAGTGGCCGATCAAATCGCTGTACAGGTTGCAGGCCCATCCGACGCCGCCTTCAAGGAACGCGAAGTTGAGCGTGGGAAAGCGCCGCGTCACTCCGCCGAGGAACAGCGCCTTGCACACCGCCTCGCTCGCCGCGGCGAAATGGCCGATATGATTGAAGGTGAAGTTCGAGGGCGAGACGCGAAAGCCCACGCCGCGCGTGCCGGTATGAAATGTCGGCGACACGCCCAGCTCTACGCATTTGGCCCACACCGGGTCGTAGTCGTGCTCGCTGTCGAGGCCCAGCACGTCGAACCACGGGGCGTAGCGCGCGGCTTCAGGCGCCTTGCGCACGACCGCGGGAATCGTGCGGCGGACCATGCTGCCCATCAGGATCACCTTGAGCCCGAGGGTTTTGACGACGTATTCGAGCTCTTCGATCGCCTCGGCGGGCGTGTGCATCGGAATTGCCGCGGCGGGCGTCATCCGATCGGAAAATTCATGGAACTGATCGGCGACATAGAGATTGAACGCGCGGCAGGTGGCGCGGCGCATCTCGTCGTCGGGAATAAACGCGACGCCGAGCGCCGCGGTGGGATAGAGTACGGTGAAGTCGAAGCCGAACTCGTCCAGGCGCTGGTAGAGCAGGCGCGGGAGGATCGCGGTGGCGCGGTCGCGGGTGTTCTTTGCGGGGACGCCCCAGAACGCCTCCTGCGCGCGGCGCTGGTCGCGGCGCTCCTCGGGCGTCATCGTCAGCGCATGCTGCACGCGCTCGTTGCGCGAGCGGAACGAATCGACCACGCGCGCGCCGGCGACGCGTTTGAGATAATCGGAAATCGACGGACCGAATTCGAGCCAGTGGCCGTCGGCATCGATCACCGGATGCCCGAGTTTGGCGTGAATTTCCCTGGAGCTGAGCTTGCCTGACATTGTGATTCTCCTTGGGCATTCTCCTTGGCGGCTGTGCCTCGCGATCCTGACGGGAGCCTAGCGCAGCGCCTTGCCGATCTGGAAGCGTGCGGGACACAGCGATACACACGCCGGCTGCGGGCGGGATGGCGGACTAAATTTGCGGTGGGTTCGTTTGGTAAATTTTCATGGTGGCTTGAAAAAATTATCCGCGGAGACGCTGGAGAATTTTGGGTTCGATCGTATTTTGGGCGACTTTTCCGTCATCCGATTCGCCGATTTTTCGCGGGCGATCAGGACACGTAAATAGAGCGGTTCTGAGACTCGCGGCGCCGCATCCGAACATGGTGACAAAAAGTTGACCGGTAGCGTCACCATGTCATCTATTTTACACGAAAGACTGGCGAAGTACATAAGGCTGACGCTTCGCGTCGGCGGGCGGGCCACCCGCTCCGACTAGCAGAAAGATTTGGCGTGTTGCTGTCGGAAGTGGATGCTAGTGCATAGGGCAAGATTTCCTTCGGCTACGCAGGCAGGCTCCGTGAAGGATTTCGCGAAGCGATTAGCGCCGAGAACTCGCGCTGGTTGCACTAATCGCTTCGCGGAGATCCTTCGCCTGCGGCTCAGGATGACAACAGCGGCATCGGAGAGAACGCGGAGAATCCTCGGGCCGCCTCTGACCGCGGCCATCCATGAGCGCGGTTTACGATTTCAGGAAGTCGAGGATCAGCTTGTTCACCTCGGCGGGTTTTTCCTGGTGGACGAAATGGCCGGCGCCGGCGATTACCTCTTTGCGCAGGCCCTTGGGGAAGAATGCTTCCATTCCCTCGAGCAGCTCGGCGCCGATACATCCGTCGTCGCGGCCGTGCAGCATCATCGCGGGGACGGTAATCGGCGGCGGAGGCGTGGACGCGGCGGCGATCGCGTCGGCGGGTATTTTCATCATCGCGCCCAGCGTCGCGCGGTAGTATCCGAGCGCGGCCGAAAGGGCGGAGGGGTTGCGAAAACATTTCTTCAGCGGCTCGATGTCGTCCATCGTGAACTTCCAGCTCGGCGACCAATCGGTCCACATCCTTTCCAGGAATTTGAAGTCGTCGTGGCTGACCGCGGCCTCCGCGAATGCGCCCTGAAAGAAGTACATGTACCAACTGCGCTTCTCCTGCGCGTAATTCGTGACGAGAGCCTTGATGAACGATGTTCCGTAGGGAACCGCAGCCGTGATGAGCTTCGTGACGCGCGCGGGCTCGGCGGCAGCGGCAGGATAGGCGGCGACGGCGCCCCAGTCGTGGCCGAAGAGGATCGCGTCCTTGTAGCCGAGCGCCGCGATCAGGCCGAGCGCGTCGTCGCTTAGTGCCGCGGAATCATAGCGGCCATCGGCAGCGAGGCCAGTCGGCGCGTAGCCGCGCATGAACGGCGCGACGACGCGATAACCCGCGTCCGCCAATGGCTTCATCTGATGGCGGAACGAGTGCGCGGTATCGGGAAATCCGTGGAGGCACAGGATGAGCGGGCCATCGCCCTGCTCGAGAACATGGAAGTCGATATTGGATGTGCGCACGACGCGCTGGGTTATCTGCGACGCCATAATTCACCTCGCTCTTGGCGCAAGTTACTACACTGGCGCGATCGTGTGCATCCCCGCAGCAGGCGTGTAGCACGGGCACGATTTATCAGGTAAGGTCGAGAGCCTTGGCGGTCAGCACATCCCTCCTTTCTGCGGGCACGACGGTTGCCATACGAGAAATGTGCGGATGCTGGCGTGTCGCGCGTGAGGTCGGCGCGATGCGATGGTGAAGCGCAACCTTTCGCGTTCCGAGCCGGTGCTGCTCCGTTCGCGAACATCTTAAAGCGGGCGGAGACCGCGGAGAAATATAAAGAATGACGAATACGAATGCAGCTCGCGCGGCTGTCGCGCAGAGTCAGGCGCCCTGGGAGCAGCCATGGTGGCACGCCAAGGGGCGCGACCTTTCGATCTTCCTCTGGATCATGCTCATCCACATAACGGCGATCGTGGGACTGGTGCTGTATCCGCTGCCGGGATGGCGAGTGCTGGCGGGCGCGGTCGCGCTGGTGTTTATCGGCGGCCTGGGTACCACGGTGGGCTATCATCGCGCGATTGCGCATCGCTCGGTGACGCTTCATCCGTGGGTGCGCAGCCTGCTGATTTTTTTCGCGATGTTCAACGGCTCCGGCGCTCCGACGACATGGGCCGCAGGTCATCGGCTGCATCACGCCAAAGCCGACACTCCCGACGATATCTCGAGCCCGGTGTGGGGCGGATTCTGGTGGGCGCATCTGCGATGGCTGTGGCAGGCGGGCGAGCCTCCGGTCGAACGCTACTGCCCGGATTTGGGCGGGGTCGAATATCGGGCATTCAGATGGTTCCAGCCGGCGATTCTGGCGGTGTCGTACTTTGGCGGATTGGCGTTCGGATGGCCCGCATTCTTCTGGCTGGGTTCGATTCGGCTGTGCTTCGGGCTGCATGCGCAATGCTTTGTGAACAGCGTGTGCCACACCGAGCCGGGAATTCAGATCGGCGAAGACTCCAGCCGGAACGTCGGATGGCTCGCGATCGTGCATCTGCTCCAGGGCGAAAATTGGCATCGCAATCATCATTCGCGGCCGGGTTCGGCGCGGCTCGGATGGAGCTGGCGCGAGCCTGACGCGGGGTGGGTGGTGATTCGCGCACTCGAGATGCTGGGACTGGCGACGGACGTGCGCGCGCCCTCGCATGAGGAGCTCACGGCGGCGCGTGCGACGCGTCGGGGAGCGCGGGCCAGGATCGCGTCGGCGCGGATTGCGGGGCAACTCGACTCCGCGGCCTGATCGATCTCCTAAAATCAACTTCGCGATATCACGCAACGCGCGCGCGGCGGCAACGCCCGCGCGCGTTTGCGCATTTTGCCTCTCGCGCTTCGCCGGTGCGGATTGCTATGTCATTAGCAATCCCAAAACTCGGACCCGGAAGGCAGGAGGCTCGAAAATCATGTCCATGATGTCGGATTTCAAAGCGTTCGCGATGAAGGGAAACGTGGTCGATCTCGCCGTGGGATTTATCCTGGGCGGCGCGTTCGGGAAAATCGTCACCTCGCTGGTCGGCGACGTGATCATGCCGCCGATCGGCCTCGCGCTGGGCAAGGTGGATTTTTCGAGCTTGTTCTTCAACCTTTCAGGCACGCACTACGCGTCGTTGGCGGCGGCCAAGGCGGCGGGCGCGCCGGCGATCGCATACGGCGCGTTCATCAACACGATAATCGATTTTGTGATCGTAGCGTTCGCGATGTTCATCCTGGTGCAACAGCTCGAGCGGCTGACGCGCAAACCGGCGCCGCCGTCCGTGCCGACGATCAAGCAGTGCCCGTTTTGCCTGAGCGATATTCCAGTTGCGGCGACCAAGTGCGCCCACTGCACGGCCGAGCTCAAGGCGGCGGCGTGAAGAAGCTCGCGCGGCCGAAGACCGACGCGGCAGGGACGCAAACGCGCGCCAGGTCCGCGCCGCCTGCGCTTGATATTGCCGGCATCGACCACATCTATTTGGCGGTCTCGGATTTTTCCCGCGCGGAAAAATTCTACGACCGTTTGATGGAAGCGCTCGGCTTCAAGAAGAGTACGGCGCCGATTGCCGGTGAGCCGCATCGACATTACTACAATCGGGAATTCCAGATTTCGATTCGTCCGGCGCATTCCTCAGCCCGGTTTAATTCCTACGCGCCGGGCCTTCATCACTTGTGCTTGCGCGTTTCCGACAACGCGGCGGTGGACGCAGTCGCCGAGCGGTTGCGCGCGCTTGGAGTGGAAACCGATGGGCCGCGGCTGTGTCCGGAGTACGCTCCGGACTACTACGCCGTGTTCTTCGAGGATCCGGATGGAATCCGGTTCGAAGTGATGAACCATATCCAGCGGCGCCAGACGATGCGCGCGCGCTGGAATGAACTCGAGGGCTTCGTCGATCCGCTCAGGCGCCTGCTGGCGAAGCGTTGAGCCCGGGCTAAGCGGCGCGGGCGACGTCGAGCATCGCTTTAGCGGCGCGATCGGCGACCTCGGTCATCAGATCGTCGGTCATCACGGTCGAGAGCGCGATGAGTCCGCGCGGGGCGATGAACAATCCCTGGCCCAGCGCGGCCAGATGGAACGCGGCGATCGCGCGCGAGTCTTCGCGGTTGATGGTCGCGGCGGGTGCTTCGTTCAAGAAAAAAATGTTCATCAATGATCCGAATTGGCGCACCGAGAACGGCAGCTCGGCTTGGCGCGCCGCGCGTTTCAGATCCTCGGCGAGTTTTTTCGCGCGCTTCTCCATCGCATCGATCCGCTCGCGGGTCAGTTCCTTCACCGACGCGATACCCGCCGCACAAGTCGCGGGATTTCCGTTGAAGGTGCCCGAATGAAACAGCGCGCCGCGCTCGCGCGGGTCGAACGCCGACATGACCTCGGCGCTCCCGCCGAGCGCGCCGACCGGCAGCCCGCCGCCGATAATTTTGCCCATCATCGTCAGGTCCGGCTTGGCGTCGAAGATCGCTTGAGCACCGCCCGTCGCCAGCCGCAGCGTGATCACCTCGTCCAGAATAAACAGCGCGCCGGCGCGATGCGCCGCTTCGCCGACGCGCTCGAGAAATCCGTCAGGCGGAGCGACGATTCCGGCCGAACCCAGAACCGGTTCGAGGAACACGCCAGCGATCTCCTGCCCGCGCTCGGTGAGCAGCGCCTCGAAAGAGGTTGCCTCGCCGAAATCCGCCAGCATCGTGCGCTCGCCGTCATGCCCCGCAAGCCCGAGTTCTAGATCGTCGTAAGAACCGTGGTAGCCGTAGCGAGCCATCAAGATAAGTTTGCGCCCGGTGAGGCGCCGCGCGACGTGGCACGCGAGCATCCCGGCTTCGGTGCCGGAGTTGCAAAAGCGCACCCGCTCGACCGACGCGACGCGACTGCACAGAAGCTCGGCCAGTGCGACCTGCGCCTCTGATCGCGCGGGCCAGGCGGTGCCGTCTTTGGCCGCGCGGGTGATCGCCTCGACGATGGGTGGATAGGCGTGGCCGTGGACCAGGCTGGTGTAGTTGCCGAGCAGATCGATATAGCGATTGCCGTCGATATCGTGCAGAAAAGGGCCTTCTCCGCGCGCGATAGTGAGCGAGTAGGGGCGATGATGCGCGGTGGTGCGCGTGTCGCCGCCGGGCAGGACGCGTTCGGCGCGCGCGGCCATCTCGGCCGACTTGGGTGTCGCGGCTTTATACTGTTCTTCAATTTTGCTCATTTTTTGCTCCTGCCTGCTCCTGCGCCCGCCACCGCGCTCGCCGATTCAATGGACAAGTTTCTTAAGCCTAAATGTTATTATTTGCGCCTTAATGTCGAAGGCGAGTCAAGCGCCCCTATTTGTTCGCCTGCTTGTTCGTGCGTTTTGAACGCGTTTGATCGTCGTTGTCGGCAGGCTCAGGGCAGGCTCCGGCTGCCGCGCGAGGAATCCCGAGTTCGGATCGTGCTCGGCCTCGGCAGAGCGGCACCCTCACCAGCGCGTCACGATGCTTGCGAAAGGAGCAAGCATCGCGCCGCGCCGCCCTCTCCCGGCGGGAGAGGGTATGTAGGAGCTGGTGCGCCATGCGCGATATTTGATGACGCAGCGTTGGCGATGTCAACGTGGAGCGGGCGTGAACTCGATCTCCAACGCGGCGGGCGCGCGGAAACGGCCCGCGATTTGATAGCGGATTTCGCCGTCGGCAAGACGAAGCTCTGCCGTTCGCGATACCAGCGCCGCGATTGCAATTTGCGCCTCGGCACGGGCGAGGCCGGCGCCAAGGCAATAGTGCGGTCCGAGGCTGAAGGCGAGATGCTCATTGTTCTTGCGCGTGATATCGAAGCGGTCGGGATCCGGGAATCGTGCGGGATCGCGATTGGCCGCGCCCAGCAGCACCGAGACCGCCTGTCCCTTGCGAATCGTCGTGCCGGCGATCTCGACGTCTTGCGTCGCGACCTGCGGGGACGGTGCCTGCGTGGGCGAATCGTAACGCAAGGCTTCCTCGACTGCGCTCGTGATCAGGCTGGGATCAGCGCGCAGGCGCGCCAGTTCGTTTGGGTTGCGCAGCAGAGCGAGGGCCGCGAGTCCGATCAGGCTGCGGGTGGTGCCGTGGCCGGCAGCGAAGAGCGTCTCGGTGATCGAGACGAGCTGATCGTCGCTCATGCAGCGGTCTTTTTCGCGCGCCGCGATGAGCGCGCTCATCAGGTCGCCCGCGGGGCGCGCTTTTCTTTGCGCGATCAGCGCGCGCAGATAATCGCCGAACGCGCGCGCTGACGAGTCGCCCTCAGCCATCATCGCGGAGGTGCGAACGATTCCGCGCGACACGATAATCCCGTCCACCCATCGCCGCAGCATCACCCAGTCCTCGCGCGGGACGCCGACCATCGCGGAGATAACGTCGGCGGGAAGCGGGTAGGCGTAGTCGGCGATCACGTCCATCCGGCCCGCGCTCGCCAGTTGGTCGAGTCGCGCCGCGACCGCGGATTCGATCTGCGGGCGCATCGCGGCGATCCGACTTGGCGTGAAGGCTTTGCCCACGACATCGCGCAGCCAGATATGATCCGCGCCGTCGAGGAACGCGAGTTCCTGGCTCTGGAACTTGAGGATCGGCGCGTCGGCACCGAATTTCGCGCGCATCGCGTCCAGATATGCCACGCGCGAAAAGCGATGATCGCGCAGATAGGCGGACGCGTCCGCGTAGCGCGTCAGCATCCACGCCTGCGCGAACGGGCTCCAATGCACGGGGTCATCGCGGCGCAAGCGATGGTAGAGAGGATAGGGATCGGGATGCCCCGGCAGAGTAGGGTCGCGATCGTCGGGAAACCGCGCGTCCGATGCCATCGCGGCGCTCAACGCGCGATCGCGATCGCTTCCATCTCGACCATCAAGCCCTCGATCGCGAGCGCCGTCACTCCGATCATCGTCGAAGCGGGCGCCTTGGTGCCTTCGGGGAACAGCGCGGCGCGGGCCTCGCGCATCGCGGAGTAATCGGACTGCTTGTAGTTCACGATATAGGTATTGGTCTTGACGATATCGGCCGGAGTAGCGCCGGCGGCTTCGAGCGCGAGCTTCAGATTGGCGGCGGCCTGCCGTACTTGCCCCTTCAAGTCGCCGGGGCTGACGAGCTTGCCGTCCTTGTCAACCGCGACCTGCCCGGAGATGAAGATGATTCGGCCCGGCGCGCTGACGGTCACGACGTGCGTGTAGCCGCGCGGTTCGAGAAGAGTTTGCGGATTGATGTGCTTGGTTTCCATCGAATTCTCCCTGAGCGATGATTGTATACGATCCAGTTAAGACTCATCGCCGCGTTGCGCAATAGCGTCGACCAGCAGGTGAAGATAGATGAGGCCGGCATAGGGATGCCAGCGCGCGAGCAGCGCGCGCACGCTCGCGTGGTCGAGCTTGCGCTTGATGCCGAGAAATTTCGCAAGCCCGTTCTGCCCGCCGACATCGTCGCCGGGAAAAATATGCACGCGGCCCAGCCCGCGGAGTAAAACATACTCCGCAGTCCAGCGCCCGACGCCGCTGAGCGCGCAGAGCCGCGCGAGCGCCGCGGCGTCATCCAGAGCCTCGAGCGAGCGGAAGTCGCGATCGCGCGGATTCATCGCAACCCGCGCGAGCTCGATCAGGTAGCTCGCCTTGCGCCGGGAGAGCCCCAGCGCTCGCAGTTTATCGGGAGTGCTCCGCACCAGCAGCCGCGGCTCCGGGAACGAATGAATTGCGACGCCATCGCAGTCCGCCTCGAGGCCGTATGCTCCGGCAACGCGGTTGAGCACGTGAAGTCCCGCGGTCAGTGATAGCAGTTGGCAGCTGATCGCGTTGCCGAAAGCTTCGAAGATACTCGGGAAGCGGGGAGGCTTCATCCCGCTAAGCCGCGAGACGATAGGCGCCAGGAGCGGATCGCTCTCGGCCATTCGATAAAACGGCGCGAGGTCGCGCTCGAGGCCGAGGGTCCGCGCCACGATCGACTGGATCGCGGCGCGCGCCGCGCGACTTGCAGCCGGACCGGTCGCGGTCACCTCGATTTCGGGCCGCACGCCGGCGCGAATCTGCCGCACCGCGAGCGCGACGGGCTTGCCGCCGATCGCGAGGACGCGGCGCCATACGCCAGCGTCGAAAAGGTCGATCGCATTGTGCGGCCGGCGCCTGAGCGCCCACACGGTATGGTCGAGGCGAAACGGCGCTCGCGCGCGAAGAGTGAATTTGAGTCGGGCCACGGCGCTGCTATTGGTCGTCGATTTTCGAGCGATTCTCGATCGCGCGCACGCGGCGGAACAGCTCCGGCAGCCGCCACCATAACGCCGAATAGCGGCGGAAGTATTTCAAATCCGCAAACGGGGTCCCGCCCACGACCGCGCCGTCGGCGATCTCGCCGTGCAGACCGGATTGTCCGGCTGCCATCACGTGGTCGCCGATCTTCGCATGATCGGCGCATCCGACCTGGCCGCCGAATTGGCACCATTTGCCGATCGTGGTCGAGCCCGCGATTCCGACGTGCGCGGCGAAGCGCGAGAACTCGCCGATCTCGCAGTTGTGCCCGATGTGCACCTGGTCGTCGAGCTTGACCCCGCGATGCAGGATGGTCGCGCCCAGCGTCGCGCGATCGACGGTCGATTTCGCGCCGATTTCGACCTCATCTTCCAGCACCACGATTCCGACCTGCGGAATCTTCACGAGGCCGCCCGCGTTCTCGACAAAGCCGAAGCCGTCGGCGCCGATCACCGCGCCATCGAGCAGGGTAACGCGATTTCCGATCGAGCATCCCTCGCGCACGATCACGTGGCTGTGCGCGATAAAGTCGTCGCCTATATGCACGTTCGGATAAATCACCGCGTGCGGATGCAGGACGGCGCGTGCGCCGAGCGTAACGCCGGCGCCGACTACGGCGAATGCGCCGATCGAGGCGTCTGCGCCGATCCTCGCGTCGGGGGCGATTTTCGCGGTCGGATCGATCCCCGGCGCAGGCCGATAGGGCGGAAAAAAGATCTCGATCACGCGCGCGAAATCGGCATACGGATTCGCGCTTATCAGCACGGAACATTTCGCGTTCTCGACGAATTCCGGCGCGACGATCGCGGCCGCGGCGCTGGTGCGCGCGAGGACCGGCGCGTACTTCGCGCTCGCGACGAAGATGATCATCCCGGGCGCGGCCGCCTCGATGGGAGCGGGCGCGAAGACCTCGGCGGTGCCGTCGCCGCGGAGTTCAAGGCCGAGTTTTTTGGCGAGTTCGCTCAGTTTCATTTGCTCACCGATGATCGAGAGTATTAGAAAACCGCCGGGCCGCCCAACGGCCTGGTTACATGCTCCCGAGAGCGCCCAATTCGGCGAGCGCGTGCGCGGCTTCCTCCGGAGCGATTTCGATCAGGCAGTTGTAATGGCCGAAGCGGCAGGTGCGCGCAAGACACGGGCTGCATTCGAGATGCCGCCAGAGCACGCGCGCGGACGTGCCCATCGGTCCGGTGCGGACAGGATTGGTCGAGCCGAAAATCCCGACGGTCGGCCGCCCGAGCGCCGCCGCGGCATGCATCGCGCCGGAGTCGTTGCCGATAAATCCGTCCGCGAGCGCGAGGAGCGCGAGCAGCTCGCCGATATTGGTTTCGCCCGCCGCGACGATTGCGCCGTTGCGGGAAGCCGCCGCGATTTCGACGCATCGTGCGCGCTCGCCGGGCGCGCCGACCATCACGCTTTCGGCGCCATAGCGCTCGGCGAGCAGATTGATCAAACGCGCGTAGTGATTCGCGGGCCATTCCTTGGCGGGACCGAACGCCGCTCCCGGCGCGAGCGCGACCATTGGCGCGTCAGGGCGTTTGCGCCGCGGCCCGAGCCATGCGCGCATTTTTTCGAGATGCGTTGCGGCCGCTTCGATCATAAAATTCGTGGCGTCGCCGGACGCTCCAATACTCGCGCGCACCAGCTCGAGCCAGTAGTGCGCCTGATGCCCCTGGAGCGCGAGCGAGGTTGGTCTCGCGAGTATCGTCAGCATCGCGGCGCGCGCATCGGCGCAATAGCCGGCGCGCCGCGGCACTCGCGCGAGCATCGTCCACAAGGCGGATTCAAAGCTGTTCGGAAACAGCACCGCGAGATCGAAATCGCGCTTGCGAATCTCGCCGATGATTCCCAGCCGGTCGCCAAGCCCGCGCATCCCGCGCGCAACCGAATACGGAATTACCTCGTCGAGCCAACCGGCGCCGTCGAAAAATCCAGCCAGCTCGTGCTTGATAAGAATCGCAAGATGCGCCTGCGGCCACGTACGCCGAATCGCGCGCAATGCAGGCAAGCTCATCACAACGTCGCCGAGCCAGTTGACTTCCTTGACGAGGATGCGCTGCGGCGCCGGACTGATCGCAGCAGCGGAATTCAATACTTCGGCCATCGATACTGCCGCGATTCCATCATGGCCGCGTGCCCAATGGAATCCGAACGAGGCTCGTGGCGAAGCGACCGCAAATTCTGTGCTTCCGGTAGGAGGTTCATCGTACTATCATCCGCGCAGGGGATTTCCGCACGCGTCGCGGTTAAATGATGCGAGATCCACAACAGGTTCACGCGATCAGATCAGCTTCGATCGTTGTTGTCGTCGGTGCGCTGGCCGCGATGTTCTTTGCGGCACATCACGATCGTCTGGCGCCATCGCCGATCGTCGCATCCGCGCCCGCCGCCCTCGCGCATGAATCTCACGGCGTCATTGCGTCGTCCGAAGAGCCGCCCGCCACGGTGATAAATCTTCCGGAGCCGGCCCAGGCCGAGCGGCCTTTGGAGTCCGATACCTACGACGCAGATGCCGTAGCGATTCCGATCTCCGCGGCGCGAAGGTCGCTCAATCCCGCCATCATGGCTGCGCAGCAACTCACGATCGAGCGGAGGGCGTTGGTGGCGATCGGAAGTGCGGCGGCCGTGAGTCCTGGGATCGGCACCGGCGCCGCGGCCGGAGCCGGAGTCGCGGCGGCGAACTCGAATCCTGCTGGACTCCAGTTGCGCATGGCGTCCGGTGCCGCTCCGGTGGGATCGCGCAGCGCCAGCGGTGCGCCGGGGCATACCGGATGGGTGCTGATCGCGGGCGGGCAGGGCGGCGGAAAATTGGCGCTCGGCCGGGCCGAGTTGTTCGATCCGATTCAGAAGAATTTCGTCGCGACCGGTGCGATGCACTGGCCGCGCGCGCATTTCGTGGCGGCCGATTTGACCGCGGGGCAGACCCTGGTTGCAGGCGGCGAAGACGCCCAGGGGCATCCGATTGCCAGCGCTGAATTGTACGATCCAATCGCGGGGAAATTTTCCTCGACTGGGGCGATGACCGTCGCCCGCGCCGGGCACACCGCCACCGCGGTCTCGGGATGCGAATGTCCGGCCGACGGAAAAATTCTGATCGCGGGCGGAAGCTCTACCGACGCGGCCGCGCCGCTTGCCAGCGCCGAACTCTACGATCCGGCCACCGGATCTTTCGCCGCGACGGGCGCGATGAACCAGGCGCGCGCGTGGCAGACCGCCTCGCTTATCGGGTCGGGCACGATGGCCGGCGACATTCTGATCGCGGGGGGCGTGGGCGCCAAAGCAGCCGCGTTAGCGTCGGCGGAAATTTACGACCCGCGCACGGGAGTCTTCACCACGACGGCGCCGATGTCCACCGCGCGGGTGAACCAGACCTCGACCTGGCTCGATCCGTCGATCGTCACGGGAGAGTTCGCCGGAGACATTCTGGTTGCGGGCGGATCGACCGCAGACGGCGTCAGCGATACCGCCGAGGTTTTCGATCCCGCCGGAGCGACCTTCGTTCCTGCCGGCACGATGACCGCCGCGCGTGTATTCCAGACTGCGGTGCTGATGCCCAACGGAAAAGTGTTGATCGCGGGAGGGCAGGGACTCTCCGACGCGCTGCTTGCGAGCGCCGAGATATTCGATCCGGTCAAAGAGACGTTCACTGCGACCTCGCGGATGCGAAGCGTGCATGTCGGCGGGGTTGCGTCGATACTTCCGGACGCAAGCGTGCTGATCGCGGGCGGACGCTCGAGTAACGCCGAGGTTTACAATCCCGCCAGCGCACAATTCACGCTCACCGCCGCAATGCCGGTCGATGTCGCATACGCGGCCGGCGCCGTCGTCGGGCAATAGCGCGTGGATGAATCTCGATGAGATGAATCCCGATGACATGATCGCCGCGGCCCGCGCGCTGATTGCGCAGCGCCGTGGTGGCCGCGAGCGCGTGTTCGTCGCGATCGACGGATGCGCCGGTGCGGGAAAATCCACGCTGGCTGAGGGCATTCGCGATTCCATCGGCAGCGTCAGCATCGTTCGGACTGACTATTTCTTCCGTCCGCTGAATGAGTACCCGGCCAGGACCCTTACGCCCGCCAAAGCGTACGAACTCTATTTCCCGTGGGAACGAATGCGCGATGAAGCGATCGAGCCGCTACGACGAGGAGAGACAGCGAGATACCAAAGGTATGACTGGAACACCGATGCGCTGGGAGTATGGGCGATTGTTGAGCCGCATCCGGTCATCATCGTTGAGGGTGTCTACTCGAGCCGCCCCGAACTTCGCGAACTGCTCGACGCGATCATTTTCATCGAAGCGCCGCGCGAGGTGCGCCGCCGCCGGATGCTCGCGCGCGCCTATCTCGACAACGATCCAGATAACGATTGGATGATGCCATGGATGGCGGCCGAGGACTGGTACCTGGAACACGTCCGGCCACAGGAATCCGCCGATCTGGTACTTAAAAGCGTATAACTTAGACCCGATGGAGGTTCCTATGATCGCAGGAGGATGTTTGTGCGGCGGCGTGCGATTTGAAATCGCTAAGGCCGTCGGGCCGTTCGAATTTTGTCATTGCCCGCGCTGCCGCAAGGCGAAAGGTTCGGCATTCGTAGCTGGAATTGGCGTTAGGATCGAAGACTTTCGCTTGGTCGCCGGAAAGGAATTGATCAGTAGCTACGAAGCGCCGATTCTGCGCAACCCTCCGGCGTACCGCGCATCGTTCTGCTCGCGATGCGGGTCGCCCGTGCCCGATCCCGAGCCAGGCTCGAAGTGGTTCGAAGTTCCGGCCGGTTCACTAGACGACGATCCGGCGCTACGACCCGACAAGCACATTTTCATCCACGTCAAGGCGCCGTGGTTCGAAATTGCCGACAACCTGCCGCAGTACGATCTCGCCCGACTGATCGAACTGCGCTCCCGCTCTCCAAAACGTCGCGGCCCTAACGACTGATCGGCTAGCGCCGCTTATTTTTTCAGCGCGGCGATCACTTGATCCACGATCGCGTCGGCCTTGGCGCGCATCTCGTCGTCGGTTGCATCCTGGATCGGATGCGGAACGAACACGCGCCGGACTTCCGGCAATCCCAGCGCCGCAGCCTGCTTCTCCGCCGCGTCGATAAACACGTCCGACGCGATCATCACCGACGGCTTGCGATTAGTCTCGAACCAAACTGAATCGTGCACACTGCACGTTGTACATGACCCTCAATCGGCGAGTGCTTCGATAACGAAGTCACTCTCCTGCGCGATCTGGTGGCGCAATTGGTCGGGCGCCGGCTTGGTAAAGGTGGGTTTGCGAAACCGCTTGATCTCGACGCCCGGCAGCCGGTCCTCGAGCTGCTCGGCGAGGCGCTGGATCAGCACGTCGCCGCGCGGTTTCGCGATATCGAGCAGCGCGACGCGGCCGGTAATCTCATTGCCGCGCGGCGCGAGCGTGCGCCTTATCGGCACGCGCTCATCAGTCGGATCGACGATTACCTGACGCATCGTATTTTCTCCTTGATACCCGTTTTTACGGAAGTTCTTCGATTTTGCGACTCACACTCGATGAGCCCATCGGACCGGAAACCCATCCGGCGAATACCGCCGAGAATTTTCCGGCCTCGCCGCCCGCGACAATCATATTAATGTACTCCGGGCGGCGGAACTTCGGAATTTTCGCCTCGAGTTGTTCTGGCGTCGGATTCACCAAACCCAGCGCGCGCGGCGACACGCCCTCGGCGCTGTCGGCGTCGGGAAGCAACTCGCGAATCGGCCGCGAAGTCACTTCCTGGATGCGCGCGCGCACTTGATCCTTGCTCCATTTCTCGCGCGCGATCGTGTCGGCGTGCTCCGGGCATACCACCAGCAGAACTTCGCCGGCGCCGTGCTGCTTCGGATGCCAGCAGGCTTCGAGCCCCATCCCGATCGAGCCGACCAGAGCGCGCGCGGTGCGCGAAACCTGATCGGCGATCTGGCGCGAGCCGGCTTCGAGTCCGAACACCGTCACCACGCTATCCTCGCGCGCAAAGCCGCGTTCGACGTGCAGGGGTTCCCACGGGCTGCGTTCTTCCCACTCCGCGAAGCAGGTGGTGAACTTGCCGATCGCGCCCAGCGTTGAGCGCTCGATCTCGCCCGGCCGCGCGCCGCCGAGATTGCGCAGCACCAGTTTAAGGGCGCGGCCGATGGTCGCGTTGGCGCGGGTTCCGTAGCCCAGCGCCATCATCGCCATGTTCATGCCGATGCGTTTGCGAATCGGGCCGCTCACCACGATCACCGGAGTCGCGCCCCAAGTGGTCGCCATCACGCCGTGGATATTGAACTGGTCGGTGCAAACCGCTTCCAGAGCCGCGGTCACGACCGGCAGATACTCGGGACGGCATCCCGCCATGACCGCGTTTACCGCGATCTTCTCTATCGTCACCGGCGCGAGATTAGGCGGCGCGATCGCGACCACCTCGCGCGGGTCACGCCGGGTTCCGGTCAGCATCCATGCGACGCGTTCGGGCGTGGGAGGTACAACAGGCAGTCCGTCGGTGAGGCCGCGCTCGAACATGAATTCGAACACGTCTTCGCCTTCGCCGAGTTCGATTTGCCGCGCCTGCATCCGCTCGCCGCGGGCCTCGGCAGCAAGGCGCTCTGCGATTCCGGGTTCGACCGATTTCGAGCCGCATCCGGGGCGCATTTTCGGGATTGATTCAAAATCGATTTTTGCAGCCGGCTGGCCGGTGAGTTCCGCGAGCTTGGCCGCGAGCGTCTTCCAGTCGTCGCGCGCCAGACCTATGGACTCGGAGATTAGCGTACCGGCGCCGTCGGCCAGGATGATCGTCGGGACGGTATCGAGGTCGTAGGCGAATGAAACCGCGAGCGCCGAGTCGTCGAGCATCGGGCACGAGAGTGTGAAACGTTCGGCAAGAGCGCAATTCCCCGCCGCATCCTGCCCGATCGCGAAGATATCGGCGTGGCCGCCGAATGCGCGATGCATCGCCTCGACCAGCGGCATCGTCGCCACGCAGGTCGGACAATCTTCCTTGACGAAGCACAGCAGCGCGGGGCGTCCGGTAGGGAAAGCGCGATCGCTGCCGTCAATCGCGGCAAGTTTGAACGCCGGAATTTTTTCGCCAATCGCGGGCATCAGAGCTACTCCACGAACACAATGCTCTCGCGCTGCCCCTCGCGTCGAGCGCGCACGGGGCAATTCAGTTAGCGGCGGACACGGGTACGGGCGTGTCTGATCGCTCGAAACGTCTGCGCGAGGGCGAATAGAACGAGACCGATGAGGTCACCTTGCCGTTCTGGTCGAATCCGCCGGCGATCATGACGTCGCCGTCGGGCAGCAACGTGGCGGAGTTCAACAACCGTCCGACGTGCAGGGGACCCACGCTCGTGTATTGTCCCGGCGTGCCTGGCGTAAATTCTTCGGCGTCCATCATTCCGACGATCACGGTGCCCTGCATGCGCCATCCTCCTACCACCAGCACGTGGCCGTTTCCGAGCAGGGTTGCGGTCGCGAGGTAGTGCGGCACGCGCATCGGTGCGGCGGGAAGGAAGGTCAGGGTTTCAGGATCGAAAAATTCCGACGTGTCGAGCGGCGTGAACGAGGCTATGTTTCGCGCACCCGGGCCGTACAGGATTTTGCCGCTCTTGCCGCCGATGATCAGCGCGTGCCCGGTGTCGAGGAGCACGGCGGCAGCACCGACGCGATCGCTGCGCATGTGGTCCGCGATACTGGTGAATCGTCGGGTGGAGGGATCAAACATCTCGGCGTTCTGATAAGCGATATAGCCGCCCGGTCTTCCGCCGCGGCCTCCGCCGGCGAGCAGCACCTTGCCGCTTCGGAGCAACACCGCGACGTGCGCCTCGCGCGGGACGGTCATATGTCCGGCGGGGATCCATTGGCCGGCGGAGGGATCGTAAATCTCGGCGCTGTCGATCGTTACCGTTCCGTTGCTGCTGCCGCCTGCGACCAGCACCCTGCCGTCGCGCAGGAGCGTGGCGGTGTGGCCCTCGCGCGCTACCGACATCGGTGCGGTATTTATGAATGCGCCGGTGGCCGGATCATAAATCTCGGCGCTGGCGAGTGCGGTGCGAAAACCAATATTGCGCTGGCCGCCGACGATCAGCACCCGCCCGTCCCGCAACACGGTTGCGGTCTGCCCCATCCGTGCGACACTCATCGATCCGGTCGGCGAGAATTTTTGCGTTGCCGGATCGAAAATCTCGGCGGAAGAGAGGACGCCGCCGACATTTCCATTAACGGTGCCTCCGCAAATCAGGACCCGCCCATCGGTCAGCTCCGCGGCCGCATGATTGGCGCGAGGCGATACCATCGTGAGCTCCTGCACCTGGTCGCCGAGCGAATTGGTGAACACCACCGGTTGCTCCATAATCGGCTCGGTGCATCCAGCCAGCGCGGCGAGCGCGAATATCGCGGCTGCGCCACGCGCGAGAATCAACTTCGCGAGAATCTTCCTGGAGACGCGCATAAGAATCCGAATCCTTTCTCTAAGAGGGTTAGCTAGCGAGATTTGAAGCCGCGTGTGAGCGTGTTCATCGCCGCCCGCAGGAACATCGCGCCCGGCCAGATTTTGTGCTTGCGAACCTCGCCGGAGAGCGGGCGATCAGCGGCGAGATCGATTACCGCGGCAGTAACTCCCGACGGCTCGGCCCGGCTCGAGTGGCTCTCGGCGGCGCACCAGCGCACCCGCAGCTCACGATCGATAATGAACGACGCCGGGAATGCGATATCACCCTCGCGATGATTGACCAGGCCCCATGCCGTGATCGCCGTGCGCCCGGTGTCGCACAACACGGCAAAGGGCAGATTCAGATCGCGTTTCATTCCGGAAGCCTGCTCGATCCGATCAACGGAAATCGCGACGAGGCCGGCGCCGGCCCCACGGATTTTTTCATACTCGCGAGCGTAGTCCGCCAACTGGCGAAGGCAGTACGGTCACCAGTGCCCCCGGTAGAAAACCACGATGCAGAAGCCGCCCGCCGCGAACTCGCCGAGCCGGCGCGATTTTCCGTCGCTGTCGGGAAGCGCGATATCGGGAACCGTCTCGCCGATCGCCGGCGGATGCTGCTGCTCGTCCATCGCGCGATTCTATCGGCCACGCGCAATTCTGTCATTATCCAAATTCATCCAATTCGATCCCTTCGGGGAGGGCGAGGCTTGCGGAAATCGTCGGCTGCGCCTATTCGTTGTGGGAACGCTTGCAACCGGGGGAATTACGATGCGCAAAATCGGACTTCTTGGGCTCTTAAGCATTCTGATGGCGGCCGGCGTGGCGCTGGCGCAGGATCCGGTCAAACTGCATCCGGATATCTATAAGGTCGAGTTCGAAAACAGCCAGGTGCGCGTGATGCGTGCGACGCTGGCGCCGCACCAGAAAACCGATCTCATCGAGATGCGCGATACTGTGGTGGTGCCGCTGACGGATTATGAATCGGTGATAAAGGACCCGGCCGGAAAGACGACCGAAGTCAAACGAATCGCAGGCAAGCCGGCGTGGCTGGCGCAAGGGTCCCGAGAAATAGAGGCTCGTGACAAGACCGTGGAGGCGATTCTGATCGAACTCAAATCGCCGGCCAAGCTGGCCTCGCCGCAGAAATAGGTTCGCACTGAACTCTCTCGGCGCAAACGCAGGCGGCGGTACCGACTGTCCCGCCCGCAGAGCCTGCGTTTGATTTGAAGGAGCCTACTTGCCGATCACGAACACGCAGCTCGTGGTGCCGCTGCCGCCGATATTGAGCATCGCAAATTTCTTCGCGTCCTCGACCTGATACTCGCCCGCGGTGTCGGTGATCTGGCGATGGCAATCCAGCATCTGGCGCACGCCGGTCGCGCCGACCGGATGTCCGGCGCCGATAAGTCCGCCGCTCGGGTTGATCGGGCATTTGCCGCCCATCTCGATCACGCCGCCCTCGACCGCTTTCCAGGACTCGCCCGGCTTGGTCAGTCCGAAGTGATCGATCGCCATGTATTCGGACGTGGTGAAACAGTCGTGCGTCTCGATTCCCGAGAGCTGCTCGACGCCGGCGATTCCCGCGCGCTTGAATGCGTCGATAATCGCGGCGCGGGTATGCGGCAGCACGTAGGCGTTGTCCTTGCTCTCGGCGACCTTGGCGGCGAACTCGAGCGGGGCGGTGTGATGGCCCCATCCGAGGATGCGCGGAATATCGGAGAGTTGTTTCCCGTTGCGCTTGGCCCACGCGGCGGCGAACTTTTCCGAGGCCAGGAACACGGCGACCGAGCCGTCAGTCACCTGCGAGCAATCGCTGATCTTGATTCGTCCGCCGATAACCGTGTTGAACTTCGATTCGTGCTGCGCGTGGCTTTCGCTCATGAACCAGTTGCGAGTCTGCGCGTTGGGGTTGCGCTTGGCGTTCGAATAGTTCACGGCCGAGATATGCGCCAGGTGCTCGTCCTTCAGGCCGTAGCGCTTGTCGTATTCGTCGCCCAGTCGGCCAAAGAGTTTCGGAAACGGAAACTCGATTCCCTTGGCCTCGCGCTCGTACCATGCCGCGGTGCCCAGGTAGTCGCCGCCGGTAGTGGAATCGACGGTCTTCATCTGCTCGACGCCGGTCACGCACGCGAGGTCGTAGCGCCCCGCTTCGATTTCCGCCGACGCGGCGATAATCGCGACCGAGCCCGAGGCGCACGCGGCCTCGTGGCGCGAGGTCGGCAGTCCGCTGAATGCGGGATCGATCTCGACGAAGAACGCGCCGATATGGCCCTGCTTGGCGTAGAGCTCGGCGGCGAAATTGCCGACATGCGCGGTCTCGACTTCTTTTGGGTCGATTTTAGTTGCGGCAAGTCCGCCGAGCACCGCCTCGCGCATCATCGCGACGAAATGCTTTCCTTCCTTGGACCAATTGCGGGCGAAGTCGGTCTGCGCTCCACCCAGGATATAGACCGGTGCGGGTTTTGACATTTTTTCCTCGTCCTTATCCGACAAAAGCGCGGCCATATTCGAGCAAGCCGCCTGAGAACATCTTAGCACCGTCGCGCGCCGCATGCTCCAGCACCGGCGGGACCGCGAGCTTGAGATGATTCAGCAACGTGATCGTCTCACGCGCGCCGATCAGATCGACGATCGCGCAGGGCGGCGCCCAGTTGAAGCCGTTGCTCATGATCGAATCGACGTCTGCCGCCGAGGCCGCCACCTCGCCCACGCGATTCAGCCCGTAGCTGACGTAGCCCAGCACTACGCGGCGGCAGAGATCGGCGTCGGCGCCGCGAGCCTCGCGCAGGATCGCCATCGCCTCACGGTAGCGGCCGACGTGATTGAGCGATTTCATTTTCTCGACGAATTCAATCGGCGCGGCCGGCGCCAATGGCGCATGCGATCCGGTTTTCGGATCGAGCACCAGGGTCTCCTTGCCCGCCTTGCGGTAGAAGCCTCCCCGCTCGGGAGTCTTGTCACCAAGGCGGCCCTCGGCGATTCCCTTGTCCATGAACGCGGGCAGTGCGAAGCATCGGTGCGCTTCGTCCTCGCAATTCTGGTGGACGTTGTCGACGATCGCCTTGTGGACATCCCATCCGACCAGATCGACCGTTGCCAGCGGCGCCATCGCGCGCCCGGTCTGCGGGCCGACCAGGTAATCCATGTAGGCGACGCCATGCTCGACGGCGAGCTGCGCGACCTCGTTCAGCACTTTGAAGCCGACGCGATTGCCGACGAACGCCGGGCGATCCTTGGTGACGATCACCTTGCGCCCGAGCCGATGGGTCAGCATCGCGATGACGGACTGGAGCATCGCGGCGTCAGTCTCGGCGCCGGGAATAACCTCGGTGCCGACGATCACGTGAGGCGGGTTGAACAGATGCACGCCCAGGAAATGCTTGCGAAACGAATCGCTGCGGCCCTTGGACATTTCTGCGATCGAGAGGCCCGACGACCCGGTGGCGATAATTGCGCCGGGGGTGCGAAAGCGATCGACCTGCTCGAAGAAATGGCGCTTGAGGGAAAGGTCCTCGGCCAGCGATTCGAATACGAAGCCCGCTTCGCGGACCGTCCGCTCGAGGTCGTCGTCGTAGCTGCCGAGCTTGATCCGATCGGCGACGGCTTCGGCGCGCGCGGCATTCTGTGCGGCCTTCATTCCGGCTTCGGCCTTGTCGAGCTCGCGCGCGAGCATCGTCACCTCAAATCCCGCGCCGGCAAAGACGCCGGCGGCGCCTGCGCCCATGGTGCCGTTGGCGCCCAAAATCGCAACCTTCATATTCTCGCTCAATCAGATTCCCCGTTCTCCGGAATTTTCTCCATCTCGCGGCGGACGC
>JBARDN010000062.1:0-4910 GCA_049795175.1 Binataceae bacterium (SeqCode) | reverse complement strand
CCGCCGCGTTTCGATCTCGTGTCGTGGCTGTTTCTGCGAGCAATGGGACTGATTTATTTCGTCGCCTTTGTTTCATTTGGCGTGCAGGCGTTAGGACTGATCGGCAGCCACGGCATCCTGCCGCTATCCGAGTTCACCTCCGCGATCCGAAGCCAGCTCGGCGCGGAAGGCTATTTGCAGTTCCCGATGGTGTTCTGGCTGGGCCAAGGCGATTTTGCGATTCAAGCCACGTGCGGGGCTGGAGCGGTACTTTCGTTGTTTCTGATTTTCAACGTCCTGCGGCGTTTAAGTTTGTTTTTTCTCTGTGCGCTTTATCTTTCGCTCTTTTACGCCGGCCAGATTTTTATGGGCTATCAGTGGGATCTGCTTCTGCTCGAATCCGGCTTCCTTGCGCTCTTTCTGAGCATGGCCACAAAGCCAGGCATATGGCTTTTGCGCTGGCTGGTGTTCCGTTTGATGTTTCTTTCGGGTTCGGTAAAGCTTCTGAGCGGCGACCCCACATGGGCCCACCTCTCCGCGCTCTCCTCCTATTTTCAGACCGAGCCGCTGCCGACACCGTTGGCCTGGTACGCCCACCACCTGCCGCAGGCCGTCCTCACAGCGTCAACGGCGGCGACCTTGGTGATTGAACTGGGGCTTCCGTTTTTGATTTTCTTCCCGCGGCGGCTGAGGTTCGTGGCGGCCTTCGGCATTTTGTTGTTGCAAGTGGTGATCCTTCTCACCGGCAACTACGCTTTTTTCAATCTTCTGACGATGGCTTTGTGCCTGGTGCTGTTTGACGACGCTGCGCTGCGCAAGGTTCTTCCGGATCGGTTGAGCCGCTTCGTGCAGCGCGGCGTCCGGGATATCAAGCCGGAAAAAATTGTTTCTTTTGCCGCCGGAGCGTTAGCGATCCTGATCGCGTTCGCGGGTTTTGGACAGATTCGTGCGCTATACGGCGGCCGAATCTCCGCGCCGGCTTTGTGGATCAACAATGAAATTGCGCCCCTTCGGATCGTCAATAGCTACGGTTTGTTTGCGGTGATGACTACCACGCTGCCGGAAATCATTGTCGAGGGGTCGGATGATGGCGTTCACTGGCGCGAGTACGGGTTCAAATACAAACCGGGCGATGTCATGCGACGACCGCTGTGGAACTTTCCGCATCAACCGCGCCTGGACTGGCAGATGTGGTTTGCGGCTCTGGGGACGGAGTCGGAAAGTCCCTGGTTCTCGCTGTTCTTGCAGCGGCTGCTGGAAAATTCGCCGGAGGTGACGGCTCTGCTCGGCAGCAATCCGTTCCCGCACGAGCCTCCTCGTTATGTCCGGGCGTTGCTTTACGACTATCGTTATTCCAGCCGTAAAGAGAAAGAAGAAACCGGCGCATGGTGGGTGCGCCGGCCGATCGGTATTTATTATCCCGCGATAGCTCGAGCGCCGTGAGTTCGCCTCCAAAATCGTACGAGCTGCATCGCGCTCAATGTCCCTGCGCACGTGGAGCGGAACCGGCATCGTCCTCGGGCGACAGGAAGTGCATCAGCGACTGATTGAACATCACCGGATCCTGAAGAAATGCGAAATGACTGACTTCGGGGAGGATTAACTCACCGCACCCGGGAATCAGCGCAGCCATATGATCGGTGTTCTCGCGCTTGATTGCCTCATCGTGATCCCCGTCAACGATCCACGTCGGCACCGTGATGTGGCTCAATTGGTCGTCGGTAAAGTGCGGCTCCGTCGCCCACATATGCTCGACGTCGGCGCGAAAGGTTTTGAACTGCGTCGGAGTCGGCGAAAGTCGCGCATACTCCTTCGCGGCCCGCTGGATTTCCGCGGCAAAGACCGGACTCGGAGCTTGCTTTACCCCCGACGGATCGGAATTCGCGGCAAAAGCGAACAGCCGTGTCAGACGATCCGGATGATGGATCGCGATATCGAGACCAATGATCGCCCCGTCACTCCATCCAACCAAAGCAGCCTTGCGGATATGCAGATGATCCATCAACCCGAGAACATCCGACGACATCAGATCATAACCAAGTGGCGCGTCAGTCCGGGTGCTGCGTCCGTGGCCGCGACTATCCAGAACGATCACATGGTAGTGCGCGGCGAGTATGGGCACCTGCAATCCCCAGTAGTCTGAGTTAGCCAGGCCGCCATGGACCAGGATGACCGGGGCACCGTGGCCAAACTCCGCGTACCACAAGCGGATGCCGTTGACCGGCACGATTCCGCTGGCCTCAGGCTTGGGCAGCGTCGGCGTCGGCGGCAGGCGCATCCACGGATATTGCGCGGCCGCGGGCCGCGCCACCGCGAGCACAGCAAACATCAAGAGGATAATAAAAAAACGCCGCATTTGTGATGCACAACTAGCTACTACAAGCCCGTACTCACTGGAATGCTTTCGCATCGCTGAGACTCGTCGGTCCTGTCGTCATCGCTCGCTTCGCGCGCATTCGCATGCCTGGCAGACAACTACCAGCATCAGCGAACGATCGGCAATTGCAGGAAGATGCCTAAGCCTGCGGGACGCCCGATTCTCAAGTGCGGGGCGTTTACTGGAGCGGCGCGTCCGAGCGCGCCTCGCTAGAGTTGGCGGGCTTGGTTCCGGATAATACCGCGAAAATCAAATTGCGATATGAGCAGGACACTTCGACGAATCCCGCTTCGCGCATCCACGCGAGCTGCTGACCCACGGTCGCGGGCAGGTCCTGCTTCATTCGCACCAGGGCAGCGTCGAGATCGCGTTCGCCGACTTTGAGTTCGCGCGCGCGTTTGATCCACATCTGGCGCGCGCGCTCGTCGATCGCGGCGCCTTCGCCCGCGACCTGATCGGCGTTGATGAAAACTCCGCCGGGCGTCAGGTACTTGAAAATATCGGCGAAGAGATGCCGCTTGCCGCTATCGGGCAAGTGATGGATAGCCAGTGCTGACACGACAGCGTCGTAGGGTTTGGAGGGTGCGGCCTTCGCAAAATCTGCGGTCACGAACTTCACGCGTTTGCCGAGCGGCTTGAGCCGCTGGCGCGCGATCGTCAGCATCTCGGGCGTGAGGTCGAACAGCGTCAGCCGCGCGTTGGGAAACGCTACGGCGATCATCGCCGACAAGAGTCCCGTCCCGGCGCCGAGGTCGAGCACCTCGAAACGGTCCTCCGCCCCGAAGGGCAGCAGCTCGTGGGCCGTGCGATAGAAATCGTCGAAGCACGGAACCAGTTTGCGACGCCCACGATCATAAGTATCCGCGCCGGCCGCGAACGCCCTGCGAACCGCCTTCACCATGCCACGAGTTTAGCCGATTCCGGCCGCTCTCGGCGAGTCTCGGCCGGAGCCCTACGATCGCCGATCCGTTCGCCGACTGATTCGGCCTGGATTTCTGTCACCGCGGATTGTCGAGGCGATTGTCGAAGGCCACCAACCGCGGGAGTTGACGGTCATATTTCTCGCCAGGCGGATCGCTCTTCCCCTGCTCTGGAGCACGCAGGAACAGGCCCTCAGCTTCCGCTAGCTCAAGCATTTGGGCGAGATCCCGATGCACCGCATCGAGGACGATCTCGCGGACGATCAAGCGAACGCCCGCGCAGCGAAGGCTCGCGCTGTTTGGTCTTTGCTTTCTTCCGGAAGGAACAGGTAATCACAAAGCGCCGGGCTTGTGCGCGGATCCCATGGCTCCTTGCCGAAGGATTCTGCGCGTTCCACGCGTTCCAAACCACGCACCATGGATTGCTCAGAGTTCTTGAGCAGCCGGTACGCGAGATAACCATGGTCAACCAGCAATTGGATCAACCGGCGGTTACGCTCGTGGCGCATCTCCAGTTGCGCGGAGGTAGGGGCCTGCAATACTTCGCAGGTCAGAAAGGGGCGGTGCGCGGTGAGAAATTTCTTCATTCCCGTGATTACCTCCAGTTCTGCTCCTTCGACATCGATTTTGATAATAGATATTTTGGCTGGAGCGATCACCGGCGCGATATCATCGAATGCGAAAACCGGAATATGCTGGCGCCGAAGGATCTGCTTGTGCCAAGTTAGATCTTCGATGATCGAACCAGTGGCATCAGCCTCGCGTTCGGCGAAAAATGGGACCAAGGCCGACTCTCGGGACAGTCCCACCGGCACAACTTCACAATTTGGCAAGTCGTTGACTCGAATTAACTCGTTCACGAATTGCACACAGAATGGATTTGGCTCGAAGCCCAAGTATACTATTTCGCGCGCCAGGCTCTTCACCTTCAACAAGGTTTGACCTAGATTGACCCCGACGTCCATGAACGCAGAATCAGACGCGAGTGAAAACAGACGGCGTAGCTCATCGATCATCCAAAGCTCGGTCATCTGCAGATTACTACCGCCGATGCCGTGCATGATTGGCACTTTGAAGCGCCGACCGTTAACCTTCGTGGGCAAAACGAGATTGAACGGGCTCAATACGCGCTTTGTCAGATCCTTCAGTTTGGCTTTCATCCCCTTGCTTCCTCCCATCTGGAATTGCCGTTTTGACCCTCCGAGGCGATGTCCTGCCGGGTCTTGTACATAAATTCCTCCGGGTTTTCGTGTAAGGGAATTCAACGATGGCGCACCGTTGGGATTGACTGGCGCGAATACTGACGCGGCCGACGCGATCGTGGCATCGCACGGCTGACAGGGTCCGGCTCCCGCGCAATTGCCGACGCCCACGATCATAGCTATCCGCGGCGCCCGCGAACGCCTTGCGAACCGCCTTCACCATTTTACGAGCTTAGCCGATTCCGGCCGCTCTCGGCGAGTCTCGGGCCGAAACCATCACTCATTTAATTTCTTGATATCGGCGAGGAAAACCGAGATAGCGGTGTCACCGCAGCATGCCGAAATGACAATCAAATCATTTCCGCTTCTGGTCCTTCAGAAAATCCATTTCCAGGAGATCCATTTCTTCCTGCGTGGATTGCCGTCCGAGGG
>JBARDN010000061.1:0-17276 GCA_049795175.1 Binataceae bacterium (SeqCode) | reverse complement strand
GGTTAATTATCCCTACTACGATCTTTAGCAATCCTGATGCAGCCCGGCAAACACGCCCGCGAATTCGTTTTTCGGCCGTGCGGGTTTTGACTATGCTTGCGCACAAGGCCGCGGTACATCGACCGCAGGAGTAGTTTTCATGGATCTAAATTTCAATCACGAAGAAGATCAATTTCGCCTCAAGGTACGCCGCTTCCTTGATGAGAACCTGCCGAAGAGCGGCCTCGGCGGCGGACGTGAGGGGCGAGAAGACAAGGCCTGGCTCGACAAGTCGAAGGCCTGGCAGCGCAAACTCCACGAAGCCGGATACGTCGCGCTCGCGTGGCCGAAAGAATACGGCGGCCAAGCGATGGATCCGATTCGACAATCGATCGTCAACGACGAAATGGTGCGTGCCAACGCGCCCTACCTCCCCGGCGGATCGGGGCTCGGGATGCTCGGACCGACGCTGATTTCGTGGGGCACCGAGGAGCAAAAAAAACGCTATCTGCCGAAAATTCTGACCGGCGAGGAAATCTGGTGCCAGGGATATTCGGAGCCCGGCTCAGGCTCGGACCTGGCCTCGCTGCGCACGCGCGCGGAAACGGTCGGCGATGAATTCGTCGTCAACGGACAGAAGGTCTGGACCTCGGGCGCGCAACACGCCGACATGATGTTCTGCCTGGTGCGCACCGACCCCGAGGCGCCGAAGCATCGCGGCATTTCCTACATCTTGATCGACATGCAAACGCCCGGAATCACCGTGCGTCCTCTGGTGCAGATGACCGGCGACAAAGGCTTCAACGAAGTCTTCTTCGACAACGTTCGCGTGCCGCGCAAAAACCTGGTCGGCAAGCTCAACGAGGGCTGGATCGTCGCCAACGCGACTCTGTTCCACGAACGCAACATGCTCGGCTCCGCAACCGGCAGCGCGCAGCGCTTCAACCGCCTGCTCGCGATCGCCAAAAAGATCAAACGCTCAGGCCGCGCGCTCACCGAGGATCCGGTCTTTCGCCAGCGCCTGGTCGATCTGGAAATCCGCGTCGAAGCGATGCGCTATCATTCGCTGCGCCAGTTGACCGATCAAATTCGCGGCAAGAATCCCGGGGTCGAAGGATGGATCAACAAGCTGGTCGGGACTGAGCTTAATCACGACCTCGCGACCGCTGCGATGGAAGCGCTGGGCGATTACTCGATGCTCTCGCGCGATGACGGCGCGGCGCTCGATCACGGCTACTGGCCGTACGAATGGATGTTCTCGCTCGGGTTGGTAATCGGCGGCGGAACTTCGCACATCCAGAAGAACATCATCGCGGAGCGCGGGCTCAAGATGCCGAAATCGCGCTGACGGAACAGGATCAGCAGGAAAATTATCAACATGGATTTCGGACTTAGCGAAGAACAGCAGGCGCTCAAAACCAGCGCGCGGGAATTTCTGGCCGGCGAATGCGCGACCTCCGTCGTGCGCAAGGCGATGGCCGACGATAACGGCCGCGCACCCGAGCTCGAACGCGAGATCGCGAAGCTCGGATGGGCCGGGCTTATTGTGCCGGAAAAATTCGGCGGCGCTGGACTCGGGATGCTCGACATGGCGGTGGTCCTCGAAGAACAGGGTTACGCCGCGATGCCGGGGCCGTTCCTGTTTTCCTCGGCACTGGCTGCCGACGCGCTTGCGCGCGGCGGCTCCGACGAGCTCAACGCGAAGTGGCTGCGCGCGCTCGCCGAGGGCAGCGCAGTCGGCACGGTCGCGATCGTCGAGGGCGACGACAGCCTTTCGCCGGCGGATTTCGCGACCGTTGCCAAGAAAGACGGCGCGGCGGCGCGAATCTCGGGCGTCAAGATGTTCGTGCCGTATGGCGGCGCCGCCGATTTTATTGTCGTCGCGGCGCGGACCGCCGCCGATACTGCCGATGCCGCGCTCTACCTGGTCGAGACCAAGTCCGCGGGCGTCCGCGTGACGGGGCTTAAAAATCTCGATCAGACGCGGCGTGTCGCGCGGGTCGAATTCAACGGCGCGGTGGCGACTCCGCTTTCCGGCGGGACGAAGCTTTACTCGCGCCTGCTCGATATCGGCTCGGTCGCGATCGCGGCGGACTCGCTCGGCGGAATCGAGCGCGCGCTCGACATGGCAGTTGACTACTCGAAGGTGCGCGAGCAATTCGGCAAACCGATCGGATCGTTCCAGGCGCTGAAGCACGCCGCCGCCGAAATCCTGTCGGAGCTCGAGCCGGGCCGCGCGCTCTTGTGGTACGCCGCCTACGCGCAGGACGCCACGCCCGACGCGGCCTCGCGCGTTGCCTCGATGGCGAAGGCGCGGTTGTGCGACGTCTTTATGCGTGGCGCGGATCGCGCGGTGCTGATGCACGGCGGAATCGGCTTCACCTGGGAGCACGATATCCACCTGTGGTTCAAGCGCGCGCGCTTCAACGAAGCGTACTTCGGCTCGCCTGCGTATCATCGCGAATGCGTCGCTCAACTCGGCGATTATTGATGCCGTTCGAGCCGCAGTTCGACGCCGCGCGCGTGAACTTTCGCGCGCTCGCACACGACGATCTGCGGCTGCTGCATCGATGGATCAACGACGATCCGGAGGTGCGCCAATGGTGGTCGCAAGAGGCGGGCCCCTTTGAGAAGATCGTCGCGAAGTACGCGCCACGTATCGGCGCCGCCGGTCCCACTCGCAGCTACATTATCCAGTACGATACTCATCCGATTGGCTATATTCAGGAGTATCTAATCAGTGACTATCCGGATTGGCAGCGCCTCATCGATGTTCCTGAAGTGTCAGCCGGCGTTGACCTGTTCGTCGGCGAGGCCGCGTATCGCGGACAGGGCCGGGGCAGCGCGATTCTGCGCAAATTCGTGCGCGAGGTGGTGTTCGCGCGGCCCGAGGTCGAGAGCTGCATAATTGGCCCCGAACAAAGCAACGCGCGCGCGATCAGATCGTACGAAAAAGCAGGCTTCCGATCTCTCAAGGCGATCTACGATCCCGCCTCACATGAGCACAACCTCCTGCTGCGGATTTTGCGCGCCGAAGCGCTGAGTGATAGGGCCGCGCCCTCGCGGAGAGCATCATGAACTTCGACATCTTCTATCAACTCCCGCAGGCGGATTCGCAGCACTCTTCGGATCGCTATCGCGATCTGATCGCGGAGGCGGTGCTCGCAGATCGGCTCGGGTTTGCGACGGTGTGGCTCGCCGAGGTTCATTTCGCCCCGCATTTCTCGGTGATGCCGGCGCCGATGATGCTGCATGCCGCGATTGCGGCGCGCACCGAGCGAATTCGTCTCGGATGCGCGGTCAACCTGATGCCGCTGCATCACCCGATGCGCCTGGCCGAGGAGACGGCGATTCTCGACGTGCTCTCGGGCGGGCGCGTCGAGTTCGGCGCGGGGCGCGGCGCGTTTCCGCTCAACTACCGCGGCTACGGCGTGCCGATGGCGGAGAGCCGCGCGATGTTCGAAGAGGAAATCGATTTTATCCGCGCGGCGTGGTCGCAGGATCGCTTTACTTTCCACGGCAAACATTTCACCGCCGATCAAATCCAGCTCGTGCCGAAGCCGCTCCAGCAGCCGCATCCACCGATTCGCCTCGCGGCCAACAGTCCCGATACGTTCGTGTACGCGGGAACCAAAGGCTATCCGATCTTCGCCGGGGGGCCGGTCAATCCGTTTCCGGTGCTTGCCGATCGTCTGTCCATCTACGACAGCGCACTGAAGGACGCCGGGCGCGCGCGTCCCGACGATTGGTTCGCGGGCCTGCTGATGGTTTTCGCGGGGCGCGATCGCGCGTCGGTGCGCGCGAAAATCGAGCCGAGCCTGCGCAACTACTTCAACTCGGTCGCAGAGATCGTCGAGCCCGAGACGCTCGCGGCGGCGAACCTGGCGGAGTTCGAGAAGGTGCGCACGCGCCTGCTGACGATCCCGTACGATCAGATCGACTCGCAGATGGGCGCGTTCGGCGACACCGAATATATCGCCGACCGGATTGCCGAGCTCAAAGAGCGCTTCGGCTTCACCCGCCTGGTCTGCTGGTTCGAAACCGGCGGCCTGACCGGCCACGAGAACATCCTCGAAGCGATGCGCCTGTTCGCCGAAAAGGTAATTCCGCGCTTCCAGTGAGGTGACACGAGGGCTAACCCGACGCCGCCACCGAGGCTCTACGCGCGGGAGTTCAAGTGGACGTTCGCGAGTTCGTCGCGGTGGGCCGGTAATGTCCGCACCTTGCTTGCGCGCGTGAGAGGTGCCGCGATGCAGGTTCAAATCCGTGCGTTCGAGGAGCGCGACATTGACGCGCTGGTCGAGATTCTCAGGCGCAACCATCAGTACGACTATCCCGACGTCGAAGGCCCCGACGCGATGCGGCGAGTTGCCCAATGCAGCGCGGCGCTGTTTCTCGTCGCGACGATTGATGAACAACCCTGCGGCTTGATTCGCGCGGTCTACGACGGTTCCCGCGCTTTGATTCATCTGCTGTCGGTGCATCCGAGCCGGCAGAAATCGGGAGTCGGCGCTGCGCTGATCGAAGCCGCTGGGGGAGAACTTCAACGTCGCGGCGCGTCCGGAATCTCCGCGACGGTGACGGACAGAAGCTTCCCCTTCTGGAGTCACGAGGGGTTCTCCCGGCTTCCGGTGTTTCTGGTACTCAGGCCTGCATAGTGCGCGCGAGTTAAGTCAGATGCCCCGCGATCGCCGGCGCCGACGCGTTTCGTGCTCCGAGTCTAAGCCGCTTGCACTGCCGCTACTCGGCGGATTCCTGGCCGGTGGGTTTGGCAGGGGCCGCGAAGAGTTCCTGCTGGCCCGATTCTTCCTCGGCTTCCGGAACGAACAGGCCTGCGCGCTCGATAAACGGGCGAAATTTCTCATACAGGTCGGCGAGCTTTGACTGGTAATAGGCCACGTTTTCGTCGGGATTGGCGGGGTCGTATTCCGACGCCATCTTTGCGGCCTCGGCGACTCTGACGCGATCCGTGCGGCCGACCACGTAGTATGAAATCTGGTCGCCGCTCTGGTACGGGCGTTCGGCTTGGAGCGCGAGCTCGTATGCGGCCGCAAGATTTCTGCGACTTGCGGAAATCTTCTGACGATAGTTGTCGAGCGAGTCCTGCAACGTCTCGGTCTTCATGAAATCCGCGATTCCGACTTGGTGCCGCGCGAAACGCGTGCGCCAATCGTCGAACAGCTTCGGAATTTCCGCCTGCCGGTCGTGCATCAGAAGCGCGAAGATCTCTTCCATGAAGCGGCGCTGGAAGCGCTCAAGCCCGCGCGACTTGAGTCCCGAGCCGCGCACCGTCATCGCGCCTGCGGCGTCCATCAAAACGTAGTTCTTCATTTTGTAGGAGAACATCGCGGCGTAGCGGCCGTCGATTTCGAGCTTGATGCCCGCGGGAATCTCGAGATTCGCGACGATCGCTTCGACCTCGGCGTCGGTCGCGGCCGATTGCGGCGGTACGAAATAAATTCCATCGGTATCGACTTCGATCACTTGCGCGCCCTGCGCTTCGAGTTGCGCGACGGCGCTCTGGATCAGGTCGCGGCCGCGGCGGGTGACGTTGCCCGCCTGCTCGAAGTCGTTGAAATGACCGAGCGAGAAACCGAGATATCCGTAAAACGAATTGATCAGAATCTTGAAAGTCTGCTGCAGCGTCTCCAAATTGCGCCGCTCGGCGCCTTCGAGCTCGCGCGCGAGGCTTTTGGCCTGTACGCGAAACGTGCGCAAGTCTGCGAGCAGCTTCAGGAACACGCCCAAGCGGTCCGAGCCGGGCGCGTGCCCGTACTGGAGCATCAGCGAGGGATACAGCGAGGTCACATCGCAGTGCGCAACCCCGCGCGCGACGCCGCATCGGCGCATCTCGGTGTACCCGCCGGCGACGGCCGCGGAACCCTGCGGTTCGGGAATCGAGTGGCCCGCGGCCAGATACGAGCGCATCAACAGCGCGTTGATTCGAGTCGCGTTCCCGCGCAGGACGACGTTCTGGTACGAGTAGGGAAAAATCTTGGCTTGGACGAAGTAGCTCGGCGATAGCACCTCTGCCAGCGCGCGAGTCTCGCGTACGTCATCGAGCGCGTACTCGAACAGGCGCTCGGGTTCGTGATCGAAAATCTCGCTGACGCGCGAGGCGTCCAGGTAAACGCGGTCCTTGCGGGCGAGGCCGAAATGAATCGCGAGCTGCTTTAAGCCGAAGCCTTCGAGCTCGCGGCTGGCGATATCGTAATGCTGCGCGAGGATCCAGGTGTCGATAATGTTGCGGCCGGGAATGTCGTAGCGCCGGTACGCGATCGATCGTTCCGCGATCTGGAGCCGCGAGGGCCGCGCGCGCAAAAGGCCGCCGCCGCGTCCGAGCGCAAGCTTCACGCGATGACGCCGTGCGCGAGTTTCGAGATATTCGAGGTCGAAGCGGAACAGGTTGTGGCCCTCGATCACGTCGGGGTCGCGCTCGCCGACGATGCGCACCAGCTCTTCGAGCATCGTGGGCTCGTCCATCTCGGTGCCGCGCAGCAGGCGCTCGAAGCCGGTCGAGTCGGCGATCGAGATTGCGACCACGCGGTCGCCCTCGCGCGCGGCGGAGGGAAACTCGAATCCCTTCGAGATGTAGGTCTCGATATCGATCTGCATCCGCACCAGGTCACCGAGCTCGAGTCCCACGAAGCAGGTCGACCCCGTCAGCATCAGATGCTGTTCGACCGGATCGGCGAAGACCAGGTAGGGCGCGCCGGGCGCGTTCGCGGCGAGACCGGTTACATCCCGCAGATGGCGCTTGAGCGCTTCGAGCGTGTCGCCTGAGTTGAACGTCACGAGATAGCGGTATCGGAAGTCTCCGGCGAGCTCACTAGTCTCGACAGCGGGTCTGAAGCCGCGCAGATGCGCGAGATCATCGAGCAGGACAAACAGTTCGAGCGGGCGGCGCTCCTGAACGATCTTTGCGCCGACACGTTTGAAGACTTCGATTTCAGTCGGTGAGGCGATTTCGAGCGCGACGATTCCGGGGTCGGCGGGATCACCGAACAGGAGGCGGTTCTGGTAAAACTGGCGCGAGATTTCCTGATACTGCGTCATCGCGGTGGAACGATCCTGACATTACAAAGCTAACACAGATCGCGCGGCGCGGCGCGTTCACTACAGCACACCGAGCCACGCGAGCCCGATGAGGAAGATCGCGTATGCTACGCCGCCAATCATCAGCGTCGGGGTGCCGAGCTCCGAGTCGCGCAGATTGATGAACAGGATCGCCACCGACGCGAGCGCGATCGTCGCCGCGAGCAGCTCCGGCGCGGACAGAACCCATGGCGTGAAGGCGAGGCCGAGGGCGACCGGAATGCACGATTGAAAAACCATTGCGCCGGTGATGTTCGCCAGCGCCAGATGGTCCTTGCTCTGGCGAATCCAGACGACAGAGTTGTATTTTTCGGGCAGTTCGGTCGCGAGCGGGCTCAAGATCAGCGACAGCACGCCAGGATTAAGGCCCGCGTGCTGCGAGAACAGAATCACCTGATCGACGAACTCGACCGCGCCGAGCAGAATCGCTCCAACTCCGAACAGCACTTGCGCCGCGATAACCAACCCACGCGGATTTTCGCCGATGCCGCGAAAGATCGATTCGAAATACAGGCCGTGCTCGATCTCGCCGCCCTCGACGCGCTTCAGCCGCAGCATCACGACGCAGTAGCCGGCGTACACGATAAGCAGCCCGATGGCAGCCGAGTGGCGCGCAATCACACCCAAGTGCAGCGTGCCCAGGATGACCACCGTCAGAAATATTGGAAAGAAAAAAGACAGGTCGCGGCGTCCGTCCTTACGCGCGACCCGCAGCGCGATTCGTCCGCGTCGGCGACGAAACCCCAGCGCTGCGCAGCCCATCACGAACAGCGCGACCGTCGAGAGCATCAGCGGCGCACCGATAATCGCGCCGACCCCGACGGCGTTGTGCTCTGCCGCCGAGCTGCGGCCGGTCAGCAGCGCGACCGCCGGGATAAACGTCTCGGGCAGAGCGGTGCCGACGGCGGCCAGCAGGCTTCCGACGGCGGCCTCGGCAATATCGAGTCGCTTGCCCACCCACTCGACGCCGTTGGTGAAGAGCTCCGAGCCGAGCAGGATGACCACGAAGCTGAGCGCCAGAATTATCGCATGTTCAGCCATTTGCGGCCCGAGAATATGGTGCTCACCCGATCATTTCCAGCGCCGCGCGAAATTTGTCGGCGCAGGCGAAGCTTAGGCGAGGATCGCGAGGCAGCGCGAGCGGTGGATCGTGCATATAATTAAATAAATGCTCGCTGCCGGGGCGATTCGGGTGTGAAAAATCGGCGGACGTCGAAACCCAAAGGCTAATTTGACTCGATTTCCGATGCCGCGTAAGGTAGTTAATTCGGTACCTTTGCCTTGCCTAATCGAGCTAGCCTGTACTATTGAGTCAGTTCCATCCCCGGCCAATCTTCACATAATCGGTCGGCGAAAGCGCATGGGCCGGGTCGCGTCGCCCGCTCTGAACGGATGTTAAAAAGCATGAAGCAGAAGTACGAAGGCAAAGACTTGCAGGGATTGGTGGACCTCGGTCGTGAGCAAGGTTACCTTACCTTTGAGCAGGTAAATGACTTCCTACCGCAGGATGTCGCCTCGCCGACCGACCTGCGCGCGGCGCTCGACAGCTTCGAGGATCTTGATATCAAGGTGCTCGAAGAAGTCCCGGTCGAAGGCGCCGACGGCGATGTCGAAGTCGAAGCCAAGGAAGAACCCGAGGAGGCGGCCGAGCAGCCCGACGCGCTCGGCGAATCGTCCGATCCGGTCCGGCTCTATCTCAAGGAGATGGGCAATTTCCAGCTCCTCTCGCGCGAGCAGGAAGTCGAGATCGCCAAACGAATCGAAGCCGGCGAGAACGAAGTCGAAGAAGAAGTGCTGGGCTCTCCGGTCACGCTCAAGCACGTGTATGAACTCGGCGAAGCGATCCTGATCGGTGAAGCGGATATCCGGGATATCTTCGAGGACACCGACGACGCGAATTCCGATCCCGATGAAGAGCGCGGTCCCGAAGCCGACGAACGCCAGCTAAAGCGGCTGGCGGTTCACGTCAAGAAGCTCAAAGAGATCAAGTCCAAGCTCGAACAGGCCGAAAAGCGTCTGTTGCTGCGCAAGCCTGCCGCCCGGAAAAAGCCCGGCGCGGTGCACAAGCCGACCGTCTCCGAAAAGAACTTCTTAAAGCAGCGCGAGCGGGTGATCAAAGAGTTCCGCTCGATGCAGCTATCGCGGCGGCTGGTCGAAAATATTATCGAACACATGCGCGGTATGCTGCGCTCCTACACCGAGGCGCTGCACACGCTCGAGCGTTACGAAGAGGCGACGGGCCGCTCGCCGAACGCGCTGCTGAAAGAAGCCGCCGAGGCCGAAGACCGCCGCCACGTGCTCAAGATTGGAGAGGCGCGCGAGAACCTGCTCGATATCGGAACCCGAATCCGCGCGTCGCAGGTGCAGATCCGCAAGGTCGAGACCGAGGTCAAATCTTCCGGCGAGGATTTCGCCCGCGCGATCGAGACTATCGCCGCCGGACAGGACAAGAGCCGCCGCGCAAAAAAAGAGCTGACCGAAGCGAACCTGCGCCTAGTCGTCAGTCTCGCCAAGCGCTACACCAACCGCGGCCTGGGCTTCCTGGACCTGATCCAGGAGGGAAATATCGGCCTGATGCGCGCGGTGGACAAATTCGAGTACCAGCGCGGATACAAATTCTCGACCTACGCGACCTGGTGGATTCGCCAGTCGATGTCGCGCGCGATCGCCGACCAGGGCCGCACCATCCGTATCCCGGTGCACATGGTCGAGACAATCAACAAACTCCTGCGCGTCACGCGGCTGCTGGTTCAGCGGCTCGGCCGCGAGCCGGGACCGGAAGAGATCGCCGAGCAGATGGAGATGCCGCTGGACAAGGTCCAAAAGGTCCTCAAGATCGTCAAAGAGCCGATCTCGCTCGAGACTCCGATCGGCGACGAAGAGGAGAGCTCGCTCGGCGATTTTGTCGAGGACGAGCTCGCGCCGTCTCCGGTCGAGGCCGCGATCCAGGGCAACCTGGGCGAGCAGACGCGCAAGGTCCTTGCGACGCTGACTCCGCGCGAAGAGCAGATTTTGCGGATGCGTTTTGGAATTGGCCAGAAGACCGACTACACGCTCGAGGAAGTCGGCAAGCAGTTCGCGGTCACGCGCGAACGAATCCGGCAAATCGAAGCCAAGGCGCTGCGCAAGTTGCGTCAGACCGGCCGCTCGCGCAATCTCGAAGGCTTCCAGGAACGCGAGTAGGCGAGAAGACGACCGCGTCTTAAGATTCGCGGCGATGACTTTCATTCCGGGGTTGCTGCTGTGCGAGATATTTTTTCGCGAGGCGGTCGCCCCGATTCTTATTTCCGCCTTTCCTGATCTGCGATACTCGGCGGCGCGAATCGGCCCCGGGTCGGACGTGCTCGGTTACGACTCGGAGCGTTCGACCGATCACGGATGGGGTCCCGGCCTGACGCTGTTCCTCAGCGCCGATGATCGCGAGAAGCTCGGTGCGCGAATCACTTCTGAGCTTTCCGCGCGCCTGCCCGCGAACTTTCGCGGATATTCAACGAATTACGATCATTCTCCGCGGCCCGGTACGCGCACGCTCGAACCCGCAGAGCCCGGCAAGATCAACCATGACGTGCAAATCGCCTCGCTGCACGAGTTCATTCACGCGATGCTCGGAATCGATCCGGCCCAATCTCTTGGCGCCGCCGATTGGCTGCTGATGCCGCAGCAGGCGCTGCTCGAGGTCACGGCGGGAGGCGTGTTCCACGACGGACTTGGCGAACTGGTTCCGATTCGCGAGAAGCTCGCGTGGTATCCGCACGAGGTGTGGTTCTACCTGCTCGCGTCGCAGTGGATGCGCATCGCGCAGGAGGAGCCGTTCGTCGGCCGATGCGCGGAGGCGGGCGACGAGCTTGGCTCGCGGATCGTGGCGGGTCGAATGGTCCGCGATCTGATGCGCCTGTGCTTTCTAATCGAGCGCCGCTACGCGCCCTACAGCAAGTGGCTCGGGACCGCATTCGCACATCTCAATTGTGCGAGCGAGCTCGCGCCTATCCTGCGCTCGGCGATGGACGCCGCGAATTTCTCGCAGCGCGAGTCGCACCTCAGCGCCGCGTATGAAGCCGTCGCGCGGATGCACAATCGTCTCGCAGTCACGGCGTCGCTCGATCCCAGCGTCCGCCATTTTCACGACCGGCCCTATCTCGTGCTCGACGCCGAGCGATTCGCGATCGCGCTTACGGGCGCGATGATCGATCCGGAGATGAAGCGAATCCACGCGACTGCCGGACCGATCGGCGGGATCGATCAATTTGCCGACAGCACGAACCTTCTCGGCCGCACTGATTTGCGCGCGCATCTGCGCGCCCTCTTCACCGCGTAACCACCCGGATGACCTCGGCGAGACGCCGTACACCTTCTCGAATTTCATCTTCTGAAAGCGCGCCGTGGCCGAGCAGAAGTTCGGCGTTCCGCGGCCGCCGCCCGAGATAATACGGTTGCGTCGTGTACACTCCGATGCTGCGTTCGCGGGCGAGCGCCACGATCCGCGCCACGTCGGTCGGACGTACGCCGCGAAGAATGACCACCACATGCAGGCCCGCACCGCAACCGAGCACCGTCGCGCGCTTGCCGATCGTCTCCGAGAGCGTTTCGAGCATCACGCGCCGCCGCGCGGCGTGTCGCCTTCGCGACCGCCGCACGTGCACGTCGAGATGCCCGTCATTGATGAAATCGGCGAGCACCCGCTGCTCGAACTGCGCATTGCCGAAGTCCGCGGCGGTCTTCGCCTGCACGAAAGCCGCTGCCAACGGCGTGGGCGCCACGATGTATCCGATGCGCAGCGCTGGGAACAGAATTTTCGAGAAAGTGCCGACGTAGAGAACGCGCGCTGCTTCATCAAGGTCCTGAAGCGACTCGAGCGGCATCCCGGTGTAGCGATACTCGCCGTCATAGTCATCCTCGATGACGTACGCGCCGACGCGCTGTGCGAATCGCAACAGAGCAAGCCGTCGCGAGAGCGGCAACACCGCACCCATCGGGAATTGATGAGATGGAGTCACATAGATCAGTCGGGGGCGGCGCGGCTCGCGTTCCAACGCCGCAACGTCGAGACCTTGCGTATCGACCGGAATTGGAACTATCTCCGCACCCGCGCCTTGGAGCGCAAGCCGCGCTCCGAGGTAGTGTGGATTCTCTATCGCCGCTGGGTCGCCGGGGTCGAGCAGCAGCCTAGCGGCCAGACCCAGCGCCTGCTGCGACCCATTGGTCACGATGATCTGCTCGGCCGATACGCGCACACCGCGCCATCGCAGCAGATGGCCGGCGATCGCAGAGCGCAGAAACGGCAAACCGGCGCTGGCGCCAGGCGCGTAGTCGAGGTCGGACAGTTGGGCCCGCCGCGCCTGCCTGGCGATCATCCGCCGCCAGATCGAGTGGGGAAAATCCCGGAACGATGGACGGCCATAGTGGAAGTCAAATTGCGGGATATCGTCAAATCGCCAGTCGAGAACGCCTTTTGCTACTCGATTCGCAAAGCGTGACCGGCGCGCCGCCGGCCGCCGCACCTGGACTCGGGGCGCCCGGATAGCGTTCGGGGCACCGTCGCCGGGAACTTCGCGCGCGACACAGGTGCCCGAACCGACGCGCCCGACCAGATAGCCCTCGTCGATTAGTTGCGTGTACGCAAGGATGACGCGATTGCGCGCGACTCCCGCGTCGTCGGCGAGCCAGCGGGTCGAGGGCAGTCGTTCACCCGGGCGCAGGCGTCCATCGAGAATCGCGCCGCGGATGGCACGATACAGTTGCCGGTATATCGGTCCAGAGCCGTCGAGTGCTCCAAGCCACACAGAAAAGTGGATCTCATGAATTCGCCTAAATTGGAAGCTTGCCGGATACCACTTTCAAGATTAGCTTTTGTTTGTACCGAGACCAAAGGAGACGGCCATGAGTGCGAATCCAATGAACATGCAGATCGATACGTCGGCGGTGATACAGCGGTTCAATGACGTATTTCAGCGCCATGATCCTGCCGCCCTGGATAAGATGGTTGCACCGGACTGCGTGCTCGAGAACACCCAGCCTGCGCCAAATGGATCCCGGCACGTCGGACGCGACGCGTGTCTGGCGGTGTGGAGCGCAATCGCGACCGCGCCGGGTACGCATTTCGATCTCGAAGAGGTCGCCGTGGCCGGCGACCGCGCGATCATCCGATGGCGGCTGTGGTGGGGCAACGGCGAAAGCAATTCCGTGCGCGGAGTGAACCTCATGCGTGTCCGCGACGGGCTTATCGTCGAGGCGATGGGCTACGTCAAGGGCGCATGAGCATGCCGGCGCTTGAAGGAAAAGTCGCGGTCATAACCGGCGCAACCAGCGGTATCGGTGCGTCCAGCGCGGAGTTGTTTGTCGCAGAGGGCGCGCAGGTTGTTATCGCGGGCCGGCGCAAAGACAAGGGGGAGCAACTCGCAGCCGGGCTTGGGAGCCGCGCGAGTTTCATTCGTACCGATGTTTGCGTCGAAAGAGATGTCACGGCGATGCTCGATCATGCTCTCGATCGGTTCGGCCGCATCGATTGTCTGTTCAACAACGCGGGATCAATTCCTACCGGCGCGAGGATTACAGATATTGTTCTGGAAGATTTCGATACCGCCGTCTCAGTGCATGTCCGCAGCGTGTTGGCCGGCATGAAGCACGCAGCGCCGATCATGATTCGCCAGCGTTCGGGCAGCATCATCAATATGGCCAGCATCGTGGGTATCCAGGCCGGGATTGGAAGCCTCGCATATTCGACCGTGAAGGCGGCGGTCCTGCACATGACGCGATGCGCCGCGATAGAACTGGGCGAGTTCAGAATTCGCGTCAACAGCATCTCGCCGGGACCTGTCGTCACCGGGATTTTCGGCAAAGGATCCGGAGTGGAGGACAGTTCAGCCGACGATCAAGCCGACGCGGTGCGTGTGGCGCTGGACCAAATCCTTCCCCAGGTGCAGTCGCTTCCCGGTGCGGGAACGCCTGACGATGTCGCGCACGCGGCGCTGTTTCTGGCCAGCGATCATTCCAGATTCGTAAGCGGCCATGATTTGGTGGTGGATGGCGGCAGCATGGCCGGCCGGCCCGGCACTGTGATGCGTCAGCACTTCGCATCGTTCGCCAACGCGTTTCGGCGCATGAAGCCTCCTCGGCTTTAGGAATCAAGGATTCCACGCGCGGCAGTCTCGCGAAATAACAGAACATCCCTCCTTAACGATCTTTCATCCGCACCATTGGGCGGCGGCACGCTCGATGCTGAAACCCTATGGTGGATGCCGCGTCTAACCAATGGTAGGTGCGCGTTCCGGTTGGACGCCGGCGGTTGGATGGATTGGGAATGACCACCGGGTCATAATGGACAACTTAACATGAAGCTCTTCTCATCAAGGATCGCGCGAATCAGCCTCGGCGCGGTCGTCGTCATCCTGATCGCCTGGTACTTCATGCACGGAAGGGGCGACGGGACCCGGTTCGTGACCGCGCCGGTGACCTCGGGCTCGATCGTCCGCTCGGTTGCTGCGACCGGAACCGTCAATCCGGTCACGACGGTGCAGGTCGGCACATACGTGTCCGGGCCGATCACGCAGATTTCCGCCGATTTCAATTCGCCGGTGAAACAGGGGCAGATAATCGCCAAGATCGATCCGCGCCCGTACGCCGCGACGGTCGCGCTTTCCACCGCCGCGGTTGCCAACGCCAAGGCTCAGCTCTTGAAGGACCAGGCGAACCTCGCCTATCAGAAGGTCACCTATGAGCGCGATAAGAAACTGCTCGCGGAGCAAGTCGATTCGCAGGACCAGGTCGATAGTCAGTTCAATACTTACAACCAGGCAGTTGCGCAGATCGCGCTGGATCGCGCCGCTATCGATCAGCAGGAAGCGACGCTCAAGCAGGCGCAGCTCAATTTGAACTACACCGATATCAGGTCGCCGGTGGACGGCACCGTGGTGGCGCGCAACGTCGATGTTGGGCAGACGGTCGCGGCGAGCTTTCAGACTCCGGTGCTGTTTCTGGTCGCGCAGGACCTGACCAAGATGCAGGTCGATGCGAGCGTAAGTGAATCCGATATCGGCTACGTCAAGAAGGGCGAGCCGGCCGACTTCAAAGTGGATGCGTTCCCGGATCGGATGTTTCAGGGAACCGTCGGACAGGTGCGCCAAGCTCCGATCACGGTGCAGAACGTCGTGACTTACGACGTGGTCGTGAATGTCGATAACCCCGAGTTGCTGCTCAAGCCCGGGATGACCGCCAACGTGACGATCACCACCGCGCGGCGCGACCAGGTGGTGCGGCTGCCGCTGGACGCTTTGCGCTTCAAACCGCGTGGCAAAAAAGTTGTCGCGTCCGCCGCCGATCCGGGGTCGGGCAGCGACGCGTCCCCGAGCCGCAATACGCAGGTATGGATTCCGTCGGGCGGGAGTATCGAACCGGTCACCGTGAACGTAGGCCTCGATGACGGCGTCAACGCCGAGGTGCTGAGCGGAGCGCTAAAGCCCGGCGATCTGGTGGTGACCGACGAAGTCCAGACTGCCCAAAGCGCCAAGCGCACTTCCCTGCATTTCCCGCATTAGCTCGCGGGATCAGGAACAATGACGATGCCAGTTATCGAATTGGTTGATCTCTGGAAAACCTACGTTCTGGGCGAGGTCGAGGTCAACGCACTGCGCGGGGTGTCGCTTACGATCGACCGGGGCGAGTTCGTGGCGGTGATGGGCGCGTCGGGATCGGGGAAATCGACCCTGATGAATATCCTCGGATGCCTGGATCGGCCGACTCGTGGGCGCTACCTGCTCGAGGGCGAGGATGTGGCCGCACTCGCCGAAGAAGAGCTTGCGGCGATCCGGAGCCGGCGAATCGGATTCGTCTTTCAGAGCTTCAATCTGCTCTCGCGGACCAGCGCGCTCGAGAACGTCGAACTGCCGCTGTTCTATTCGGCGTGGAACCATCAGGGGGAGCATCGCGCCGAGGAACTGCTCGAGCTGGTGGGACTCAGCGGTCGAGCGCAGAACCATCCCAACCAGCTCTCGGGCGGACAACAGCAGCGGGTCGCGATCGCGCGGGCGCTAATCAATCAGCCGTCAATTGTGCTGGCCGACGAGCCGACTGGAAATCTCGATTCGACCAGTTCTTCCGAGATCATGGAGATCATCACCCGGCTCAATCGCGAACAGGGAATCACGATAATCCTGGTGACGCACGATCCCGATATCGGTGCATTCGCAGACCGCACGATAAGCTTTCGCGACGGGCAGGTGGTTTCGGACACGCGCAAACCGGACGCCCGCATGCCGATCATCGGGACGGGCGCGCCCGGCGCCGCCGTCGCCGCCGTGGACGAAACGGAAACGGCGCCGTCGGCCGCCGATGAGGCGTGGACCTTTGCCGCGATGGCGGTGGTCGCGGCGCTGCGCGCGCTCAGGCGCAACAAGATGCGCGCGGCGCTCACGATGCTCGGCATCTTTATTGGAGTGGCGGCGGTAATCGCGATGGTTGCGGTCGGAGACGGGGCGCGAGCCTCGGTCCAGGAGCAACTCCAGAGCCTCGGCACCAATTTGATCGTGGTGCTGCCCGGCGCGACTACCGCCAACGGCGTCCGCGGCGGCTTCGGCTCGAGCTCGACCCTCAACACGGGCGACGCGCTCGCGATCCGCAAGGAAGTTCGCGCGGCCTCACGCGTCAGCTATATGGACCGGCAAATCGCGCAGGTCGTCAACGGAAACTCGAACTGGAGTACCAGTGTCGAAGGAATCACCGCCGAATATCAGAATATCCGCGAATGGCCGGTGACCTCGGGCCGCGCGATGACCGATGCGGACGACAAGATCGCCGCACCGGTCTGCCTGCTGGGGCAGACGGTGGTGAACAATCTTTTTGGCGAACAGCAAAACCCGGTCGGCGCGATGGTCCGGGTCAAGAATTTTCCGCTCCGGGTAATCGGCGTGCTCTCGGTGAAGGGCCAGTCGCAGTGGGGGCAGGATCAGGACGATATCGTGCTGATCCCGTTCGAGACCGCTGAGCGCAAGGTGCTTGGAGTGTCGGCGCCGTCAACCTCGGTCGCGGTCGCCACGGCCACCCCGACGGTCGAGAATCCGTACGCGGGCGTCGCCACCGCCAATTCGATCTACAGCACCGCCAGCGGCACGGTCAGCCCATTCGGAGCGCCGCCGAAAATCACCGGCGTGGTCAACATGATCTATGTGCAGGCCAGGAGCGCGGCCGAGGTCGATCAAGCGATGGGCGAG
>JBARDN010000060.1:0-16646 GCA_049795175.1 Binataceae bacterium (SeqCode) | reverse complement strand
GGCCTTAGTCTAAACGCTCTGGTCGCACAGAAGCTCGCGCGTAGCGTCACGGGCGTGAACTGATGCCAATCGACCTTAGTCGTTGGAGGGGCCGATTTTCTTCGCTTCCTGCCATAGCGATTCTATCTGTTCGGGGGACATCGCTTTCAGGTCGAGGCCTCGCTCCATGGCTATGCGTTCAACCTTGCTGAATCTTGCGATGAACTTGTCGCACGCGCGGCGGAGAACCTCCTCCGGGTTGGCGCCGATGAAACGCGGAACGTTCGCGGTTGCAAGCATCAGGTCGCCGAGCTCTTCCGACAGCATCGCAAGGTCGCCGCGCTCAAGCGCATGCTCGGCTTCTTCGAGCTCTTCGCGAACCTTCGCGAGCACCTCGCGTGCGTCCGCCCAGTCCATCCCGAGGCGGCGCGCTTTTTCGCCGAGCTTCTCCGCGCGCATCAGGGCCGGCAGGGCGCGGCCGGTGTCGGCGAGCGACGACGTGCTCGCGCGGTGTTTGCCGGCCTTTTCCTGCGCCTTGATTTTGTCCCACTCGAGCAGCACTTGCGCGGAAGTTTCGGCCTTCACCTCGCCGTACACGTGCGGATGACGCCGCACGAGCTTGTCCGCGGCGCGAGTGAGCACGCTCGCGAGGCCGGGCGCGCCCGTTTCCGCGGCGATCGTGCATGAGAAGATCACCTGGACGAGCAGGTCGCCGAGCTCCTCGGTGATTTCCGCGCTGTCGCCCGACGCGATCGCGTCCGCCGATTCGTAGGCTTCTTCGATCAGATGGCGCGAGGAGGCCGCGAGCGTCTGCTCGCGATCCCACGCGCATTTTTCGCGCAGCTCGCGCACCACCGCGGCCAGCCGTGCGAATTCCTGTCCCTCGCTCATGCGCTCAGGATCGGAGAGATTACTTTCGAGCTCAGGAACTCGCTCAGGTCCTCGAGTCCGTCCGCCGTGATCTCGTGTCCGCAGTCATATTCTTTGTACACCAGCGGCACCCGCAGCTCGCGCAGGTTTTCGACCGAGGTTCGCGCGCGCGCAATCTCAATCATCTCGTCGCCGCGCCCGTGCTGAACCATCGTGGGCAGCCGCTCGAGCGCGGCGCGGTCCGTCACCGCGTCTTTCAAATCGGGCGGAAACCAGGTCGAGAGCGCAACCAGCGCCGCGTAGCGCGCCGGGTTGGTCATCGCGAGCGTGTAGGCCATGTATCCGCCCTGGCTGAAGCCCAGAACGACGAGCTTGCGCCGATCGATCGGATAGCGCTCGAGCGCGGAATCGACAAAACGCGCGGCGGCCTTGCCTGCCGCCTCGATCGCGTCGCGATCCGGCGCTCCTCCCATCCGGATTGGGAACCATCCGTAACCGCGCGTCGGCCCGACCGGAACTTCAATTGAGCCTTGCGGACAGATGACCATGAATTTTCCGCCCGCGATGTATGGCGCGAGTCCAATCAGGTCGAGCGCGCTCGCACCCCATCCGTGCATCGCGATAATCGCCGGATGCGGTCCTGCGCCTGCGGGTTCGTAAACAGTGTGAATCAAATCCATGCGGCGAAAACCTCCGGATGCGGCCTTAGCGGCATCATAGGATGCGCGGAAAGCGATGCGCCAGCACCCCTGTTCATCAGGAAGTCCATCTCCGGTATGGTAGCGGGCGGCGCCAACACGCGCGCAACTCATCGAGCGATGTGCTGAATCTTGAGCAAGCTGACGGTCTGGCGGTGATGAATAGGCGGCGATGAATAAGGGGGAAACGCGCGCGCATCGCGCATCGAATCAGAGCTGGACGCGGATCGCGCTGGCCGCAATGGCGCTCGTCACGCTGGGCGCGTCGCCCGCGGACACGGGAGGTCCCAGCGGCAAGCTTATCGGCATTTTCTCCGCGGTCGCGCTGCTGGCGATCGTCGCGTACGCGTTCGCACTCAGCGCCGGATCGCTCCGCGGCGACGACGAGGCGGGCCTCGACTCCGCGCTTATCGGGCTTGCGGCTTTGGCGGTGATCAAGACCGCGATGCTGCCGTTCTTTCCGGGGTTCGGTCCCGACGTCGGCAGCTACCAGGCGTGGGCGCTGCAGATCTCGAGTCTCGGACCCGCGCACACATATCAGCAGGGTTACTTTCTCGACTATCCGCCCGGCTATCTTTACGCGCTGTGGGTCGCGGGCCTGATCGCCGGCTTGATGCACGCGACCGGCGACACGCTGCGCGTGATCGTCGAGAGCCCGGCGATCGTCGCGGATTTTTTTCTCGCCTTCACGATCTTTGCGTTCGTGCGCCGCACCTCGCGCCCCGCGATTGCGTACGCCGCGATGCTGATGGTCGCGCTCAATCCCGCGCTGTTGTTCGACACTGTGGTCTGGGGCCAGAGCGACTCGGTGCTGACCTTCACGATGTGGCTCAGCATCATCGCGATTCTTGGCGAGCAGTACGAAGTCGGATGGGCGATGGCGGCGATCTCGGTGCTGGTCAAGCCGCAAGGACTGATGCTGCTGCCGGTGTTGGCGTGGTGGACGATGCTCGAGACGCCGGTGCGGCGGTGGATACGCGTCGGCGTGGTTGGGTTCGCGGTGTTCGTCATCGGAATCGCGCCGTTTCAGATCGGTCATCCTTGGAACTGGATTCTCAACCTCTACACTTCGACCGCGGCGTATTATCACGAGACCTCGGTCAACGCGTTCAACCTGATCGCGCTGCTGGGCGGGCTCCGGCAGCAGGATTCGGGAACCGTTCTGGGAATTTCGTGGTTCGGGCTCGGGATGTCGCTGCTCGCGCCCCTGTATGGATTCGTCGCGTGGATTTTGTGGCGCAAGCGCAGCACCCAAACCATGATTTATGCCGCGTTCATCACCGTGTTCGGGTTTTTCATGGTCGCGCCGCGAATGCACGAGCGCTACCTCTACCCGGCGCTGGTCTTCTCGATTCCGCTCGCGCTCGAATCCACCGAGATGCTGGCGGTATTCGTAATTCTCTCGCTCACGACGCTGTTCAATCTCGCCTATGTCCTGCACACGCTGCAGACCGTTGTGTTCCTCGACTCGCGCGACACCTTTGCGATGATCGCGTCGGCGGTCAACGTGCTGATCCTGGGCGCGTCGGTCTATTACGGCGCGGTCAAACTGGACGGCGCGGGCGCGGGCGAGTCCTCGAGCGCGCGCGAGATCTTCGCGCGCATCTTTCCGCCGCGCACGGCAGAGCCTCGGGTCGAGCCGCGCGGCGCTCCGCTTGCGTGGATCGGGCTCGACACGCTGATTGTTGCGGGCTTGCTCGCGATCGCGATCGTGACGCGCTTCTGGCATCTAGGGCATCCCAACGAAATCGTTTTCGACGAGGTTCATTTCGTCGGGCAGGCGCGCAACTACCTGCACGGCGAGCGATTCCTGGATCCGCATCCGCCACTGGCGAAACTAGTGATCGCGCTGGGCATTTGGCTATTCGGCGATCATTCGTGGAGCTGGCGGGTCGGCAACGCCTGTATCGGAACGATTCTGATCGGCGTGACCTATCTCCTCGGCCGCCGGATGACGCGATCGCGGCTGGCCGGCACCCTCGGAGCCGGCGCGGTGCTGCTCGACGGGATGTTCCTGGTCGATTCGCGCATCGCCGTGATCGATATCGTGTATCTGACGCTCGCGGCGGTGTCGTACCTGATCCTGTTTCGCGTATTCGATACCCCCGGAGTCGCCGCGCGGCGCCGGTGGCTTGTGGTCCTGGGAATTGCGCTCGGACTTTGCGTCGGCAGCAAGCTAATGATTCCCGCGGTGACGTTTTTGCTCGTGATGGGTTTCCTGGTCTGGGTTCTGGCTACCGAGCCGTCGCTCACGCGCCGCGACAAGCGGATCACCGGCGCAATTTTGCTCACCGGAGGGGTCGCGTCGATCTTTTATATTGCGACGTTCCTGCCGCATTACTATCTCGGATGGTGGGGCGGAATTCAGGACCTGTTCCAGTACTACAAAAATATTATTGGCTACGAAAAGAGCGTCTCGACCGCGACGCATCCGTACTCGTCGAAATGGTGGAGCTGGCCGATGATGCTGCGGCCTATCGCCTATTGGCAGAATTTTCCCAAGGTCGGCAAGGTCGAGACCATCTGGGGCGGCGGAAATCCTATTCTATGGTGGGGCGCGTTAACTGCAATCTCGATTACCGCCGTCGACGCGTTCGAGCGTCCGCGGCTGGAACGCAGCTTTTTGGTGATTGGCTATCTTGGATATCTTGTGATTTGGATCCCGATCGGCCGGACCTTATTTCTTTACCACTACATGGGTTCCGTCTATATCGGTTACGTCGCGCTTGGATGGCTGCTGGCGCAATGCTGGAATGACTATGCCGAGCCGTGGGTGCATCTGGCATTGATGTTCACACTGGTGCCGGCATTTATTTTAGGGCTGGGATGGGGACCGGGTGCGCCGGCTGTGTTGGTTCTGTTCGCGGGTTACGCGATGCTTTCCTACTACTCCGGTCTCGAGCGGATCGGCGCGGCGCTTCCCGGAAGGTATGTCTGCGCGACCTTTTGTGCGACCGCGATTATACTGTTCATTTACTATTTTCCGGTATGGACCGGAATGCCTATCGAGCGCGCGGGTTACTATTCGCGGATGTGGCTGCAAGAGGCCGGTACGGTCCGGAACTGGATTTGAGCGCAATGAAGACAAGTAGCTATCGCCCGCAATCATGCGTTGCGGTACTTATCGCCGCACTCGTGATTCTTGCCGCGATCGTCGCTCCGCCGCCGTTCGCTCGCGCAGCCGCCGTAAACCTGCTCGTCAACGGCGATCTCGCCAAAGGCTCGGAGCATCAACCTGACGACTGGCGCACCGAAGCATGGCTCAACGATCCTGATGCGTTTTCCTATGACTGGACCCATCCGGCCGCCGGCGGCCCGGGCGAGCTCAAAGTCACCGCGCTCAAGGCCAACGACGCGCGCTGGATGCAGGCGCTGTCGCTACAGCCCGGCTGGTATCACATCACCGCCGAGGTCCGAACTGAGAAGGTCGGCACGCAAGCGACCGGCGCCAGCGTCTCGATCATGGAGGACGGCATCATGTCCGCCGACATCCGCGGCACCAGCGGATGGCAGCCGGTCGGGCTCTATATGAAGGTAGGCGGGCAGGGCGCCGATGTGCAGATTGCGCTGCGGGTCGGAGGTTTCGGCAGCCTGAATACCGGCACCGCGTACTTCCGCAACGCGCGGGTCGAGAAGATCGCGGCGCCTCCGGCCGGTGCGGCCCAGGTTTATGACCTCGCGGCGATTCGCAAGGCCGCCGAGCCTCTACCCATTGGTCAGCCGATCACGTTGGTCGCGGTGTTCGTGATTTTGGGCGTGATTTCGGCCTACGGATGGTGGATGTTCGGGGTCGAGGAGCCGCTGCGCAAGCCGACTCAACCCAACCGCGCCGAGCGACGCGCACAGGCACGGCGCGCACGATGATCACCGACGCGCGGCGCACCCGGCGCATCGAGTGGACGCTCTTCTTCCTCCCGTTCATCAGTTACGCATATTTTTATCAGGCCGCGGATCAGAGCACCGCCGCGCGCTTCGATCTGATGCGCTCGATCCTCGAACGCGGCTCACTGTGGATCGACGGCTTCGCCGGCTACAACACCGCCGACATCATCAATTTCGGCGGCCATATCTATTCGGTTAAAGCACCCGGCACCTCGATCGTAGCGTTACTGCCGTGGGCGGCGATGCGGCTGTGGCTATTGCCGCTACTGGCTAATCACGAGGATCTCTACTGGGCGCTCACAACCTATCTTACGATCGTGCTGACAACCGGGCTTTTGACCTCGATCCTGTGCGTCGTGATGTACCGGTTCGCGCGATTCCTTGGCGCGTCCGAGGGCCGCAGCGCCGCACTCGCGCTGATTCTTGGATTTGGCACAATCGCGTTTCCGTACGCCACCGAGATGACCGGAGAGCCGTTCGCGGCGGCATTCGCATTTATCGCCTTCTATCTGATCGCGGCCTTCGCCGAAGATCCAAAGTGGCCGCGTGCATTCCTGGCCGGACTTCTGGCCGGGCTCGCGGTGCTGAATGACTATCCCGCCTTCCTGCTGGCTGCCGCGATCGGCATCTACATGCTTTACCGCGTGCGGCGTCTGGACTGTATCGTCGCCTTCTCCGCGGGTGCGGCGATCGCGGCGACGCTGATGTTCGGCTACAATTGGGGCGCCTTCGGCAGTCCGCTGTTCTTCAGCTACCAGGCGTTCAAGCTTCCCGGAAATACTCAGTTCCCGGAGCAGGCGCAGGGCTTCGTGGGACTCACCTACCCGAAGCTGCGCAACCTCTGGAACATCCTGATCGATCCGCAGCGTGGACTATTCGTTTGCAATCCGGTCCTGCTGCTCGCGATTCCCGGGATCGGCTACTTCTTGCGCCGCCGCGATTTCCGCGCCGAATGGATCGTCACGATCGTCGCGATCGCCGGAATGATCCTGTTCAACGCCTCCTACGGCGAGTCGATCGTCTCATGGGGCGGCGGCACTGCCACCGGACCGCGCCAGATCGTGGCGGCGGTGCCGTTCATGGTGCTGACGCTCGCGTTCGTGCCGCGCTCCTGGAACTGGCTAGTCGGCGCGCTGGCGGTGGGGTCGGCCTTCATAATGCTGGCGGCAACCGCGACCAATCCCCACTTTCCGTACGAGTACCAAAATCCGGTGCGCGACTTCGCGATGCAGCAATTTATGCGCGGCGACTTCGCCACCAATCGCGACGCCTATTTCGGCGGCGGGATGATCGTCGGCGACTCGACCGCGTTTAACCTGGGCAAGCTGGCCGGCCTGCCGGGTCCGCTACAGCTATGGCCGCTGGCTTTTCTGTGGATCGGTGGCGCAATTGAGTTAGCCGACTCGCTGCAAAGCTTCGCGACCCGCTCGCGTGCACGGCTGGGCCGCGCCGCGCTCGCAGCCGGAATCGCCGCGATCTTCCTGGCCTCGATTGTCGGGCGAGTCCGCCAGCCTTTCGATTTGACCGCGCGTCACGGACTGCTCGGGCGCTACTTCGTCGGCCAACAGGCGGGATTTACGCCGCCGCATCTCGTACGCATCGATCCGCGGATCGACTTCGACAGCGTGGCGGAGCTCGGCGCGATGCCGTTTCCGTCGGTTGCGCTGTGGACCGGCGAAATCATTGCGCCGCGCACCGGAGTTTATCGGTTCGTGATCGACGCCGACGACGCCGGCTGGCTCTCGATCGATGGCCGCGGGGTGATTCGCGACCCTGGACAGGTGAATCGTGCGCACGCGATGGGCCTGATCCGTTTGAGGGCCGGACGCCACCGCATCCAGGTAGCGGAGCGCAACCTCGCCGGTGACGCGTCGATCCAGCTCTATTGGCGCGTGCCGGGCCGCCCGCCCGAACTGGTCCCGTCGCAGGCGCTGATTCCGGACACTCCCTAGGCGAACCTATTCGCTTAGCCCTCTTGCGGCAGCAGCCCTGCGCGCGTGATCTCGCGGCGCTCGCTGCGGTCCATCGCCTCGGCGGCGCGCGAGAGCGGAAAAGTCGCATCGCACAGTTCGCGGTACGGATAGCGATCCATATGCATCGCCAGGAAGTCGAGCGACTTTTTCAAATAGTGCGGCGGATAGGTCGCGACGCCGATAATCTCGAGCGACTTGAACGTGATCATCGAAGGCGGAATCGAGACCTTGAGCCCGGCCGAAATATTGCCGACCTCGATCACGCGCCCTCCGGCCCGCACCATCTTCATCGCCTCCATGAAAGCGTCGGGCACGCCCGCCACCTCCAGCACCATGTCGGGCCACCCGTGGCAAAGCTCGCGCACCCGTTTGTCGCGCGCCTCGGGGTCGGGATATTCGCGCATATCGATCGTCTCGTCGGCGCCGAAATGACGCGCCTGCCGCAGCCGCAGGTCGAAGCTGTCGATCGCGATCACTCGTGCACCGCGCGCCTTCGCAATCGCCATCGCATGCAGCCCGAGCCCGCCCGCGCCCAACACGACGATCGTCTCGCCATAGGCAAGCCGCCCGCGATCGAGGCTCCAGTACACCTGCGACATCGCGCAGTTGGCGGCCGAGGCCACCGAGTCGGGAACGTTGTCGGGCACTTTGTAGAAATGCTGTCCCGGCTTGATGAAGTAGTGCGTGGCAAAGGTCGCGGTGAAGTGCGGCGGCTCGTCGGGATGCCGCGCGCCCATCACTTTGTTGATACATGCCGCGTGATTTCCGGCCACGCAATTCACGCAGCGGTTGCACACGGTGTAATACACCGGCGCGATCCGGTCGCCTTCGCGAATCGGCGTACCTGCGAAATCGGCAGAGACGCCCGCGCCCAGCGCATGCACGCGTCCGCTCATTTCGTGGCCGGGCATGATTCCGCGCTTACCGAATTCGCCCTTCCACATATGCACTTCAGAGCCGCAGACGTTGGTCTGCGTAACCGTCGCGACCAGACCGCCGGCAGGCGGCGCCCCAACCTCGTACTCATGAAATTCGATCTCATGACCGGCCGGTATGTAAGCGATTTTGCCTTTCATCGAAGACCTCCCTCAGGCGAGGAGCAAAATTAAGTGGCACAGGCTTTCTGCCTGTGTCTTCCATGCACGAGCCTCAGTCGCAGGATTTCTCGCCGTAGCGATGAAATGTCAAGCGGACGCGAAGCGGGGATCGTGAGTCATGGTGAAAAATATTTCCGCGTTCGACCCCGATGTGTCATTCCCGCGTGTGGCTGCCGCGCGAAAGCCTGTCCTGAGCCTGCCGAAGGAAATCCCGAACGAGAGAGCACTGCATGAGATGTGGGCTCGGCGCATGGACGCCTCGGGATTCCTCGCCCAGGGCTCGGAAATGACGATCGAGAGCTTCGGCGGAGGCTACGATACTCATGCACAGCGCCCACGTCCGTCATTTCGACCCCTTCGACTTTGCTCATGGCGGGCTCCGGGAGAAATCCCGAGGCGCTCATGCACTTGCCCGCGAGTGGTGCAAAGGCCCACGGTCGAGCACGGGATTCCTCGTGCGGCAGCCACGCGCGGGAATGACAGCGGCGGCCCGCGCAGCGTGATAACCGCACAGCGCCCGAGCTCCAGACCCGACACGCGCCCGACGCTTGTAGTCCCCCTTCCCGTTAGGTCGATTCTTCGCCGACAGAATCAAGTTGATTCGAGGAACCGGGATTCCGCGGCAAACGTAGAGCGCGCGATGCGATCAGTCGCCGGGCTTTTTCAGAACGTCCGGACCCAGCAGCGTCGGCCGTCCCGACTGCAAATTCCGATACCCATTCGAGGGTTTCGCCGGCGCAGCCGCGTTGTTATACACCGGCGGATGCGTGATGCGCGCCTGCGCGAGAATCTGCTGCAGCAGCCGCGACTCCTGCGCCCCGCGCGATACGCATTGCTCGTCGTGCACCGGACGCAGCGGCACACTCAGCGGAGAATCGAAGGTCGCGTTTATCGCAACCCGGCTCGATTCGTTCGAGACCGCCTTCACGTGGAAATTATACACGCTGGTCGAGTCACGCTCGGGCACCGCCGCGTAGGTGCCGACGATACTCTTGATGTTTCCGCAGTCGGCGTCCTGGAGCGAGAACGGACGTCCCAGCACCTCGATAATTCCGTGATTCGGATCCGTCGCCTGGACGTTGTAGCTGTTGGAACGGATCACGTCGTTGACCGCCGTCCACGCAAGGTCGTAGGGCAGCGGCACGATCGTGCTGGTCTTGTCCTCCGGCGGCGTCTGCGCGGTCGGCGGATAGAAGCATCCCGAAGCGAAGACCGCGAGAATCGCCCCGAGAATCGCCCCGAGGATCGGGCTTATCTTTCTCGACTCCATGAATCCGGCTTTCATCTTAAATGGCGGCAGTGTCCGCGACGGCATCATAGCAGAGGCCGGGCATCCTCTGTCCAATTTCTCGCGCGAATTCACTGCAAATGAACTGGAAGATAAAATCCCGCGCGCAAACCAACCCTCGTGGATGTTCCCCCTCGGCGCGATCTTTGTGATAATAATCGCGGTCCGGGCCGCCACCTCTCAGGGCCGGCCCGCAGGAGCAATGTCAGGTCATTCCAAATGGTCGTCGATCAAGCATAAGAAGGCGGCGCGCGACGCCAAGCGCGGCAAAGTCTTCACCAAGCTGATCAAGGAAATCACTATCGCTGCCCGCCTGGGCGGCGGCGATATCAACGCCAACCCGCGCCTGCGCACGGCGGTCTTGACCGCGCGGCAGCAGTCGATGCCCAACGACAATATCGACCGCGCGATCAAGAAAGGCACCGGCGAGCTGGGCGGCGGCCAGATCGAGGAAGTCACCTATGAAGGCTACGGCACCGGCGGCGTCGCGATCATGGTCGAGGTGCTGACCGACAATCGCAATCGCACGGTCGCGGAAATCCGCTTCATGTTCTCGCGCCACGGCGGCAACCTTGGCGAGGCGGGATGCGTCGGCTGGATGTTCAAAAAGCACGGGATGCTTTCGATCGACAAAGGCGCAATCGACGAAGACAAGCTGCTCGAGCTCGCGCTCGAAGCCGGCGCCGACGACGTCTTGAGCGACGCCGATTCCTACACCGTGATGACCGCGCCGGACAAATACGGCGTGGTGCGCGAGGCGATCGAGAAGGCGCAGATTCCAATCGCCAACGGCGAGGTAACCCTGGTGCCGGAAAACACGGTCCCGGTTTCCGGGCATACGGCCGAACAGGTGCTCAAGCTGATCGAGGACCTCGAAGAGCACGACGACGTGCAGAGCGTGTCGGCCAATTTCGATATCAGCGACGAGGAAATGGCGCAGATCTCCGCGGCGTGATTCCTTCTATAACGCGCGCGCGGCGGTGCCTGGGGGACGAGGATGCGGGTGCTCGGGGTTGACCCGGGAAGCGCGGTTACGGGTTTCGGGATCGTCGAAGGCGCCCCCGGAAATTTTCAATTTATCGCGGCGGATACCATCCGGACCCGTCCCGGCGAGCCTATGCCCGAGCGTCTGCGCACTATCCATTACGGACTTCTCAGAGTGATCGACGAATTCGCGCCCGCCGCGATGAGCCTCGAGCGCAACTTCGTCGCGCGCAATATCCAGAGCGCTTTTCGTATCGGCGAAGTTCGCGCGGTCGCGATGCTCGCGGCGGCCGAGCGCGGACTTCCGCTCTACGAATATCCGCCCAATCAAGTGAAACTCGCAGTCGCCGCCTTCGGCCATGCCGACAAGCTCCAGGTCAAGTTCATGGTTCGCCGCACTCTCGCCCTCGGCGTCGATTTCGAGCTCGCCGACGACGCCTCCGACGCACTCGCGCTCGCAGTATGCCACCTCGGCCGCGCGCGCCCCCCGCGTATCACCGACGCGATCGAGCGTCCTGCGCGCGCGGATCCCTCGCGCGCAATCAGGAACCGCAAAAGATGATCGCTTCAATCAATGGACTTTTAACCCTGCGTGACGCGGGCCGCGTTATCGTCGAGACCGGCGGAGTCGGCTACGAAGTCTTCATCCCGCTCAGCACCTTCTACCGCTTGCCCGCGCTCGGCGAGCAGGTCCGCCTGCAGGTCCGGCAAGTCGTGCGCGAAGACGCGCTGATGCTCTACGGATTTGCCGAGCCGCTCGAGAAGCGCGCGTTCGACCTCCTGATGTCGGTGCAGCACGTCGGCCCCAAACTCGCCCTTGCGATCCTGTCATTCCTCGAGCCGGTCGAGCTGGTCGCCGCGATCGGACGCGAAGACGTTGAGAAGATCGACGCGGTGCCGGGCGTCGGTCCGAAGGTTGCCGAACGCGTGGTCCGCGAGCTGCGCGACAAAATCGGCGAGCTCAAGCTGAGTGACGCTGCCGCCGCCAACGGCAACGCGGGGCCGCGTCAGATCCGCGACACTCCGGCCACGCCGCTCGATGAAGCAGTCTCCGCGCTGGTCAACCTGGGCGTCAAACCGATCGAAGCCCGGCGCACGATCGATTCCGTCGTCGCCGCCGAGCCTGCCGCGGCGAACGATCTGCAAGTGATGGTGCGCAAGTCGTTGGGCGCGATCTATGGCGAAAAATAAGCGCCAGAACCCCGCCGAAAGCATCGACGGCGCCGAGCGCGTTGCCTCGCCCGCCGAACTCGGCGACGACCATCGCCTCGATCTCTCGCTGCGTCCGCATTCGCTCGGCGAATTCGTCGGACAGGATCGCCTGAAGCGCGTCCTCGGGATGTCCATAACCGCGGCCCGCCAGCGCGGCGAGACTCTCGATCACGTGCTCTTCGCCGGACCGCCCGGACTCGGCAAAACCTCGCTCGCGCATATTATCGCGCGCGAGATGGGCGTCAGCGTTCACGTCACTTCCGGCCCCGCGATCGAGCGCGCCGCGGACTTGGCCGCGATCGTCAATAACCTCGAAGAAGGCGACATCCTGTTCATCGACGAGATTCATCGCCTCCAGCGCCCGGTCGAAGAGCGCCTCTACTCCGCGATGGAGGACTACGAGTTCCATATCGTGGTGGGCGAGGGGATGGGCGCGCGCACGATGAAGCTGGCGGTGAATCCGTTCACGCTGGTCGGGGCGACCACGCGTTCGGGCCTGCTCAGCTCTCCGCTGCGCGATCGCTTCGGGCAGAATTATCATCTCGAATTTTACAATCACGCCGAGTTGACCGAGATCGTCACGCGCTCGGCGCGGCTGTTGAAAATCGCGATCGACGGCGCCGGCGCGGCCGAGCTGGCTTCGCGCTCGCGCGGAACCCCGCGAATCGCAAACCGCCTGCTCCGCCGCGTGCGCGACTTCGCGCAAGTGAACGAAGCCGCGCTGGTCACGCGCGAGGTCGCACTCGGGGCGCTCGAGATGCTGGATATCGACGGCGCGGGATTCGACAAGATGGACCGCGCGATTCTCGAAACCGTGATCGACAAATTCGGCGGCGGACCGGTCGGTGTAGAAACGCTCGCCGCCGCAATCGGCGAAGAACCCGACACCATCGAAGAGGTGTACGAGCCCTACCTTTTGCAGGAAGGTTTCCTGATGCGCACGCCGCGCGGCCGCGCCGCCACCGACCGCGCATTCAAGCATCTCGGCCGCAAGCGCGCGGGCACGATGTTCTAGCGGCGATAAAAATTGTTATGGCGAAAATAATAGTCTTGCAGCATCATCCCGCGGAAAATCTCGGCGCGATCGCCCAGGCGCTCGAAAGCGCGGCGCTTGCCTGGCAGTACGTGCGGATCCACGACGGCCATCCGGTCCCGAAAGACATGAAAGGCGCGGGCGGCCTAATCGTGATGGGCGGTCCGATGTCCGTATATCAAACCGACCGCTTTCCGTTTCTGATTTATGAGATGAAGCTGATTGAAGACGCGATCAAACAGGACCGCCCGGTGCTGGGCATCTGCCTCGGCGCGCAGATCGTAGCGGCGGCGCTGGGCGCGAAGGTCGAGAAGAATCCCGCCGGAAAAGAAATCGGATGGTTCCCCGTCCGGTTGTTGCCGACCGCAAAGGAAGACCGCTTATTTCGCGGCGTCGCGGAAACGATCATGCCGTTTCACTGGCACGGCGATCATTTCGAGTTGCCGAGCGGCGCGGTCGCGCTCGCATCGTCGGACCAGACTCGATGCCAGGCCTTCCGCTACGGCGAAAAGACCTGGGCGCTGCAATTTCATTTGGAAGTAACTCGCGCCGGAATCGAGAACATGTCCAACGCCTTCGCCCGCGATCTGGAACGCGAAAAAATCTCGCCCAACGCGATGCTGGCAGCGTCGGACACCAACCTACCGGCGCTCGAAACAATCGCCGAAACAATCTTCACCCGCTGGTCCACCCCAATCCAGGGAACCTAGTGCGCCAAGCGCCGCCGTCGGCGGCCGCTGCCTCCGGGAGAGGGTGGCGCGGCGCGATGCTTGCGCTTTTTCCGCAAGCATTGTGAACGCACTGGTGAGGGCGGCCTTGCTCGATCGCGCTCTTCCGCCGGCAACGGTCGACGTCGTTTCGGCCTACGCGCAGTGTCGGTTACGCGCGCGAAGCGGCATTTTCCTGGGGCGTTCGCTTCCCTAACGATCGTTCGGGTTTTTGCCAGATTTGTTCATGGCTGAACTGTTCAGCCTTATGCCCGGTTCCACTTCGTGTAAAAATGATTTTGTGGAAGCAAACCGCTCATCAGCGCGATCCATTTCGCCTGCCTCATTGCGGAAGACTGCTTTGACGACGGACGAGATTTCTCGCGTTACGCGCCGCGCGAGCCTTGGTGCACGGCGCGTAACCGACAGTCGGTTCGCGCTAGCGACGCGTATCGCGGTGTGCGCACTACGCTGAGTGGCAGAGACCGCGAGGAATCTCGCCCTCGGCATTTGCACACTCTCTCGATGGATTGTGCGGCCTTGTCAGTGGAGGCAGACGGCTCGTCCTCCCACGGCGGGGGCCTATTTGAGCCGCTCCAGATGGTCCAAAAATCGATGACCGAAAAAGCTGCTCGAAGGAACCCAAAATCGCAAAATCGGCAGCATTTTCAAGGAGTATATTTTTTAGACCAATAGAAAAGATACCAAACGAACCCACCGCAATTCGTCCGATTTCGATAAATCCAAGGCACTCCCTTGTCTAATTCGGTCACCACCAGTCGCTCGCCCTTCGCAACCGAGTTCCCCTTCGGAGGGGCATGTTTGGTGGAGGCTCTGCAAGTTCAATCGTCGCTATCGCTTCGCGACAAAGTTCCCCTTCCCGTGCGGGAAGGGGTAGGGGTTAGGTCGATTCTTAATGCGCCAAATTCGGGGCGTGCTCTACTTCTCTGCGGATTGCGACGGCGCCGACGCGCCCGCCCTCGCGCGCATCGGAGTGAAGCGCACCGGCATATGCTTGATCCCCGCGACGAAGTTCGAGCGCAGCCGCTCGACCGGCCCCGCGAGTTCCAGGTCGGGCATCCTACGGTTGATCGCTTCGATCATCACCTTGAGCTCAATCCGCGCGAGATTCGCGCCCAGGCAGAAATGCTCGCCGTGGCCGAACGCGAGATGATCATTCGGCGTCCGCGCGAGGTCGAACGCGTCAGGATTGCTAAACGCCGCCTCGTCGCGATTCGCCGACGCGTTCCAGATCACGACGCGGTCGCCATTCTTGATCTTCTGTCCGCGCAGCTCGCCGTCCTTCTTCGCGGTGCGCAGGATATGCGTGACCGGACTGGTGTAGCGCAGAAACTCCTCGATCGCCGTGGCGGTGATATCCGGATTGCGGCGCAGGAGCGCGCGCTGCTCCGGATTTTCCACAATCGCCAGCATCCCGCCAGAGGTCGCGTTGCGCGTCGTCTCCTGTCCGGCGACCAGCAGCAGCAGGCAGTTGAACAGGAGCTCCATGTCGCTCAGCCGATCGCCCTCGGCCTCGCCGCTCACCAGCGCGGTCAGCAAATCTTCGCCGGGATTCTTGCGCCGCTCTTCGATCAGCTTGGAGAAGAAGCTGAAGAACTGCATCTGCGCGTATTGCCCGGTCTCGATCGCGCTGCGGCCTTGCTGATATTCCGGATCCTCGAAACCGATCGACATGTTCGCCAGCGTGAACATCAGGTCGTAATGCTCGCGGTCCACGCCCATCATTTCGCAGATCACTGCGGTCGGCAGTTTCGCCGCCACATCGACCACGAAATCGCATTCGCCGCGCTCGATCACGCCGTCGATTATTTCCTCGCACAGCCTGCGCACCTGGGCCTCGTATGGCGCGAGCGCTTTCGGTGTAAAGCGCCGGTTTACAATCTGGCGCAGCTTGCCGTGCCGCGGAGGATCGGTCGTCAGCAGCATCATGCCAAACCCCGACTGAGCTCCGGAGTCGGCGTTGAAGTTGAACTGCAGCGACATCCCACGCTCGGAGCTGTAGGTATTCGGATCGTGATAAACCTTCAGGCTGTCGTCGTAGCGCGTAACCGACCAGAAGCCCTGGCCCTCGGCGCGCTCATGCCAATAGACCGGCGCCTGCGTGCGCATCACCTTGAAGGCGTCGAGATGCTCTCCGCGCAGGAACATGTCCTGATTCATCAGATCGATTTCTTCGAGCTTCATGATCGGCCTCCGCGCACCAATTCGCGCTTTCGGGAGATCGGAATTCTAGGGAAATTTCCGCGCGGTGACCAACGACTGAACCGCGAAAATAGTCAGCGCCGGAAGGCCTCGATTTCGAGCAAGCGGCGCTTGGCCTCGAGCCCCCAGCGGTAGTTATGCAGCGCACCATCAAAAGCGACCGCGCGATGACACGGAATCAGGATCGTCACCGGATTCGCGCCGACCGCGGCTCCGGTCGCGCGCGACGCGGCGGGATTACCAACGCGCCGTGCAAGTTCGCCGTAGGTGCAAGTGGCGCCGGCCGGAATCGCGACCAGCTCGCGCCATACGCGGAGCTGAAATTCGGTGCCGCGAATATCCAGCGGCAGCGTCGGCATCGCGGTCTCGCCCGCCGCGTACTTCGCCAGGCCTGCGGCCCAATCCGTCACGACGCCATCGGCGCGGCTGATCGACGTGGCATCGCGAAAATCGCGCCGCAATTCCGCGATCAGATAGTCGTCACCGCGATCGCTCGCGCATTCCCCGCCGATCGCAGCAAAGCAGATGCCGCGCCGCGTGCCCGCCGCAAGGATTCTCCCGAGCGGCGAATCGGTGATTGCAAAACCAATCTCAGCGCCGCGCCCACGCGCGCCGTATTCCGATGTCGATAGGAGTTGGGAAGTAGTTATCGTCATGACAGGGATAACCCCGCGCTTACGCGATCGTGAGAAACGCGGGG
>JBARDN010000059.1:0-11425 GCA_049795175.1 Binataceae bacterium (SeqCode) | reverse complement strand
TCGTACTCGGAGAGCAAAGCGCCGAATGCCTCTTCGATCGAAGCTGACTTGGTAAGCAGCTCCCACATCCGCGTGCCGACCGGATCGAGACCCAGATACAGCTCGGTCTTGAGATTCAGGAGCACGGCCTCATCACCGACGGTTCGATACATTACGTCAGCGGAAGTTGTCACCCGATCCGTGAATGATATTGCCATTAGCCATTAACCTCCCAGCCCGTCAGTGGCGCGTAGCCGGCCACATCCGGTCCACCGAGAACGATTCGCTCGCCGCACACCAGCCAGGCGTGAGCGGCAAATAGTCCTCCCTCTTTGGCGATTCCAATCTCGATACGCGAGCGATGGTTCGAGCGCGCGAGCAGCGCCTGGGCGGCGAGCGCCTGGGTAAGACACGAAGCGGCTGGAACATAGCGGCTCGCGATTGTTACCGCCCGGACAATCTCATTCACAGAGAATTCGCCGCGCGAGGAATTGCGGAATCTAAGAATCTTCGCGCGAACGACGCGCAGCGGCAGAATCCACAATCCGATCCGGACCGCGCCAACGCATCCGAACGCGCGCATCAGCAGACGCCGCTCGCTCGGAGACATCGCCGCAAAACGCCTCAAGCGCCGCATGCCGCTTCCTCGTAGGCGCGACCAGCGTCGGCCAGGATGGCGTCGCGCACCGCGGGCAGATTTCCGGCCACCCGTGAATGGCACAGCTTCACGAATCGCACCGTGTTGGCGATGCTCGAAACCTGGGCGAAATGGCGCTGAAGGCGATCGGGAGCCAGGTGCAGATGGTTGTAAGTGTTCCTCAAGAGCTCCAAAAAAGCCTGACGGGGGTCGAGCACAATCAGCCGAATACCCTGCTTGCGCCGAGACTCGCGCGGCGCCTGGAGCACATAAATCGCTCTCAGCGGAATCGGCTCGGAACAAAGCTGCGCCGAAGAAAGCGGCAGCACCAATTTTTTGGTCTGCGGATTCATCGGCACCCCGGCGGCCCGGTCTCCCAGGAAACGGCATGCCATCGCGGGAAACAGCTTGATGCGCGGCGGCCCCGGATAGGCGCGCAGCCCCGCGGCGCTTCGCTGCAAGACCAATAAATCATCGGTCACCAGTTCGTGGCCGCCCGCGATGAAGCAGGCGGCCAGCGTGGATTTTCCAAAGCCCGAATCGCCGAGAAACGCGATCGCCTGCCCATTCACGACCACTGCGGTGGCGTGCAGCGGCTCAAGCCCCTGCTTGACCAGCGCAAACGACAACGCGCGCTGCAGCAGATATACCTGGAAGGATTCGGAGTGCGCTCCCCGGAACTTGCGGCAATGCACCCGGCGGCCATCGCTCGAGACCAGAAACTCTCCCAACCCCTCCCAGCGCGCGTAGCTCGAACGATCCTCGAGGCGGGCGTATCGATACCAATCCTGGAGATTTTCAACAAAGCTCGCGCCGCGAATCGCCCGCATGAAGAAGCTTGCGGATTCGGTCCGAATCTCGATCGCCACGTCGCCAACGTGATTGTTCTGCTTCAGGGCCAAAGGGATATCGCTGCGCAGCGAGACCCCGTACGAAGTATATTGATATTTTGACTCGGCCGGCCCCTTCAGCTCGCGCTTCTTCGGAGATTCCAATGTAGTGAATGCTTCGACGGACTTGGCGATTCCCGAAGAGTCGAATTCGGCTATACCCGCCATGGCGCCTGTACTGCGTTCAAGCTGCGTTTACGACACATTGGTCGGAAAGAATCTGCGTCGATGATTCCCGCTTCGCCTTGGTACGATGCGATAGCGGGCAGTATAGAGCCTCAACTAGATGAGAACAAGCCATCAATGAATAATGAAAGTCAACAACGCGCGCCGAAAGCTCAGCCGATCGCGGGACGAACCTCGCGATCGAACCGATCGAGGAACGCATCGAGCGTGCGCGCCCCCGCAAGCGGCGTGATGAGCAGCTCGTCGATTCCCAGCTCTGCGTAGCGGCCAAGATATTGCGCAAGCTCGGGCGGCGGCGCGAGGATTCCTTCGACGTAGCCTCCGGTCTCAGTCCATTTGTCGGCAAAGCCGATATAGACGCGATGCGACAGCGCGAAGCCCTTCAGGTCGCGGCCGATACGCGCTGCTCCTTCGCGCAGCCACCCGAGGCGCACTGCGACCTGCTCGGGTTTCATTCGCGTGCCATGCCATCCGTCGCCGAGTTCGAGCGCGCGGCGAATTGCGCGGCGGCTGATCCCGCCGATCCACAGGGGAATTTTTCCGGCGCTCGGTCGCGGACCGAAGCGCATTCCCGAAAGCTTGAAAAACTCGCCCGCGAACTCGGGCGCCTCGGTTGCCCAGCACGCGCGCATCAGGGCGATCGCTTCATCAGTGTACGCCCCGCGAGTTTCGTACGGAGCGCCAAGTGCGCGGAACTCCGGCTCGAGCCATCCGCTGGCCAGACCCGCGATTACCCGTCCGCGCGAGAGCAGATCGAGCGTCGCGAGTTCCTTGGCGAGATGAATCGCGCCGCGATACGGCACTACGATCACGCTGGTTCCGAGCCGGATGGTTTTCGTCACTGCGGCTGCGTAGGCGAGCGTGACGATCGGCTCCATGATCTCGACCGCGGCGATCGATGCGCCGGCGGCGGGAGTCAACAAATGATCGCTGACCCACAACGAGGCGTAACCTGCGGCCTCCGCACGCACCGCGATCCGGGCGATATCCGCGGCAAGATTCTCATGCGCGGCGCCGATCTGTGGAAGATGAAGTCCGAGCTTCATTTGCGGCCCGCTCCTTTGGACGCCGGCGTGGGTATGGGTTCGGCGATGCTGGCCGACGGAAGCGGCACACCTTCCTTCTCGCGCACCTGGTCCATCGCGGTCTGGAGCACCTGCGCTACACGGCATCCGGTCTGCAGGTTAACCTTCAACTGCGCGCTGGTCTGCTGGCATGCCTTCGTGGTCTGGTGCTGGAGCAGGAGCTGATACAGGTTCCTCTTGAAGGCCGGCGAAAGCGAATTGTAAAGCGCCTGCGCCTGCTTCTTCTGATAATCCAGGTGCTGCTGGCGCAGTCTCGAATGGCGAACTCCGAGATCGGTCGGACACGGCGCGATCTCGTACCACTGGCCGTCCTGAAAGACGATTGGCCTGCCGATCGTAACCGCGCGGCCGCTGAGCGTGGTGCTGATGTCCAACTGATGAGTCGGCACGACCGGCAAGGTGAACAGATGCGTCTTGCCCATGTCAGAGGCATCGATTTCCTCGATCGTGATCTTGTACGCCGGCGCGATCTGATCCGCTAGCTGGCGCTCGATCCACTCGTCGAGAAAAATTTCGTTCTTCGGGTTGAAGCAGGCCAGCGCCTTGGGCGCGATCAACTTGCGCAAGGCGGCAGCGTCGCCATCATTCACCGCTTTAACGTAGGCGTCGGCGAATTTTAGCTGAGCTGGCGTCGGCGGAAATTCCGGCACCGGAGCCGACTCCGGTTCATCGTGATGCGGCCCGGTAGGTGAAGCTGGACGAGGGAAGTGAACTCCCGGCGGCAGCCGCGGTCCAGGAATCGGAGTTGGCAGCGTTTGGGCGAAAGCCGGCGCGGCGGCGAACGCAATCGCGATCGCGCATATCGAGATTTTGCGGCCCTTAGTCAGCATCAATCGCATGGATGAGTTGTCCTGAGTGTTGATTTCGCGGCCGATCTGCGTTGCCCGCGATCCGACTGGAATCGAAACGCGATACGCCCGGCGCGCCATCCGACAATCTCCCGTAAACCACCGTCCACCGCAAGGCGACGCGGCGAGCCGGAGCGGGGATAGATTTTGCGACGGCATCTTGAAATCCGAGGCGGCACAAGCGATCAAATCTATATGAAACGAATCCGTAGCAGGCGGCGCGCGATCACCGGACTGATTTTCCTCACGGCGGCTATCGCGGCCCTTCCCGGATGCTGGCACAAATCGGCCGGGGCTGCGCGCCAGGCGGAGATCCTGAAACAGTGCAACGCCGGTGAGATTGATTGCGTCAGCCCCGCGGACTCGCAGACCATCATCAAGTGCCAGTCCGGTGACATGCCTGCGTGCCAGCGGCTTGCGGCGAAGAAGTGTGACCGCGGCGATCAGCACGTATGCCAATCGCTCGCGGTCATCTACTCGCAACTGAAGCCGTTGTGTAAGGCGGGCAACAAGGTCGCATGCACCGATATGCAGGCGCCGTGGCCGGACGCCGGTTTTTGGCGCGTCGATTCGCAACTCGCCGCGGCGCAGACCGCGTGCAAAGCGGGCGATACGCAGTCCTGCCAGGCGCTCGGCACGACGGTGCATTCGACCGGCGGCCGCCTTATCTGGCTCCAGGACTACGTCGGCCCTGCCGCAACCTCTTCGGCCAACGCGCCGACTGAGTAATCCATTCGCGGTTCAGACGGTCTCGCGGCGCTTGTCGAACTCGATCGCGACGCGTTCGTCTTCAGCACTCAGCGCCGCCGAATCGATATCGGCAAACGCGAGCACGTTCATATCCGCGTACGCCTTCTGTACCTTCGGACCCCAGAGCCCAATATCCTTGATCGCCGGGACTATGCGCGTGAACAGTCCGGCGCGAAACTGCTGCATCCCTTCGGAGTTCTCTTCCCACTCGACGCATTCCTTGATCGGCAGGCCCAGGCGTTCGTAAACATCCTGCGAGTTGAACCGGTCGCGCATCGTGTAGCACGCCTCGACCACGAACTCCTCGCGCTCGTCGCGCTCTTTCTGGCTGAGATGCGGATAATACTCGCGCAGCGCCAGGCGTCCGAAGGCGACGTGGCGCGCTTCGTCCTGCATCACGTAGGCATTGACCGCGGCGGCAAGCGGATTTTTCGCCATATCGCGAATTCCCGCGAATGCGGCCAGCGCGAGCCCCTCGATCAGCACCTGCATCCCGAGGTAGGTCATGTCCCAGCGCGAATCGCTGATGATTCCTTCGAGCAGCGACTTGAGCGGCGGCGTGATCGGATACACGATGTCGAATTTTTCGTGCAGCAGGCGCGAATAGACCTCGACGTGGCGCGCCTCATCGATCACTTGCGTCGCGGCGTAGAACTTGGCGTCGATATTAGGCACCTGCTGAACAATCTTCGCGGTGCAAATTAGCGCGCCCTGCTCGCCGTGCAGAAACTGCGACAGGTTATTGGCCTGATCATGGCGGCGCAGCTCAGCGCGCTCTTTGGCGTTCATCCGGTTCCAGACTTCCGAGCCAAAGATCGACAGCGCCTCATCGGGCATCTCTTCCGGGTTTTCGGGGTCGAGGTTTTGCGACCAGTCGATCCGGTTGGTCGCGTTCCACTGCAAATTCTTGCCCTTCTCGTACAGGCGGCGCAGCGGTTCGCTGCCGTCCTGGTATTCCCATTTGAAGGCAGAGTCGAACTTGCTCGGCACCGTCCATTCCAGTCCGTCGAGCGGCAGTTGATAGCGTTCCTGTGTACTCATTAGCTACTCCTGTTATAGCTCAGTTATATTGTATTTCATTCGACCGCATCGACCGCATTGGCGCGCGCGATCCGGCCCAGATGCTCCGCGCTCGGATGCACGATTCGGCGCTGAGTAGCGCGATCCACCGCGATCAGGCCGAAAGTCGGCCGGTAGCCCAATAGCCATTCATAGTTGTCCAGCATCGACCAGTAAAAGAATCCGCGCACGTCGATTCCGTCCCGGATACATCCGAGAACGCCCTCGAGCGCGCGGTCGATAAACGCGACCCGCCGCGAGTCGTCAGCCGCGGCGATTCCGCTCTCGGTCACGATAATCGGGACCTTTGGCGCTGCTGCAGCCGCGCGCCGAATCGCGGCCGACAGCGCCTGCGGCCGGAATTCGTAGCCCATCAGGGTCAGCTCGGCGCCCGCATCCGGAGCGATCCGCCCCTTCGGTCCGAGGCGTTGGCGGGTATAATTCTGCACCCCGATAAAATCGTCGTCGCGCGCGGCTTCAAGGAACGGAGCCTCGGCCGCGAGCGCCGCGTCGCGCAGCGCCTCTCCGCCGGGCGCCGCTTCGTATTCCTCCATCGCGAGCGTCATCCCGATCGGAAACTTGCCGCGGCCCGAGCGCAGCGCCTGCGCGCCCAGCCGATGCGCCCGTAGCATCACGTCCAGGCAAATCGATCGGGTGCAGAATGGAAACGCGGAAAATTCTTCCGCTGCGACTCCCGCCACGAGCGCCGCAGCACTGCGCCATCGCGACCGCGCGATCTTCTCGTCCGGCGGGATAAGGCCGGTCGTCTGCAGCATCTGTACCGAATTCAACTCGTTGATCGTGCACGCGGCCGAAATCAAATCGCCCAGCTCGCTTGCGACGCGCTCGCAGTAACGTGCGAACAAGTCCGCCGTGGCGGCAGCTTCCCATCCGCCTTGCGCCGCGATCCAGCGCGGGCTGGTGAAGTGATGCAGCGTCACCATCGGCGCGATGCGATGCTCATGGCAGGCGGCGAGGACGCGGCGGTAATGCTCGAGCGCGGCGGCCGAAAATTCTCCCGGCTCGGGTTCGACCCGCGCCCATTCGATACTGAAGCGGTACGAATTGAAGCCGAGCCCCGCAAGCAGCGCGATATCGTCGCGATAGAGATGATACTGGTCGCAGGCGTCGCCCGAGGGCTCGACGAACGGAGTCGGCTTCACGTGTTCGAGCAGCCAGCAATCACTGTTCGAGTTGCCGCCTTCGACCTGATGGGCGGCGGTCGCGGTACCCCACAAAAATTTCTCTGGAAATTTCTTCATCGACGACTCCGCACGGCTACGGCGCAGGCGGTCCCATCGCCGCGATGCTGCAGCCCTGCGCGGCGAGCTTTTTCGCCAGCGCGCTGCGCGTATCGATCACGCTTTCGAGCCGATGCGCGCGATAGGTTTTCACCTCCGCAGCCGTGTAGGGCTTGAAATCCGGCGGCAGCTCGGTGCGGCTGAACGTCTCGAGCATCCAGTTGAGGATGGTCGCGGTCTGCGCGTCATCGAGCGCCGAGTTCTCAACTCCGGGCACCTGCACCAGGTAGGCTCGCCCCTCCGGAATTCGCAGAAAATAGCCCATCGAATGCGCCAGGCGCGGCACCGTGCCCGGAATTCCCGTTGCCCCCGCGCCGTGGCATCCCCAGCAGTTGAGCGTGTACAGCTCCGCCGGCGGCGCCGCCCGCGACGCGAGCGGCGCCGCAAGTGTAAGCGCAAGCGCAGCCGTAACTATCGCGAGCGCGCGGCGCATCGCTAATGCGCCTTCATCGCGGACGGCACACTCGCCGCGGCATTGGCGGCCTTCATGACCGCGGCGCGTTCGGCGTGTACCTGCTCGAAGCTCAGATGTGTTGTGCGCAGATGCTTCACCTCGGCGGCGGTGTAGAGCTTGAAATCGGCGGGCAAAATCTTTGGATTAAAGCTGGTCAGGATATAGTTCAGCACCGCCGCGATATCTGGGTCGCTAAGCTGCGGCCACGGCTGCATGAATCCATTGTACTCCGCGCCGTCCGACTCGATCGGTCCGTTCATCCCGAACGAAACCACCTGCGCCAGGTACGTCCGGCCGGCCTGCGTATGAACGTAGCCGCCCACAGTGCCCGCCAGCGAAGGATAGGTACCCTGCACTCCGTGTCCGTCGCTCTGATGACAGACCGCGCAGTTGGTCGCGAACACCCTCTCGCCCGAGGCCTGCGCCGGACGATCGAGCGCCAGCATCAGCATCGCCGCGAGCAGGATCAAGCATGGATTTTTGCCGGGCTTCATCTCGACGCTGTGGTTGGCGGACTCGCGTGCTGATGCGTCGCGTGGAGATATTCCTGGATCGATGCGACCCCGCGTTCTTTGGCTTCCAGCAGGCTCTCGAGATGCTCGCGGGTGTTGATGAGGCCCTTGGCGCGCACGATTCCCGCCTCGTCGATCAGCACCGCGTACGGGAGCTTCGCGACGCGATAAGTCATGCCGAGCTCCTGGGAAAGCACGTAAGGAAAATCGCCAAGGTTGTATGCGGCGACAAAACGTTCGTGCTCTTCGCGCTCGCCGTCGCTGGCGAGGAAAATCTGCAACGCCTGCTTTCCGGAGGCGCCGAATGACTTCAAAATCGGCAGCATCTTCTTGCACACCGGACAGGTCGGCGAAAGAAAAAACAGCAGCGTCCCGAGTCCGCCGGCATTGGGACCGCCGATCATCACCCGGCGCCCGCGCAGATCGTTAAGCTCGAATATCGGCGCGGCTTCGCCTTCCTTGGGCCCTTTGTCAATCGTGAGCGCGCCCATCGGCGCGATCCGTTCGTGCAGCACGCCAATCTGGCGCAGCAGCGCGAGCTGCAATCCTGCCATCACCAGCATCACGATCCACAACACTGCCTGCGAAATGAGGAGCGCGTGCGACATCTCAAAGCATCTCGAGCGCGCGCGTGCGCGGCGCGTTAGCGATTGCGTAATTGGCGCTTAAATACAGCGTAAGGAGAGTGACGGCGCCGAATCCAATCGTCACGAAATCTACCGACTCGAGCGCGCGTGGCGCAGCTGGAAGCTCGAGCAGAACCGCGGCCGCTATCAGCACAAGATTGCGCGCAATGAGCGAAGCGCCGAGCTCCTGCCGGAGCGCGGGCCCGAAGCATCCGCAATCGATATCTCTTCGCCCGCGCATGAGGTTGAGCGCGATCGCCCCGCTGAAGACGCAAAGCAGAATAATCAGTGCTGCAGCGGCGGCGCCGCGCGTCGCGGCGAACACAAGTCCAGCGCCGCTTGCCAATTCGCAAAGCGGCAGCGTCCACGCGACCGGCTTCTCGAGCCGGCCGGGAACCAGACGATAATTCGCGACCGCGCCCTCGAACAGATCGAGGTCGACGAGCTTCGCCGCGGCGGATCCGGCGAAGATCGCCGCAAGCGCAATCGCGATCAGGTACTGAATAGCGGGATCGAGCACGTCGCGCGAGTAATAACGCAAAGCGCAATTACTGATCAAGCGTGATCAAACGGTCAGCGCGTCATGTGAGGATCGATTCCAGAATAAGGGAGAGGATAACCGAAAAGATCAGCGGGCAGCGCCGTCCTGACGCCACCCGCATCGCCGGTGAATCTGTGCGGGATATCGGTCGATCAGCCTGTCGCCACCGGGTCGGCTTCGAGTCCGGCCAGGTTGCGGATACTGGGCCGCTCGAGCATCCGCTTAAGCCACGCATCGACCTGCGCATGATTGCCGATCGTGTCGATCCCGAGATGCGGCAGCACCAGCAGGCGCGGCGCGAAGGCGATATCGGCGACCGAGAATTCCCCCGCCAGGAATTGCTGCCCCTGGAGTTGCTGCTCGAGGTAGATAAGCACGCGCTCGACGCCCTGATGCAGGCGCTGGATGCGGTTCTGGTCGCGCTCCGCCTCGGGCTTGGCGACCTCTGAAATCAACTGGCCGACCTGCGGGGTAAACGAGGTGTCGGCAAAGTCCTCGAACGTGCGCGCGCGAGAGCGCATCGCGCTTGAGCCGACGGCGGGCAGCACCGGAGGCTCGGGGTATTCATCTTCGAGATACTCGTTGATGATCGTCGAGTCATAGATGGTGGTGTCGTCGTCGACCAGCACCGGCACGCGGCCGAACGGGTTGAGCCGCAGGAATTCCTGCTTGCGATGCTCTCCGCCGGCGAGATCGACCGTCACCAGGTCGTAGGTGAGACTCTTTTCGGCCAGCACGATTCGCACCTTCTGGCCATAAGGGCAGGACAGGAAGTCGTAGAGTTTGATCATATCGGGCAAAGCCTCATTCCGCCGCAACCTGTAACTTCAAGCTCGCCTCAACCTCCGCGTCGAGCTTGATCGGTACCGTGAAATCGCCGAGCGCCTTGATCGGCTCGGGAAGGATGATCTTGCGCCGCTGGAGGTCGAAGCCCCGGGCGCGCAGCGCGCGTTCGATATCGATATTGGTGACCGAGCCGAACAGCTTGCCCTCCTCTCCAGCGCGCGCCTTGATTTCGAGGACGATCGCCTCGATCTTCTCCTTGAGCGTCATCGATAGGGTTTTCTGCCGCTCGCGCTTGACCATCGCGGTGGCCTTTTGATGCTCGAAGGCGCGCAGGTTCCGGGGGTTGGCCTCGACCGCGAGCGCGCGCGGCAGCAAATAGTTGCGTGCAAAGCCGGCGCGGACCTTGACCACGTCGCCGGTGCGGCCGAGATTGGGAACGTCTTCGTTGAGAATCAGTTGCACATTCATAGCTTGTTAGCGCCTCGCTCGCGCGCCCTGTTTAAAGGAAATCCCCATAGTTGCCGGCTTCCTGACTGGGCGGCTTGAGCCGTCGAAAATCGATCCACATATCGAACACTCCGGCCACGCACACCACCGCCGCCACTACCGGCTGAACAATGGTGATGAAATAAATCACTCCGCGCACAACTACCGGCACCGACAGCGACTGAAAATAAAAACCGATGATCGCGAGTCCCTGGCAGAAATAGATCGCCGCGAACAGCAGGAACCCGTTGAGTGCGATATCGCTGATCGCATGGATAGGAGCCAGCATCCCGAAGCCGGTCGCGATGAGCCCCCAGATGAGCCATTCCGGCGCGGCCCACTTGGACAGATCGGCGAACAGCGGATAGGCGAGCTTGTTGTTCCCGCCCCAGCGCCAGAACAGGCGCAGGTTTACGAGTATCGCGAACCCCGCGATCATCGCGGCCAGCGCCGGAGAGATTCGCATGATCACGGAGAGAAGCTCCGCCTGCGTGTCGGCCGGAAGCGCGTTGGGCATCCCCATCGCGCGATACATCGCCTGTCCGTGCGCCATCCCGAGCGCAAGCTGCGCCTGGACCGCGTTCGCAATCCCGGCCGGAGTGCCGAACATCGCAAGCGCAGAAATCGCCGCGACGACGATCATCACGCCTGCGCCCGCCATCACGATCATCTCGAACGGACGGCGCCGCTCGAGCATCCAGGCGACCACGACGGTGGCCAGACCGAGGCTCAGCAGGTATCCGCCCGCGCCCTCAAGCCCGCCCGCAAGCGCGATCAGCACGGCGGCCACTGCGACCGCAATCGTAACCCGCAGCTCGGCGCGCACGCGGCCGACGGCATAGAGCAGGATCGGCAGCGGCGACAGCAACGCCGCAAAAACGCCGAAAAAGGGGATGAGACCGCCGGCGATAAACAGCGCCGCAGCCAGGGCGCATGCCCGGGTCATCCCGATTATTTCCTTGCGCGTCACGGATGCTCCGTCAGACTCCCAGGGTCGAGAAAGGAAGCAGCGCGAGCACACGTGCGCGTTTGATCGCGATCGCGAGCTGGCGCTGATGCTTGGCGCAGTTGCCCGAGGTGCGGCTCGGAACAATCTTGCCGCCTTCGGTGATAAAGCTGCCCAGCGTGCGCACGTCCTTGTAATCGACCTTCAATGATTTATCGGCGCAGAACCGGCATACCTTGCGCCTTCCGCCGCCCGGCCGCCGGCGCATCCCGCCGCGCCCGTCGCCACCGCGTTCACCGTCAGGGCGCGGACCGCGTCCGCCGCCGCGCGAGCCTTCGT
>JBARDN010000058.1:0-4959 GCA_049795175.1 Binataceae bacterium (SeqCode) | reverse complement strand
CACCTCGATCGCGGGAGCGTCGCCGGTGGATTGATGAGGCTCAGGAATCGCGGGTGGCGCAACCGCGATCGCGTCGCCAGCGCGCACCGCGGACGCGGCCCGTGCTGATGCGCCATTGACGGTGACGAGACCGGCCTTGATCATCCGCGCAACCTGCGAGCGCGAGTACTCCGGCGCCAGATGCGCGGAGATGAAAACATCGAGCCGCATCCCGGCGTGCGAGTGCTCAACGATGAATGTACGGTTTGCGTCAATAGACACTATTGGCTTTCAGGTATTCAGCAATCTTTGGAGGGCAGCATCGACGGCGCGCTGGTCCACGGCCGACAGGCTGCCGATTTTTTGCAGGATCAATCGATTGTCGAGAGTGAAAAGTTTCATCCGTACTTTTGAGGGTGACCTGAGTCCCACGCGCGCAGCGTCAATCAGCAGGTCCATCGGCCATGGCGGATTCTTGGCGCTAGTGATCATAGCCAGCAAGGTGTGGCCGCTATCGGTGCTGAACGCTTCCGAAGAGAGCGCCACTGCCGGGCGGCGTTTGCTTGCGCGCTGGTCTGTGAATGGAAATGGGACGATTACTACATCATATCGCTTACAGATCACGATAAGCGCGCTCGTCGTTGTCAGAGCTCCACTCGGACAAGGTGCCCTCGAGCGCTTCCAGAAACTCGAGGTCCAGCGGTTCCGCCTTGCGAATACGCACCGTTCCCGCTTCCTGCTCCTCGAATATAACCGTGTCGCCCGGTTTCAGATGGAGACACCTTCGCACCGCGGCGGGGAATGTGGCTTGGCTCTTGCTCGTCAGCCGGCTGCTCGCAATCGCCCGAATTGGACGTCGTTTTTTCGCGGCCATGTCAGTAGCCCATTGCTCCGGTAATACTGCCTTACTGTAATACAGCATGACAACTGCAACAACAGGTCCCGAAAGCACGACCATCCGAATCCGGGAACGGCTGGCGCCGAAATTGAGCGCAACTTTCGTTAAGGCAGAAGAAAAGCACGGGCCTTGCAGCGTCAGAAGATAGCCGAGGATTCTGCCTACTCCAACGAATCCAGGATCAAACCTGCGCCAACGCCTGGCGCAGGCGAGTAACATGTGCAGTAACCATCCTGGCGTAGTGGAGGAGATGCTCAGAGGATCGACACCAGATCGCCCGGACTTCATGCTTGCGTTAGGGGGACGATCTGATAACTGCCTGTCACGCTGCGATGTGGCGGCGATATTGGCGGAGGAACGCAGATGCTAAAACGCACCGTCCTAGTGCTTGCGATCATATTAGTCGCCACGGTCCCCGCACTCGCGCAGGAAGAAGCAGAGCCGACTTGGACACCCACGCCGCATTATCTCAACCCTCCGTCCCTTCCGGTCAAGGGACCGATCATTCGACGATATCCGGGCCAACCCGGACCAATGCCGAGAGAGGGTCAGTCGTCGTCGCCACCGAAGGTAGGAATCACGATCGACGGATACGCCTTCATGATGAACCGGGGCCCATGCATGTTCAAGGTCGGGGCCGCGATTCAAGCGCATGACGATCTTTTTACGGGAGACAAGAACTGCGACGAACAGATCCGCCAGGCACGCGAAATACAGCGCCAGAAAGAGGCCGATGACCCTTCTTACGCGAACGAGCCAAGAGCTACACCCGAGCCAAAGCCAAGCACGTCCGGGCAATCCGACCAATAAGCGAATCGGGCATGGAGGGGGCAATGCTCAACAAGGACGGTTCTCATGCAAACTTTTGGTTGATCGCGGGCATGGCGCTTACGTTGGGGACGCTAAGCGCGACAAACGCGTGTGCCGGTCAACCCGTCGGCCCCGCCGCTATGCAAATGATCCAGGGACTCGCCTATGATGACGTGACGACCAATAGAACTACTGGCGATCCGCACGCTGCCATAGGACTTTCCTACGCAATTTTGAAGGCGAACGACGAAATAGAATTCATTGCGCGGAACTCGAACGGCTCGTTACAGTTGCCCGGAACTGTAATGACGGACCATTCCTTTTGGGGTGCCACGGCGACCGATGCAACAGGTTTGCACAATACCGTGGTGATCGAAACGACTAACGGCGACGGCCGCGTCTATTACGACCCATACGGACCGAACGACTCATCCTGCAATTTGTTCGGACGATTCCTTGTCACCGAATTGGCGCAGTTCCAAATCAATGGCCAGAGTCAGTGGATTGGGGGCACGCTGCTGGCGATTTCCGATGGTGAGAACCCCACAGACCCGCCCGCATCTTGGAGTATTTATGCAATCTACGACCCGACGGCGGTGTGTACATCAAATAGTGATTTTACAACCTGTGGAGGAGATCAGCCTCGGCTAGGATTCAATACGAATTGGATCACCATATGGACTGACCGAGAGACGTCAAGTAAAACCGCAGCTCAGTTATTCACCACCTCGAAACACGATGCTGAATGCGCGGGAATTACCGCCTCTCAGATCACTCCCGGACTGAATAATCTAATTGCGCCTGCGATAACCTACAAGACGAACGGCCAGGATCTCGATGGAGCGACACAATATTTTGTCGGCAATAGAAACGAGAACGCCGGTCAGATTGCGGTTTATGAGTTAACCGGGACGCCGACGAGTGGAACCTTCAATTCCACGCCGATTTACACGCCGGCGACGACCGTGAACGGAGGGTGGAGCAGCATACCTCTGCCAAACATCAAGCAGAAGGGCGGTAGTTTTATAGTTCCCGGAAATCAGGATGATCGCTTCACTGGCGTGGTGGTGCGAGACCATGCGATCTGGGCGGCTCAGACAATCGCATTACCGGCGAGCAATCCATCGGAGACCGCCGTGCAGTGGTGGCAAATCGCGATCGACACCAATAGCCCGAGCGACGGCACCGTCACCGACCAAGAACGTGCCGGTACTCACGGGACGAAGTACAACGGGCTCGACGGCAACGCGACTGACGCGAGTATCGCGGTCAACGCCGCCGGAGACGCGGTCGTCGGCTATTCCGTGGTGCCATACGACGAGGCTGCCGGCACCTGGGGCTACCTCGGGGCAGGTTATACCTTTCAGAATCATTCCGACTGCCAGGAGGCTTTCGGCCCGACCATCTACCAGAAAGGCGTGGGACTGTTTCCGGTGGCGAGCACCCTCGCGCGGACCGGCGACTACACGGGCACAGCAGTCGATCCGATGGACGACACGAGTTTTATTACTTCGGCGGTATCAGCAGGTTCACAATCGGGTAGTTACTACTACTGGAGCCAGTCCGCCGCGTTGATAAGTCCGATCGCACCGCCCGAGCCGACGTTTATAACATCGGTGCAAACCGAAACGGAATGCGTATCGAGCCAGCAGAATTGCAGCGTCACATTGACTGCGCCGGGCAAATCGAAGAATGGCGATATGTTCATTATCGCGGTTTCGTCCGGCCTCGCGCCGGGCTCTCTGACGACGCCGACCGGCTGGATCAACTTGCCGTTCGTCAACCAGAGCAACGTTGTCAAACTTCACGCGGCGGACAACTGCGGAGTTGCATATACTACTTGGATGCCCACAAAGGTTTTTGGGGGAACGCCGGGAACCTCTCAAATCAAGTTCACCGTTCCCGAAGTTAATGGCGGTGGATGTTCCGGGAACGAGAGCAATGAGATCGGCGCATTTTTGCTCGACTACAGGAACACCTGTCAGAACGTGGTGAATCAGTTTAACGGTCAGAGCAATTTCACCGCGTATGGATATAACCCCGTCGGCGACTCCACCAGGATTAGCACCGGTCAAATTACCGCTCCGGACAATACTACCTTACTCGATATATTCCAGGCTGCCGGAAGTGAGTCGGCGGAAGATTCGGGTCTATGTGAAGACTACACCTCAATCAGCGCAACGCCGCAGTTAACCGCTGAAACTCCACGCACGGCCTGCGACGGGATGCAGATGCTCGCCGCCGACCTTTATACCGGCGCCACCACGGGTGCGAATTATGGTGGCTATTCGACCAGTGAACAGTATAGCGGGCCGAATATAGGTTTCCACATCCTCGTGCCGCCCTGGTGAGGCGATAGTGCGAAAACGAAGGCCGCGTTCACTGCGGCGCGGGCACTGCTGCTGTCGGCGGCGGGGTCGAGGGGGTGCAGTTTTCGTTCGAGGTGTCGATCATCGCAAGCCCGTAGCTGGTCTTCTGGCAGTTCTCGCCTGACACACCATTGGTTGGACGTGAGTAGTACCAGCACGACGACAGCGCGGTTGCAGCGACGGCGATGATCAACAATTTCGAGGTCCGGAAAATCAGTGCGCGGGTTCTCATGGCAGGCTTACCCCTTTGCGTTCATCGCGCTTGCGGCAGTCTGCGCGGACGGTTACGGCTGCCGATAGGGGACGGGATGCGCGGCTTCATATGCGGTGATCGCTTTTTCGTGCGCGAACGTGAGCGCGATATCGTCCAGCCCTTCGAGCAGGCATTTCTTGACGAACGGATCGATCTCGAAATGCGCGGTCCATCCGAAATCGTCGGTGACCGTCTGCGCCACGAGATCGATACTCAGATGATACCCCTCATACTTCGCGATTGCGCGAAAAATCTGGTCGATCTCCTCAGGCTTGAGCGTCACCGGAAGGAGCCCGTTCTTGAACGAATTGTTGTGAAAAATATCCGCGTATGACGATCCGATAACGGCGCGGAAACCCGCGTCGGCCAGCGCCCACACCGCATGCTCGCGCGATGATCCGTTGCCGAAGTTGGCGCGCGCGACAAGGATCGACGCGCCTTCATAGCGCGGCTTGTTGAGCACGAAATCCGGATCGGGCGAGCCGTCGGGACGCCGCCGCCAGTCGAAAAACAGGCCCCTTTTTAGCCCGCTCCTGACGACCGCTTTCAGGAACTGCTTGGGGATGATCTGATCGGTATCGACGTTCGAGCGATCGAGCGGCGCGACCAATCCGGTGAAATTTTTGAATGCCTGCATATCTGTTGCGCTC
>JBARDN010000057.1:0-31044 GCA_049795175.1 Binataceae bacterium (SeqCode) | reverse complement strand
GTCCAACTCGCCCTGCGCCTCGGTCGAATAGTCGCCCGGATACTGCGTGCGGAAATCCAGCCATCCCCGGTACAGACCGACCATCAATGGTCCGTCGAACTTCGTGCATCGGGCGGAGGTGCTCTGCACCGACACGTAGGCCGGAAAATCCGGACTCGAATCGGGCTCGGTGCGAGCGTAGATGTCGAAGAAGGCGCGGTCCGCTTTGGTGCCCTTGCGCCGCGACAGATGTTTGTAGAAGTCGGCGCTCGGACGGACGACTTCGCGCTCGCCGCGCAGGATCTGCATCCCGGGCATCTTCTTTTGTAGCGCCGCAAACTCGCTTTCGCTGAGCGGATCGAGAATCGCCTGCACCTCGGGTGAGGATTTGATCCCGATCTCAAATACCGGCTGCAAGCTTTGCCGCGAATGCGATTTCGTGATCGCGTCGAGCGCGCTCGCGTATTCGTCCACCGACGGCGGGAGATCCGCGGCGGCCGCCTGATCGCGCGCGGCGAAGATCGCGCATGATCCAATCACGATCGCGATTGAGATCGTCAGCGCCGCGGCCAGACGCGGACGAGATTGAATTGATGACGTGCGCATTACGGCTCGAGCCCGATCGCTAGCATCGCGGACGACGTACACGCAACGGGTAAGGGGAGCGGGCGGCGCGCTCCTGCGAAATGACTCGATCGGTTTCCGCGGGCCGCGCCGCCACGCTTGGGGAAGACCTCGAAACCTCAGGTCACGCGCTTGCCTTCGATCCCCGCGGCGGCGCGATGGATCGCCTCGAGCAGCGTGGCCTTGCGCACCGGCTTGGTGATATGCGCGTCGCATCCCGCCTCCTGCGTGCGATGCAGATTCTCGTCGAGGGCCGACGCGGTCAGCGCCAGGATTGGAGTACGCGGCTGATGATGCTCGCGTTCCCACTCGCGAATCGCGCGCGTGGCGGTATACCCATCGACCTCCGGCATCTGCATATCCATCAGCACCAGGTCATAAGGACGCGAGATAAACTTGTCGATCGCGATCCGGCCGTTCTCAGCTTCGTCAAGCTGGTACGGCGTGTTCTTCAAATAAGCGCGGACCAAAATCCGGTTGTCGGCCGAATCGTCGGCCAGCATAATCCGCAGCGGACGGTTTATCACCAGCGCGGCCGGCGCAATCGGGATGACACTTGCGATCGCCGGTCGCGGCGCCAGAGCAGCGCGCGCGATTGCCGGATTGTCGCCCAGCAGGATCGTCGCGCGAAGATCGGCCATCGCAATCGGCTTGACCATCCACGAGCCCAGCGCCAGCGATCCGATCTGCGAAATTTCATCCGACGCGAGCATCAGCGAGATTGCTTGCGCGGGCGCTCCGAGCGCGTGCATCCGATTCGCGGTGTCGATTCCGCTGAGCCCGCGCATCCGGTTGTCGATCACCACCGCATCGATCATGCGCCCGTGCGCGCGCTCATCCTCGAACACCGCGATTGCGCTGGTGCCGCTGTCTGCGGTCATGCACTGCGCGCCCATCAGCTCGAGCATCTCGCGCATGATCGTGCGGCGCGTAGCATTGTCGGCTGCGACCAGGACCCGCTTGCCCGCAAGGCTGCGGTCCGCGCTTCCTGTGGCGCCAGGTTGCAGCTCGAGCGCGGCCGAGAAATGAAACACGCTGCCGTGGTCAGGCTCGCTCTCAGCCCACACGCTTGCGTTCATCAAGTCAGCCAGCCGCCTGACGATCGCGAGTCCCAGTCCGCTGCCGCCATAGCGGCGCGTGGTCGAGGAGTCGGCCTGGGTAAAGGGCATGAAGATACTTTCAAGCTGGTCGGCGGCGATTCCGACTCCCGTGTCGCGCACGGTGAACAGCAACGCCTCTGATTTGGCTGAAGCATGGTCGGGCTCGACGCTGACCATGATCTCGCCTGAGCTGGTGAACTTGATCGCGTTGCCGATAAGGTTGATGAGGATCTGGCGCAGACGCAGCGGGTCGCCGATTCGCGCGGTGACAGTCTCGGGCGCGATTCGCACCAACAGCTCGAGGCCTTTTTCATGCGCGCGTATTGCGACCGCCTCCGCGGATTTTTCGATCACGTCGCGCAGATCGAACGGCGCCATCTCGAGCGTCATGTGGCCGCTCTCGACCTTGGCGAGATCCAGGATGTCGCTCAGCAGCGCCAGCAACGCGTGTCCGTTGCTGACCAGGTTCTGGACATAGTGGCGCTGCTCGGTGGTCATCTCGGTTTCGGCGAGCAGGTCGGCCATGCCCAGGATCGAGTTCATCGGAGTGCGGATCTCATGCGACATGCTCGAGAGAAATTCGCTCTTCGCGCGCGAGGCCTGCATCGCCGATTCGCTCGCGGCCACCAGTGCCTTCTCGGTCCGCTTGAGCGCGGTGATATCGCGCGTGATTGACAAGCAGCATTGCTTGCCGCCGAGTTCGAGCACGACTCCGGAGATCAGGCAGTTTATGACCTGGCCGCCTTGAACCCTGAAGTCCGCCTCCATATCGCGCACGGAACCATGCGCCATAATTCCGCCGGAGAAGGCCGCGCGCTGCGCCTTGTCCACCCACAGGCCGGTGCGTCCGAAACTCTTTCCGATAACGGTATCGCGCGCGACCCCGGTGTTGCGCTCAAACGCGCCATTTACATCCAGATAATTGCCGTCGGCCATGTCGGTGATCGTGATCGAATCGAAGTTCGCGTCGAAGACTTTGCGCAGCGTTGCTTCACTCTGGTGCAGGCTCTCCTGCGCGGCGCGGAAATCCGAGATGTCACGCGCGATCGTGAGGATCGCCTTGTTTCCGCCAAGCTCGATGATGACGCCCGAGACCAGGTGCGGCACGATCTGTCCGGCCACCCACAGGTCCGCCGGGAGGTTGCGAACCTCGCCCTTGGCGCGCAGCTGGTCCATGAACGAGGCGAGCTGCGCGTCGTCGGTCCAGAAGCCGAGCTCGCGCGTGAAGTGCCCGATTATCTGATCGCGCGGCAGACCGCTGCCGCGAATGAACTCGTCGTTGACATCGATGAACTCGCCCTTGGGAAACCCATTGATCGCGATATAGTCGCGGTTCGCGTTGAAGATCGTCAGCAGCTTCGCCTCGTTCTCCGCGAGCAACGTTTCGCTGGCGCGCAGCGCTTCGAGCTGGCGCGCCAGTTCCGCACGCGCGGCCTCGAGGTCGCGCTCTTTCTGCTTGAGCAGGGTGATCTCCCGGGTGAAGGAGACCACGCACGGCTCGCCGTCTATTTCGGTCCGTACGCTCGAGATCAGCGCAGGGACCAGAGATCCGTCGGAGTGCCGGAATTCCGCTTCCATGTTCAAGACGGAGCCGTCAGCCTCGAGCCGGCGATCGTACTCGCGCGTGGTTTCCGGATCGGCCCAGATATTCAATCCGCTGAAGGAACGGCCCAATACCTGGCTCGGTTCGAGTCCCAGGGCGTGGTACATCCGCTGATTGGCATAGGTGAATTTGTTCTGACGCTCGTTGTATATTGAAATCGCGTCCAAGCTCGCGTCGAGGATCGCGCGCAATCGAACTTTAGTCTGTTCCAGATTCTCACGCGCCTGGCTCATCGAGGTGATGTCGCGAATCATCGCGACTCCGCACAGGCGCCCGTCGAGCTCGAGCGGCACGCCCGAGACCAACGCGGTGATGATCCTCCCGCCGGCCAGGCGGAAGTCGGCCTCGAGGTTGCGCACCATGCGGCCAGCCTCCAATTCGGCGGCGAAACGCTCGCGCTGCTGGGCGCTGACCCAGAAATCGACTTCCTTGATCGGGCGTCCGAGAATTTCCGCGCGGGAACGTCCGAATGCGGTCTCAAAGGCCTGGTTGACCATCGCGAAAGTATGATCGCTCAGGGTTCCGATAATCGCGATGTCATTGAGATTCTCGAAAACGGTGCGGGTGGTGGCCGCCGACAGCTCTCCGCGGCGCTCGGCTTTTTCGCGCTGGGCGATCTCGAGACGCAGGCGCCGATCGCTTCGGCTGAGCACCAGGACCTGCGCCTCGAGCTCGCGCCGGTAACCGGTGATCATCATGACAATCACCTGCGCCAGGACCACCGCGATCAAAACGCGCAGCCATAGCATCTCGGCGAAAGGCTCGCGTGTGACCAGCGCCAATAGCGCAAACGATCCAATCGCACACGCGCCCAGCGCCGCCTGCCATCGCCCGCTCCACGGAAGCAAAGCGCCGGCCGTAACCAGGATCGCCAAAATTGCGACGATCAACGCGCCCGGGTCGCCGGATAAATATGCGCTACTTGCGGCTGCCAGAATTGCAACCGCGCAAGTGGTGAATGCCGCCAGCCGCCACCGGCGCTTTCCCCATTCTACGAAGGTCAGCGCGAACAGCACGGCGCAGGCAGTGACGCCCGCAACGTGAAACGCGAGCAGCGCCGGGGTCAAGTCCCGCAGGTTCAGGCCGAGCGCGAGCAACAGCGCGGTCTCAAACGCGAACAGCAGGGCTCCCGCTCCGCGCACCATCCGCGCCGTCGAGCGCGCGGAGTTCCGAACTCCCAGCGATGCTGTCGCGCGGCGCTCACGCATCTCGTCGATAGCGCGCGAGCTTTCGGTTAGCGGGGCATCGGTCTTCTGCGGACGATCAAAGTTTGGCGCCGCCGCGTCGATCGGCATCGATGCAGTCCCGTTGTCAGGATCGTATTCGCCGGTTTGGGAGGCGGCAGGTTTGAGCGAAGAAGCCACAGTCGCAAAGCAAGCGCGATGCCGCTGCGAGGCGCGCGGCTAACGCCTGTTGCAGTGAACTGCTGGTGGCTATGGCGAGCCTCGATGGATGAGGGCGCCGCGGCGGTGCCGAATTGACACATCGCGAAACACGCCAGATGCGCGCATCGCTGGAATATGAGACCGGCGATTGCGTTGGTGCGCAATCGCCGGTGGTTGAGGGGCCGCTGCTAGGTGGAGATCAAGTCATCACGGTGCAGCCTTTACCATCGCTTGAGTGGTAAAGAAGTCGCGCGAGACCGCGCCCATGTTGATATACCAGCATTCGCGTTCCGGAGTGTGCTGACCCGGCAAGTAGCACATCGTGGCTTGTCCGGATTGCACGTCGGTCGAGGCCGCGCCGACTACGAATGCGCGCTTGAACGGATAGATCGCAACGCGCGCGTCAGGCACCGGCCGATCGCGATAGGTCAGCCAGTAGATATGATTCTGCCATAGCTGTCCTTGCGCGTCGTACTCGTCAACGTAGGGTTCAAACCACACTTCGCTGTCGATATACAGAATCGACTTCCCGTGTATCGCCTGGCTGTTGTTCGCGCGCAACCGCGGCTGCGTCTGGACAACATATAATTGGCGCATTTCCCAGTTTTCGGGGCACGCGCTTGCGCCTCCGTCGGTCTGGCAGGTTATCTCGGGCGAATGCACCGCGTTGACCGAGGCGAGCATGGTCTTCTGGCCGAGGAATTTGTAGTTATACTCCTCGATCTTCGCATTGAATCCCGAATAGTGATCCGGATCGAAATTGGTCGGATTGCCGCCGCCGTTGACCGCGTCGCCCATCAGCGCCTCGTTGAGACGGCGCACCCGCCGCGTGCCGGGGCTCCAATTCCAAATGTCGTCGCCCTTGCGGGGGTTCTCATACCGATAGCGGATAAATCCGCCGCCACGATCATTCTCAGGTGCTAGAATTGGATAAAGCGCGAACATCCAATAGCGATTCGTGACTTTGAAATCAGGATCGATCGGCAATGGCTGCACTTCCGTGCGTCCGACTTCGTCGTAACCGGCGTAGTGCCCAATTTGATAATAGTCAATTACCTTGACTGGATGCCCGCGTCCGGCGTTCACCACGTCGCAATCGTAGTAGCGCAAATCATAGTCGTCGGTTGTGATTGGACGAAAAGCGTTGTTCCACATTATCTTGGTCGCGATGCCCGGATCGTTCGGATCAAGAAACGGGAACGGCTGTCCCGCTACGTAGTTGACGACGGTACGCCCGTCGGGTGACAGCCGCACCTGGTCGGCGTATTTCTCGGTCGCGTCGCGATACGGCGGCGGCCAATCAATCCGCTCGGTCGGAACAACCTTCATCGTCATTCCGCTGACGACCTTATAGTAAACGCCGGGTGACACCAGGTTCTTGACCTTGTACGAATTCGCATAGGTGATCGTATCACCGGGTTTGACTTGGGCGCTGGCAGGTGGCGCCGCGATGAAAAATCCCACCGCGAACAAGAGAGCGGCCGCCCGCCACGTCCATGCGTGGACTTCCTTGAGCATGACATACCTCCTTCCACTGACTGGTTGATCAGCCGAAACAGAAAGATGCCACGGGCGAGCCGCCACGGGCCGCCTCAAAGCCGAGGGCACGGGACACGGACTGCGAGGACTGCGACGGGTCGCAGCTCCTGCGGGGGCACCATAATATTCGGACGAAGCGCGCCGCAATTTAATTCATCGCGGAGAAAAGGAAATTCGGCATATACTCAGATCATCAGATCGCGCGCAATCCCTGCGTGAAATCTTCGATTAGGTCGTCGCTCGATTCGAGCCCAACCGACAGGCGCACCAGTGCGTCGCTGATTCCGGCGTGCGCGCGATTCTCCGGCGACATGCCGGAGTGCGAAGTCGCGGCAGGACGCGTTATCAGCGTCTCGACTCCACCCAGGCTCGGCGCGCTAATCGGAATCGTCGCGTGTGCGATGAATTTCTCGGCCGCCGCGACTCCGCCTTCGAGCTCGAAGCTCAGCACACCCCCAAATCCATCGAACAATTCGCACGCGCGCAGATGATTCGGATGGCTTTCGAGGCCGGGATAGTTAACCCGCGCGATCTTCGGATGCTGTTCCAGGAAGCGCGCGAGCTTGAGCGCGCTCTCATTCTGATGCCGCACCCGAACCGCAAGTGTCTTGATCCCGCGGTTGAGCAGAAAGCAGGCGTGAGGATCGAGCACGCCGCCAAGATGGTCGAGCTTGTGCTTAATCTCCCGGACCAGCTCCGCGCGCCCGATTACCGCACCCGCGACAATATCGGTATGGCCGTTTAGATATTTGGTTGCGCTGTGTATCGAAAGGTCGAAGCCGATTTCGGCGGGGCGAAAATTCATCGGACTGGCGAAGGTGTTGTCGATGATCGAGATCAATCCGTTGGCGCTCGCGAAGTCCACCGCCGCCGCGAGATCGCTCACTCGCAAGAGCGGATTCGAGATCGACTCGACGTAGATCGCCCTGGTGTTCGGTCGAAGCATCTCCCGCCACGAGGCCGGATCGTCGCCGTCGATAAAATCGGCTTCCATACCCATCCCGGGAAAATCCTGCGTCATGAGATCGTGCGTGCCGCCGTACAGGCTATCCTGCGCGAGCAGATGCCCGCGGCCGCTGAGCGTCGTCATCAGAGTCGCCGAGATAGCAGCCATCCCGCTGCCCGTGACCAACGCATCCTCGGCGCCCTCGAGGCTCGCAAGCTTGGCGTGCAGCGCAGTGTGATTGGGAGTGTTCGAGAGCCGAATGTAGCGCAGGTCGTGATAGCTCGCCGCGCCGGCCGACTCGAACGTCGAGGACTGGAAGATCGGCATCGTGACCGCGCCGCTTATCGGCGGATCGGGTTCCCCCGCGTGAATCAGCCGCGTCTCGATTCCTCTCATCAGCCTTGCCATTAGCGACCTCCTGCGTGGCCGGCAAGCGTGCCGGATGCGACGGTTTTATCATCGATTCGTTCGTAGGTCCCGCAGGTACGAGTGGATGCCTGTTCACCCGACCAATCGGCGCCGGTATGCTGAATCATGGGCAGCAGGATCGCGCTGGGATTGGTGACGGATCTTTTCTTTCGCTCGAAGCTGGACGCGGTTGCCGAATCGCTCGGGGTCGAGGTTCTGTATGCCTCCACGCTCGACGCGGCGGCGCGACAATGCGCAAGCCATCATCCCGCGCTGGTATTTGCCGATCTTTCGGACGCGGAGTTTCCCGCGGCGGCGACGGTCGCGCGCATCCGCGCTGAAGCGCCCGGCGCGCGAATCGTCGGCTTCGCCTCGCACGTCGATTTGAAACCCCTCAAGGCCGCGCGCGAAGCAGGCTTCGACTTGACTCTCTCGCGCAGCGAGTTCACCACGCGCCTCCCGGAACTACTCCGCCTCTGACGGGCGCGCTGCCGTCTCGCGGGGCAGGATGTTATAAAGATCACGATGCATCCCGTGCTGGCAGATTTCCATCCTGCGGTGCGCGAATGGTTTTCGCGGCGCTTCGGCGCTCCCTCGCGTGCGCAGGAACTCGGATGGCCTGTAATCGGCGCGGCCAGCGCGAACCCTCGTCATGACGTCCTGTTGTGCGCTCCCACCGGCAGCGGCAAGACGCTGGCCGCGTTCATGTGGGCGATAGATAGCCTCGTGCGGGAGGCCGAGCGCGGTGCTCTTCCCGACGCGGTATCGGTGCTTTACGTATCGCCGCTCAAGGCGCTCGCGAACGATATTCGCCTCAACCTGGATGAGCCGCTCGACGGCGTTCGCGAGATCGGCGCGGCGACTGGAATCGATCTTGGTGTCATCCGCGCCGGCCTGCGCACCGGCGATACTCCCGCGAGCGAGCGCAGCGCGATGCTCAAGCGCCCGCCGCAGATCCTGGTCACCACGCCCGAGTCGCTGTTCCTGCTGCTCACGTCGCCGCGGTTTCGCACCAAACTCGCATCGGTGCGCCACGTTATTGTCGATGAGCTGCACGCGCTGGCAGGAAACAAGCGCGGCGCGCATCTGGCCGTGACGCTCGAGCGGCTGGAGCGCTTCGTGCGCGCGTCGGGCGCCGAGCGTCCCACGCGAATCGGGCTTTCGGCGACGCTCAACCCGATCGAGAAGCTCGCGGAATTTTTGGCGGGCTTCGATACCGCCGCCGACGGTTCGCGCACTCCGCGGCCAGTAAAAATCGTTCGCGCCGACGATCGCGCGCGAACGATGGACTTGCAGGTGATTGCGCCGGGGCCGGAGCTTGAGCCGCTCGCGACGCATCAGCATTGGGATGCGATGTACGATCAGATCGCGGAGCTGATCCTGGCGCATCGCACGACTTTGATCTTCACGCTCTCGCGCCGCTGGGCCGAGCGTGTAGCGGTCAATCTGCAAAAGCGCGTCGGCGCCGACGTGGTGATGGCGCATCACGGCAGTCTTGCGCGCAAGGAGCGCGTGCTGGCTGAGCAGCGCCTAAAACGCGGCGAGCTGCGCGCGATCGTTGCGACCGCGTCCCTGGAATTAGGCATCGACGTGGGCGCGGTCGAGCTGGTCTGTCAGATCGATTCGCCGAAATCCATATCCGCCGCGATTCAGCGCATTGGGCGCTCGGGTCATAGCCTCGGCGCGACGCCGAAGGGCCGATTTTTCGCGATGACCACGGACGATCTGCTCGAATGCGCGGCTGCGGTGCGCGCGATTCGCCGCGGGCATCTGGATGAAGTCGAGATTCCATCGGGATGCCTGGATATTGCGGCGCAACAGATTATCGCGATCGCGGCGGAAGAAGATGAAATCAGCGAAGCCGATCTGCTGCGCATCCTGCGCGGCGCGTACAACCTGGGCGGGCTCGACGCCGACGGCCTCACGCGGCTGGTCGAGCAGATGGCCACGGAGTTGCCGGAGCGAATCAGCGGCGCCGCGCCGAAAATATTTTTCGATCGAACCAATCATCGCGTTCGCCCCCGGCGCGGAGCGCGGCTGGCCGCGATCATGTCGGGTGGAACGATTCCGGAAAGCGGCAACTACGATGTCGTGATCGAATCCGAGGGGCGCAAGATCGGCGACGTCGAGGAAGATTTCGCGCAGGAATCAGCGCGCGGCGACGTGTTCTCGCTTGGCTCGATGCCGTGGCAGATCCAGCGCACCTCGCGCGGACGCCTGATGGTCGAAGCCGCACCCGGGATGGCGCCGACGCTGCCGTTTTGGCTGACCGAAGCGGGCGGCAGGTCGCATGCGCTCTCGACCGAAATCGCGGAGCTGCGGCATCAAATCTCCGATCAGATTAATCGCAGCGGCGACGCCGGTGCCGCGCGGTGGCTTGCGGCGGAGTGCGCGCTGACGGAAGCCGCGGCAACCCAGGCAGTCGATTACGTGCGCCGCGGCGTTGCGGCGCTCGGCGCGATTCCGGATTCGAGCACGATCGTGGTCGAGCGATTTTTCGATGGCTTGGGCGGCACGCAAATCGTGATTCATGCACCGTTTGGAATCCGCTTCAATCGAGGACTCGGACTCGCGTTGCGCAAGCGGCTCTGCCAATCGTTCGATTTCGAGATTCAAGCTTCGGCAATTGACGACGGCGTGCTGATTGCGCTCAACGCGCGGCATAGTTTTCCGCTCGAAGAGACCCTCACGATGCTGCCGGCGCGCAGCGCGCGCGCCGTGCTCGAACAGGCGATGATCGCGGCGCCGATGTTCGAGGTCCGTTTCCGCCACGTCGCTTCGCGTGCGTTGACCGTCATTCGCGCTGCGCGCGGCGCACGGATTCCGGCTTGGATTCAGCGCCTGCGCTCGCAGGAAGCGCTCGCCGCGCTGTTCCCGCAACAGCAGGCCTGTTTCGAAAATCGTCCGCCCGCGATCGCGATTCCCGAGCATTTTATCGTCGCCGAGACGATGCGCGAGTGTCTGACCGAATCGGCGGATGCCGAGCGGATGGAGCGCGTGCTCGCCGGCGTCGCCGACGGTTCCGTACGCGCGGTTTACGTTGACTCGGTCTCGCCCTCGGTCTTCGCGCATCGTTTGTTGCTCGCGTGGGACTACTCCTTCCTCGACGGTGGCGAGCGCGCGAATCGCCGCAGCCGCACCGTCTCGATGAATCGCGGCATGGCAGAGGACGTGTTCCGGAGCGAGGATTTGTCGGCGATGCTCGCCGAGGACGCGGTGCGCGCGGTCGCCGCCGAAGTGACGGGAATGGCGCTCGGCTATCGCGCGCGAAATCGCGACGAGCTGTACGAATTGATTCGCGCGCACGGTGCGCTGAATATTCGTGAGCTCGAAGATCGCGCAGGAGAAGGTGCTCGCGCGATGCTCGAGGAACTTGCGCGAGAAAAGCGCGTCGCGCGGCTGGTTCGGCTCGGCCCTGCCGCGCAGGCCGTTATCGGGTCGGAGGATGCCGCGATATTCGCGGCGGCGTATCCCGGCGCGGAGATTATCGACGCGCCGGAATTTGCGCCGGCCGATCCCGATGTTGCGCAGCACGAGATCATCCGCCGTGCGCTCAAGACCTCGGGTCCGATCACCGCCGATGAACTCGCGGCACAGCTCGGGTTCGATGCGCAAACGATCGAGCGCGTGCTGCCCGCGCTCGAGGCGAGCGGCGCCGTGTTTCGCGGTCACTTTACTTCCGCGACGGTGACGCAGTGGTGCGAGCGTTACAACCTCGAGCGGATTCATCGGATGACGCTGGCGCGAGTGCGCGCCGAGATCGAGCCATGCGCCGATCACGAGTTCGCGGCGTTCCGCCTGCGATGGATGTACGTCGGCGGCGGCGACATCACACCAGACGCTACCGGCGTGACCGCCATCCTGGAACAGCTCTCCGGTCTCGCCTACGCGCCGGGTTTCTGGGAGCGCGCGATTCTGCCCGCGCGAATCCCCGGCTATCGACCGGAAATGCTCGACGTCGTATGCCTGGGCGGACAGATGCGATGGGCCGCGGTCGCGCACGGCGACGAGGACCGCACGAGCCCCGGCTTGATCACATTCATTGCGCGGCGCGCGGCGGTCCCCGGTGCCTCCGGCTCCGCGCAGCCCGACGATCCGCGTGAACAGAGCATTCTCGCGGTGCTGCGCGCGGGTGGTGCGCAATACCTCGATCAGATTTCCGAGCGCGCGAATCTCTCGGAACGAGATACGCTTGCTGCGCTGTGGCGACTGGCCGCGCGTGGTTTTGCGAGCAACGACAGCTTTGCGCCGCTGCGGATGCTCGCGTCCGATCCGTCCACCGCCGACGCGATCGAGAGTACCTCGCCTCGGGGATTCACTCGCCACGACGCTGCGATTCGCGCGCGGCTCAAGTCGAGTGTGTCCGGACGATGGAGCGTGATCGACGCGGCCACCATTAATTCTGAAGATGCGGATCCGGCGCGCGAGTTCGCGCTGAGTCTGCTGGCGCGCAACGGAATTCTCTCGCGCGAGATGCTTGCACTCGAATCGTCGGCGATGAGCTGGCATGACGTGTCGTTCGCGCTGCGCCGGCTTGAGTACGGCGGCACCATCCGCCGCGGATGGTTCGTGCGCACGCTCTGCGCTGAACAATACGCACTGCCCGAAGCGGTTGAGATGTTGCGCGAGGCGCGTGCGCTGAATCCCGCGCGCGAAAAGCCTGTCGCGATCAGCGCCGCCGATCCGGCCAACCCCTATGGCGTGATGCTCCCCGGATGCGGTGTCGCGCGCGATGCGGCTAACATCGTGGTTCTTCGGGCAGGGAAGGCCGTGCTCGGGCTTGCAAGCCGTGCGCTGGTGGCGACTTCTCCGCTCGATGACGAGGCGTTCAGCGCGGCGGTGGCGGCGCTGATCGAAGTTCGGCCCAAGATTGTGCTCGATACGATCGACGGCGAGCCCGCTCTGGTATCACCGCGAGTGGGGATGCTGGCGGCGATGCGTTTTCACTCTGATGGCCGCGCACTCGTCTTCGACGGACTGCCGGGTCCCGCTCCGGCGCGCGCGCGTTCCATACGCGGTTGATCGGCACAGCGCGCGCGCTATTCTGGTCGCATGGCGACCAACAGTTTCGGCGCACGGACGACGCTCAAATCGGGCGGAAAATCCTGGACGATCCACAAGCTCGAAACGCTCGAGCGCCGCGGCTTTGCACTCGCGAAGATTCCGTTCTCGATCAGGGTGATGCTCGAAAACGTTCTGCGGCGCGAAGACGGCGTCAACGTGACTGCCGAGCAGGTCGAGACGCTGGCGAAATGGGACGGCAAGCCCTCGCAGCGCGAGATTTCATTTCGGCCCGCGCGGGTGCTGTTGCAGGATTTCACCGGCGTGCCGGTGGTGGCCGATCTGGCGGTGATGCGCGACGCGATCAAGCGCCTGGGCGGCGACCCGGCGAAGATTAATCCGCTCCAGCCGGTCGATCTGGTGATCGATCATTCGGTGCAGGTCGATGCGTACGGAAGCGCGGACGCGTTTGCGATCAACGCACGCATGGAGTTCGAGCGCAACCGCGAGCGCTACCTGTTCCTACGCTGGGGGCAGGGCGCGTTCGACGATTTTCGCGTGGTGCCGCCCGACACTGGAATCGTGCATCAGGTAAATCTCGAATATCTCGCGCCGGTGGTGTTCGGCGCGCGCGACGGCTCGGCCTATCCGGACACCGTGCTGGGCACCGATTCGCATACCACGATGATCAACGGACTCGGCGTGGTCGGATGGGGTGTGGGCGGAATCGAGGCGGAAGCGGCGATGCTCGGGCGCTCGATCCCGATGCTGATTCCCGAGGTGGTCGGCTTTCGCCTGCACGGAAGCATGCGCCCCGGCTCGACCGCGACCGACCTGGTGCTGACCGTTACGCAGATGCTGCGCAAGAAGGGTGTGGTCGGGAAGTTCGTCGAGTATTTCGGTCCGGGGCTTGGCACGCTGCCGGTTGCCGATCGCGCGACGCTCGGAAACATGTCGCCCGAGTACGGCGCGACGATCGGATTTTTTCCGGTCGATGACCAGACGCTAAAATATTTGCGCATGAGCGGCCGGCCCGATGAGCAGGTCAATCTGGTCGAGGCGTACTGCAAGGAGCAGGGGCTGTTCCGCACCGAGACGACGCCGGAGCCGCATTTTTCCGACGTGCTCGATCTCGATCTCGCGCAAGTCGAGCCGAGCCTCGCGGGGCCGCGCCGTCCGCAGGATCGCGTGCCGCTGCACGCTTCAAAAATCACCTTCCGCCGCGACCTGGCCAAGGAAGTCGCGAACCATGTCACGGTCGATCCGAAGGTCATCGAGCGCTGGGTTTCCGAGGGCGGGAATCCGGGGCTCGCTCCGCACGAGCGCGTCTCCGCCGCGGAACTCGGCCATCTTGCTCACAGTGTCGGAACGGCTCGCGGCGCTGATAACTTCTCGCTCACGCACGGATCCGTGATCATCGCGGCGATCACGAGCTGCACCAATACCTCGAATCCTTCGGTGATGGTTGCGGCAGGGTTGCTCGCGAAAAAAGCGGTCGCCCGCGGACTCGCCGTGCGGCCGTGGGTCAAGACCAGCCTCGCACCGGGCTCGAAAGTCGTCACGCAGTATCTCAAGCGCGCGGGACTGATCGAGCCACTGGAGAAGCTGAAGTTCAACCTGGTCGGTTACGGATGCACGACCTGTATCGGCAACAGCGGTCCGATCGAAACAGATATCGCCGACGCGGTGAAAAAAGGGAACCTGGTGGCCGCGGCAGTGCTGAGCGGGAATCGCAACTTCGAGGGACGGATCAATCCGGCGGTGCGCTTCAACTACCTGGCTTCGCCGCCGCTGGTGGTCGCGTACGCGATCGCCGGAACGATGGATATCAATCTTGATCACGAGCCGCTGGGAACCGACCCGCAGGGAAAATCGGTCTATCTGCGCGACATCTGGCCGTCGTCCGAAGAAATTGCGAGCACGGTAAAAAGCTCTCTGGACTCCGCGATGTTCCGCGGCGAGTACGGTCAGGTGTTCGAGGGCGACGAGAACTGGCGCAGCCTGGCGGTTCCGAAGGGCAATCTGTTTCAGTGGGAAAAGGATTCCGAGTACGTCAAGGCGCCGCCGTTCTTTGACGGTATCGGCGCGGAGCCGGGCAAGTTTACCGATATCACGGGCGCGCGCGCGCTGGCGGTCTTGGGCGACAGCGTGACCACCGACCACATTTCGCCGGCCGGATCGATCGCGAGCGATGGGCCTGCGGGAAAATATCTGATCGCGCATGGCATCAAGCCCGCCGACTTTAACTCGTACGGAGCGCGGCGCGGAAATCATGAAGTGATGATGCGCGGCACGTTTGCCAATATCCGGCTGCGCAATCAGATGGTCCCCGGGGTCGAGGGCGGATTCACGACGCATCTGCCCGACGGCGAGCAGATGACGATTTTCGACGCGTCGGAGCGTTACCGCAAGGACGGAGTTGCGCTGATCGTGATCGCGGGCAAGGAGTACGGTACCGGCTCCTCGCGCGATTGGGCGGCCAAGGGGACGTTGCTGCTCGGAGTGAAGGCGGTTATCGCGGAGAACTTCGAGCGGATTCATCGCAGCAACCTCATCGGCATGGGCGTACTCGCGCTCGAGTTTCTGCCCGGCGAGAACCGCGAATCGCTCGGTCTGACAGGCCGCGAGGTTTATTCGATCGGCGGGACCAGCGGCGGTATCAAGCAGCGCCAGCGTCTGACCGTGCGCGCCGAGGAAGCGGGCAAGACCAAACAGTTCGAGGTCATCTCGCGAGTCGATACTCCCGAAGAGATCGAGTACATCCGGCACGGCGGAATTCTGCCCTTCGTATTGCGCGAATTGCTGCGCGCCTGAGCAGAGATCAAGCGGCCGGATCAGTTCGTCGTCGGAGCCTGCGGCGCCTGCACCGTGGCCGGTGCTGCGTGCTGTGCCTTCTGCTTCCCGGCGATCGCGGCGGCCCGGAACGCGGGGTTCGTCCGATCGATGCAGATGAAGTAATGCGGCTTGCTCTGCAGATCGCCGCGGCATGCGGCCTGGTTGCGATAGGTCGCGAACACGATCCATCGGTTTATCGGAATCGTAAGGTCAACCTGGTAGCTGCCGTCCTTGTTTTTCACCGGCGGCATTCGCGGCGGTGGCATGATCATCAACCAGGTGATCGCGAGCATCATCGCAATCGAGCATTTTGCTATCGAGCATCTTCTCATGAGCATCACGCAGGCTGCGCGGCCAAGTCCATGCGCACGCGCTCTCCACTTTTTCGTTCGGCGAAGCGCGAAAGCAGACGCACCACGCCGGGTGTGACTTCGGACATCGCCTCGGGCCTGTAACCCTGATTCTCGGGTCCGCGCGCCTGCATCATCCCGAGCATCGACAGCCGCAGCATCGCGGCCACCGCCTGGCAGTAGCGGAAGCGCTCGAAGTCGAGCCGGTTCATCGCGTGATACAAGGGCACGTAAAGCCCCGCGAACGACATGCGCAGCGTGTTGCCGACCACGTTGTCGCGGATCCATCGCGGATGATCGAACGCTGACGACGACAGGATCGCCGCGGTCATCCCGGCGTCAAGATGGCGGTCGCCGACGTCGGTGTTGACCCAATCGATAACGCCCGACAGATGCGTCGCGCGCACCACGACGTTTCGCGGATGATAGTCCATGTGGATCAGCGAGGGCTCTCCGACCCGGTACGCACCGGCGCGCGCGGCCAGCCGTGCGAGCGCGTCGCGCAGGCCGGGCAGGGGACCCTTGTCGACGCGGTCCGCGATAATCGCCAGCGCCCGATCGAGCATCGGCGTTCCCGGCGCGGTCAGTCCGGTCTCGTAGGCGCGCGGAATATCGCGCAGGCGGGAGTCCTCCGGGTTCATCCGATGCAGCTTCACCTGGGCGCGCACGAAGCCGAAAAATCCCAGCGAGAAAGTCTTGAACGCCTCGGGAAAGCTGCGGGTCGTGAACAGCGGACCGCCGTCGAGCCGCTGCATCACCAGAAACGGCGCTCCGAGCGCGGCACGATCAAGCTCGAACGCGTAAGGATGCGGAACCGGAAAGCCCGCCGCCCAGAGGCGCCCGATCGTGAGATTTTCGCGCGCGCCTTTGTCGTCGGCCTGCGCGCCCTGGTAGAAGCGCAGGACCAGCGGCGCTCCTGCGGGCATCTCGCGAAAGCGGGGCGAAGCGCTGCCGAGCGTGAACTCGAATACCGTCGTCTCCCATCCGCTGGCCAGCACGCGCAGGCTTGCCGGGGGAGTCTCGAGATAGGCGCCCAGTCGGACGCCGATGTCGTGGAGATCGATCATTGCGATACGAAGCGGCGCGCTTCCGGCACGCAGCGGCTCAAGGCTAATACATCGGGATGATCGAAGGCAATTCACCTGACACGCGTGTCAGGCGCGAGTCGCGCTATTTGCCGCGATGAAACAAGCCGTGCAGGAACTGCCGATGTTGCTCGGGAGGCTCGTGTCCCTGGCCCTGCGGGTCGGGCGAGGGCATCGGCTGCTCTTTGAGCGATTCGTTGGGCGAAGTGGTGCCGTTGTGCTCGAAGTGGCCCTGGACCAAAGAGGACAGCAGCGAGCCGTGCGTGTTGCCGACGTTGATCGCGACCTCGACCGAGAGCCCAAGGCGCAGCGGCTTGTCGGCGGGGATCTCCTGATCGAAAACAATTTTGACCGGCACGCGCTGCACCACCTTAACCCAATTGCCGGTTGCGTTCTCGGGCGGCAGCAGCGAGAACGCGGCACCGGTGCCCATGCTGATCGAGTCAACGTGGCCGCGATAGATGTAACCCGGGTAGATATCGGCCTCGACGGTTGCCTGCTGCCCGACGCGCACGTCGGTTAGCTGCGTCTCCTTGAAATTCGCGGTGACATATAGATGCTTGAGCGGCACGACCGCCATCAGCGGTTCGCCGACCTGCACCCGATGGCCGATATGAGTGGTTTTGTGGGTTACGATTCCCGCAAACGGCGCGTAGATTTTCGTATAGGCAAGATCGAGTTTGGCCGCTTCGAGCGCCGCTTCGGCTTGCTTTACGATTGGGCGGTCGTAGCGCGAATGATCGGTATGGTCCACTTCCTCGCCGAGCGCGGCCTGAGATTGGGTGAGCTGATGCTCCGCCAGCGCAGAGTTGGCGCTGGCGACTTTCAGCGCGGTCTCGGCCTGATCGTAATACTCCGCGGACACAATTCCTTGCGCCTTGAGTTGCTGGGCGCGGTTCCAGTCGATTTTCGCCTGGTTGAGCTGGCTCGCAGCCAGGCGCACGCCCGATTGGGCCGCGTCGACTCCGGCGTACATCTCGTCCACCGACTGGTGTGCGCGGGCAAGCTGCGCGCGAGCCTGCTCGACCCGGACTTGGTAGTCGCGCGGGTCCAGGGTGAGCAGCAACTCGCCCTCGGTAACCGTCCAGTTATCTTCGACGTAAAGATTGGTCACGGTTCCCGAGATCCGCGAGGATACCAGCGCGACGGTTCCATCGACGTACGCGTCGTCGGTCGAGACGTGGCTTTCGAAGTAATGATAGTAGTGAAGCGCCGGCACGATTGCCGCGGCAATCGCGATAATCACTATCACCAGCAAGACGCGGCGAAAAATCGAGGATCTCATACAGATTCGGAAGCTAAAAAAGAACCAAGCCTGCGGCTACTTACCGTCCGCGTTGGTGCATTGACGGCTAAGTATTCCGAAAAAGCCGGGCTGTCAATTGGATTCGATGTACGCACGAGACGCACCGGGTCAGTGACGCGGTCCCGGCCGCGAAAGTTGGCGTTATCATGGCTGGCGAATGATCACGTTGGGAAAGCCCTGCGCGGTTGCAACGATCTCGTTGTTGAAACTCATGTTGATCGCGAACGGCCCGAAGCTCTGGACCTGGGTAAAATTTCCGTCAACCTTTCCATTCGGCGAATCGAACAGAAACAGCGCGGGCACTCGTTGGTTGACGGCAAAGCCGACCTGAGAGTCTTCGATAAGGCCGGTGAACCGTTCACCCAGAGGACCGTAAACGAAAATCCTCAGGTCCGGAGACGCCAGCGGCGCGATTTGCGACAGTGACGCGCCGGTTTGAATCGTGACCGTGCCATAAGGCGCGGTGGTGGACTGGGCTGTGACTACATGGAAACCGTTGGCGGCCTGGATGCTCAAGAGACTGTTGTCGTTCGAAAGCTTGGTGCCAACCAGCCGCGCCGGAGTAAGCCCGTTGCTGCTGGTCACATTATTGACGATGGTTACGTTGAGCGGAACGTTGCCCTGAACCTGCCACGACGATCGCGTGTTGGATATCAGCAGCGTGAACGGCGTTCCCACTGTTCCCAGGATCTTGAAGATCGTCTCGGGCGCGGTGGGTGGCGTATTGCCGACGAAGCCGGAAACTCCCGTCGAACTGGCGTTGCAGGCGGCCAGCGTGGTTATCCATGCCAGCACCAGAGCCAGACCTAACCGGCCGCGTGCGTTTGCTGTCAGCCGATTCATCCGCATGCTCAGAACGGTATCGCCGAGGTGTTGCTGCATACGCCGGGGCAGGTCCCACTGCCGGCATCCTGGCAGGTCGTCGGACACGGAGTCGGCGAACCCGACGGGACCGGCAGCGGCGGCGGGACCACCGTTATCGACTGCGAGGGACCGGGCGCGGGCGTCTCAACCGGCGTAGCGCCTTCATATCTGGTCAGCGTGTAGGTATCCGGCGGAACGCAGAAACTATAGCCGTTGCCGACCAAGGGCTGACTGCTGGCGGGATTGAGCAAAGAGACGGGTGCGGCGGAATAGAGCTGCACGTCGTTCTTCGAGATCTCAACGAAGGTGTTGATATCCGGATTACTCAGAATCCCTGTGATACTGCCGTGGCCGATGCAGTCCATCGTTTCGGCGGCTGGGAACAAGTTCTCGTTCAGCGGCGCTGTCACGCAATAGGTGGTTGGCGCCGGAATATCGGCGGCAGTGATTATGGTGTGGCCGGGATATGGGTCGCTTGCCCCTTGGAACAGATCGATCGCCTGCGCGAACAGGTCCAGGTTCGCAGCCCCCCGGACATTCGACGGCGGCGCGCCGGCCTGGTTGGCCGGAACGTTGATCGTGAAGGTTGCGTTGTCATTTCCAGGCCGGATGATCAGCGGACTGGTCAGAGCGCTGACCAGATTGTTGGTTCCTTGGTCCTCCGCGAACACCTGGACCATCGTGTAGGTTCCTGCCGCAGGCGCCGCGGCTAAATTGAGCGAGCCCTTCAGATAGGAAGTCGGCAGCGCATAGTCGCATGAGGGTGGCGAGGTGCTGTCGGCGCATTTGCCGCCAGTTTTTCTGGTCGTGGCGAAGACCTGATTGTCGATAATCGAATTATATCCGGGCGCCGAAATCTCCATCGTGTAAGCCGCCGAAGATGGATTAACCGGAACATCGGAGAACGGCGCCGGCGTGGTGACGGTTCCGGGCAGAGGGTAGGTGCCCGAGTTGCCGGTGTTCGCCGTGGCGACGCTTACGCAGTCAGTCGGAGCCGTCTGGCAATCCGCGGTCGGATTCGAGTCAGGAGGGATGAGAATTTGCAGCGTCGCTCCAATGATTGGCGTCGCGGCCTTGCCGCTGCACATGTCGGTGATGGTGCCGGCAAGGTTTCCCTGCGTAGCCATCGTCTTGGTTGGAGTAAAATCCGCAGTCTGTGACCCACCCGCGAACAAGCCGCCGATCCGTGTGGCTTCATAGGAAACTCCGCCGCCCGAGACGTACACGTCGTACGAGGCACCGGCGCCGCTGCCGACGGGCGGCGCAGGCACCATGACCGAATATTTGCCATTGATCACGTTGGCAAATGCGATCACGTTGTTGGTGCCTTGCTGCTCGACACTCAGCGTGAGCCGGCGGACTTTTTTCTTCTGAACTCCGGAGCCTGATCCCACGACGGTGCCGCTGATGGTCGCCTCGTAGGCTTGGGGTGACACGGGGGCAATCGTCACGGTGCCGACGTAGGGCTGTCCCTGGATGGTAGGCAAAAGGTTGATCTGGAAATTAAGCTGCAGCGGCAGAGTCGTCACGGCCTGCTTCTGCACTGGTATTCCAGTCGTGTCGATAAACGAAATCTGGTTGCTCGGATTATTAAGCACGAGCTGCGTCGAGGTGCATCCTTCGAGGGTGGTTCCCGTCACCGACGAGCAGACCGGGACCACATAGCCGGGGTTGGTCGTGTCGAGCGACAACTCGACGCTGTGATAGGTTTCGGTCCGGGCTTTACCGGTGTTGAAGAGCTGCAGTTGGGTTCGGCCTGCCAGCAGATCGATCTGCAGGTCGCCGGGCCGTCCGGCGTTCCCGACGCCGGTTCCCGAGGGGATCGGGATCGTCACCCACTTGGGATTGTCTTCGGGCGGAAACTTGGTGCTGTTGCCGGTCGGTTTCGGATTGAGCCGGACCGCGACCACGTTCAAGAAAATATGCTGGAGATTAGGGGTCGGCTCGCCGGCCGGAAACTGGAGATTGGCGACGAAACCGACCTGCACTAATCCATTTTTGCCGATCCCGTTGGCGAGCTGTGCGTGGGCGCGGCCGTCCATCGCGGCCGCGAGCACCAGGCAGATCAGAAGGACCGGCGCGATCAACGCCGCCATAGCCAAGCAGGTACGTAACTTCTTCACTCAATAAACCGTATGCGAAAAGAGAATTGGTCGAAGATTTGGGATAACCTAGCCTATCCACGAAGGCAAGGAAACACATTTCACGATGCGAACTGCCGCCGCGCGTTTTTGGCAGCGCTATTGACTGAACGCCGGGTCGATCCGGAGAATCATCCCTGAGCGGAGAATCATCGCTGAGAATGACATCGAATCGAAATCGCCAGGTCGTCCGCGTGCTCGCCGTCTGCGCTTTCGCTTGGGCCATGATGCTCGCGCCAGAGGCGCGCGCGACGCTGCAGCTCTCGATCGGCAACCCGGGCCTCGAGCACTTCGACAGCGACGGCGGCGTGCAGCTTGATTTCGGCCTGACCGACTCAAACGGACAGCCGGTTGGAAATCTTAAACCCGACAATGTGAAAGTCTTCGAGGACGGCAAGCAGGCCAAAATTGTCGACTTCCGCGGAGTCGGCCAGGGGCGTCCAGTCGATATCGTGTTCGTGCTCGACGTTACCGAATCGATGCAGCCGTATATCGACGCGGTCAAACAGAACATCATCACCTTCGCGCAGGACTTGCAGTCCAACAGCCGCGACTACCGGCTCGGTCTGGTGACCTTCGAAGACTACGTGGTCTCGCAATATTCCGACTGCAACTGCCCGTACCGCAACAAGATGACCTCGAACGTGCATGAGTTCACCGATTGGGTGAGCGGCCTGCACGCCGGCGGCGGCGGCGATATCCCCGAAGATCAGCTCGACGCGCTCGCCTACGCAGCCTCGTTTCCGTTCCGCCCGGAGGCCGAGGGCATCATAATTATTGTGACCGACGCTCCGCCTCATCATGACGGCGACGGTTCCGAGAACACTCAGCACGATCAGGCTTTCTGGGATCACCACAAGCGCGGCGAGCAGGTCACCGCCGAGACCGGGACCAAGGTTGCCGCGCTGCTCAAAAAAAACGGACTCACCCTTTACGCGGTGGTGCCGCCGCCGTTCATCGCGCCTGAATACCAGGAGATCGTCGATGCGACCCACGGCAAGTCCTACAACATCATCACCGAAGAAGGACGCTTCGCGTCGCTGGTGCGGGAGATCGGCCATTCGATCGCGACGGAATATTCGCTGACCTATGAAACGCCGCGGCCGATCGAAGACGGCACCAATCGGTCGGTCGAGTTGCAAGTGAACTTCAACGGCGAGACTGCGACCACCAACACCAGCTACCAGGTGCGCGGAATCGGCGGCGCGGCGATCAACGAGCCTGAAAGCGGGACCGGCGCAGCAGGAGCCAACACCGTAGGAACCGGCCTGCGGCAGCTTTCTTTCAGATGGTGGAATGGCGCGGTGCCGCTAATCGCGATCCTGGCCTTGTTCGGGCTTTCACGAATCCGTTTCGGCGTGTCCACCGAAGAACTCAAGGCTATCGTCGAGGCGCAGTCGCGTCCGATGGCGCCGGCGGCCGCGCAGCGCACGGTGGCGCGTTCCTCTTCCGCGCCGATGTCGCCGCGAACCGCGCCGCCATCGCCGCCCACCGCGTCATCCGATTCGGGCGGCGCGGGCGACTCGCGCGGGGCAAGGCTCCAGACCATGAACGCCGCCGGTCCGGTCGCGTCCGAATATGCGCTGCTCAAGGATGAAGTCACGCTCGGCCGCGGCGAGGACAATGACATCGTGATCCCGCACGCCAGCATCTCGCGCGCTCACGCGCGGCTTTTAAGGCGCAACGGCGGATTCGAGTTGATGGACCTCAACTCGACCAACGGCACCTTCGTTGACGATCGCCAGATTCACGGCTCCGCCTTTCTGAGCAGCGGCAGCCAGGTCCGCCTGGGCGATATCAAATTCGTCCTGCGCTACTGACCCGCGCGCGCGATCTTTTCCCGCGCATCCCACATGTCCAGCGCCCGTTACATCGTTACGATTTTCATCGGTGCGTTTCTGCTTTTTCAGATCGAGCCGATGATCGCAAAGTACATCCTGCCGTGGTTCGGCGGCTCGACGACGGTATGGACCACCTGCCTGCTGTTTTTTCAAATCACGCTGCTGGCAGGCTACCTGTATGCGCATTTGATCGGCACGGGGTTGCGCCCGCGCAGGCAATTGCTCGTCCATCTTGGGTTGATCGGGCTCTGCGTCGCCGCGATGACGATACTGGCGATATGGTCAAAGTCGCCGATTTTGCCCGGAGCCGGATGGAAGGCGGCGCGAGTCCATTTTCCGATCGTGCGCATCCTGCTGGTGCTGTCCGCGAGTATCGGATTGCCGTACTTCGCGCTGTCGGCGACCGCTCCCTTGGTGCAATCATGGTTCGCGCTCAGTTATCCCGAGTCGTCGCCTTATCGGCTCTATGCGGTTTCGAATTTCGGGTCGTTGCTCGGACTGCTGACCTATCCATTCGCGGTCGAACCGACTCTGGGCCTTCGAGCGCAGGCGAATCTGTGGTTCGTTTTGTATATCGCGTTTGCGATCGGCATCACGTATTGCGCGCTGCCGCTGCGCACGGTCGAGTCCGGCAAGTGGCAGGACGAAGATGTATCGCCATCGGATTCGAGCCGCGCCATATGGACGCTGTGGATCGTGCTGCCGGCTTGCGCGTCGCTTCTGCTGTACGGCGCGACCGGCCAGATGACCCAGGATGTGGCCCCGATTCCGTTTATGTGGATCCTGCCGCTCGCGCTCTACCTGTTCTCGTTCATCGTTTGTTTCGACAGCAATCGATGGTACCGGCGCGAGATTTTTCATCCGCTTTTCGGTGCGGCGATTTTCTCGAATCTGGTCCTGGTGTTTTTTATCGATCGAATCGCAGGCTTCATCGCGGGTGCGGCGTTCTCGGTCACCACCGTCAGGATGCTGCTGCAAATCACAAACGTGCTCGTGCTGATGTTCGCCGGATGCATGATCTGCCACGGCGAGCTGGTTCGTCTGAAGCCGCATAAACGCGATCTGACGGCGTTCTATCTGATGCTGTCGGCGGGCGGCGCGCTGGGCGGCATTTTTTCGGTCGTGTTCGCCCCGCTTTTATTCCGCGAGTTCGTGGATTTCCGGTTCGCGGCGTGGAGCTGCCTCGTATTGATGACGATTACGCTGATGCGCGACCGCGGATCGTGGCTCTATCGGCGGACGCCATGGGCCGGCGCCGCCATACTGGCCGCCGCGCTGATATTGCCGCTGCTTGCCGAGACCGTCGCGCCCACGGCGCTGTATGTAGTTATCGCGATCGGCGTGGTCGCGGCGGTCGCGCTTGTGGCCACGCTGGAAAATCCGCCGCGATGGATGGCGCGGCCTGGAATCGTCACTCAGGGATCGATGGTGGCGGCGGCCGTGATCCTGGCAATCGTCTATGTGCAAACCTTCGCGATTTCGACCCGGCATGCGCTCTGGATCTCGCGCAACTTTTACGGCGTGCTCCGCGTGCTCGAAGAAGGAGCGCCCGACAATAGCTGGATCTCGCACAAGCTGATGAATGGACATACCGAGCACGGCAAGCAGTTCTTTTCCACGCGCTACCAGCAGCTTCGTTACTACCCGACTGGCTATTACGGCACTGACAGTGGAATAGGGCTGGTAATGATGAATGATCCACAGCGCACCTCATCCGGGAATTCCGCGATGCGTATCGGCGTGGTGGGTCTTGGTGTCGGCGCGATGGCGGCGTGGGGAAGACCGGGCGACTATTTTCTTTTCTACGAAATAAACCCGGCGGACATCGACGTCGCCACCAGCCCCGACGCATACTTCACCTTTCTTCGCGATTCGAGCGCGAAAGTGAAGATAGTTCCGGGCGACGCGCGGCTCTCGATGGAACGGGAATTGGCCGCAGGCCACTCGCAACAGTTCGACGTGCTGGTGATCGATGCATTCAACGGCGACACGATTCCGACTCATCTTCTGACGCTGGAAGCGATGCGTGATTATTTGCGCGAGCTAAAGCCCGACGGAGTGCTGGCCGTGCATATCTCAAATCTGAATTTCGATTTGCGTCCGGTGCTGGCTGAGCACAGCCGGACGCTCAACCTGCACTACGGCTTCATGCATGTCGATGAGAAGGACATGGTGAATTGGTCGAGCGATTGGGTATTGCTCGCGCGCACCGACAAGGTGCTCGGCCGGAAGGCAATTGCCGCTCATCTCGAATCGCGCGAGGGTCTGCGCCGCATCCGCCCCTGGACCGACGATTACAGCAATCTATTCCAGCTTCTAAAGTGAATCCTCTCTTCTTGGTATCTTCGTGTCTTAGTGGCCGCCCGGATTCTTATAGTGACTAGTGCCCGGCGTTTTTGAGCGCCTCTGGCGTGAAGAAGGAGTTATCGACCACACCCATGTCGATATACCAGCATTCGCGATCCGGAGCGGTCGGGCCGGGCATGAAAACCACCGAGCTGTTCGAGTTGGTCAGATCATAATCGACCAGCGCGAGCTGGAACATCCTCTTGTACGGATAGACCGCGACCTTGGCGTCAGGCACCGGCCGGTCGCGGTAGGTGTTGAACGTCGCCAGGGTCTTCCACAGCTTGCCCTCGCGGTCGTACTGGTCCGACGCGGTTATGAACCATCCTTCGGAATCGACATAGAGGATACGCTTGGGAATAGTGAAGTTGTTGCCGGGCTTGGCGTCGGCTTCGACTACATACAAATGACGCATCTCCCAATTCTCTGGGCATACGGTGTGATTGCCGTCAGACGGACATCCGGTCTCGGGCGAGGTCTTGGCATTGACCACCGCGAGCATGTTCTTGTCGCCCAGAAATTTGTAGGTATAGTCCTCGACCTTGGCCGCGAAGCCAAAGTAGGAATCGGGATCGATGGATGAGGCCAGCGATGCGCCGCCGCTGCCTCCTCCCACACCGCCACCCATACCGCCGCCGCCACCGCCGCCGCCCGACGAGAATCCGGGCAGCATCCCGATCGCGTCGGTGAGCACGTCCACCGATTCACGGCGCAGCCTGCGATTGGAAGGATTGAAGACCCAGGTGTTGTCTTCGACTTTCGGGTCGATATGCCGATACCGAACCATCCCGAAGCCGCGCAGTCCCGACGGTTCGAGGAATGGATAGAAGGCGAACCGGTAACGCACCCCGCTTTGGGCAGCGTCAGGATCGGTGGGGATGGGTTTGACCTCGATCCGGCCGATGTTGTTGTAGAAAGCGAAGTGGCCGACGGTGAAGAAGCTCAGCGGATCGCCGCCGGCGGCGGCATAGCTCGCGACTTCCGGATAACGCAGATCGGCGTCGTCGCTATAGAGCGGACGGAAGCTGAAGTTCCACATCAGCTTGGTCGCCATCTCGGGATCGTTGGCGTCGAGCAGCGGAAACGGCAATCCCGCGACGTAGTTATGCAGAGTGCCGTCGGGCGCGAGCGCTACCTGCGAGTGATATTTTTCCGTCGCCGAAGTGTAAGGCGGCGGCCATTCGAGCTTTTCCGACGGCACGATATCCATCACCATCCCGCGCTGCACCAGCGTGTAGTTGCCGGGGCTGACCAGATTCTGGACTTGCGCTGCGTTATCCTTGGTGATTACGTCGCCCGGCTTGACCTGAGCAAATGCGGGACTTGATAGCGCGATCGCTAACCCGAGTATCGCGGCTATTCCCAATCGTCTCGAAAACCGTTGCGCTCGATTCGACCGCATGAGTATCTCCTTCGATAGCCGGGAACTGCGACGGTCCCGGAGATGAAGGCCCTATCTTACATAAGTTAGTTTATCGGAAGAATGCTATTCCGCGGTTGCAATCGTTGAACGCGAATGCGTAACAGCCAGTCTAATGCCCGGCGTTCCTGAGTGCCTCCGGGGCGAAGAAGGAGTTATTCACGACGCCCATGTCGATGTACCAGCATTCGCGCTCCGGCGCGGTCGGTCCGGGCATGTAGATGACGGAGCTGGCGTTCTGCTGGATGTCTTCGTCGGCGAGCCCGAGCTGGAACATCCGCTTGTACGGATAGATGGCGACCTTGGCGTCGGGCACCGGACGATCGCGATAGGTATTGAAGGTCGCCAGCGTCTTCCACAACTTGCCCTCGCGATCGTACTGGTCCGACGCGGTAATAAACCATCCCTCGGAATCGATATAGAAAATTCGCTTTGGGATGAGGACATTCGTGGTGCTCTTCGCGTCCGCCTCGACTACATAGAGATGGCGCATTTCCCAATCCTCGGGACAAATCGTGTGGCCGCCGTCGGTGCTGCACGAGGGTTCGGGCGAGTTCTTCGCATGCACGCACGCGAGCATGTCTTTTTCGCCGAGGTAGCGGTAGTTGAAATCCTCGATCTTCGCCGAGAATCCGAAGTAGGAATCCGGATCGATCGTCGAGACATAGGGTTGTGCTGCGCCGGATGCCATTCCCGGAACCGCCGCGATCGCGTCGGAGAGCACGGAAGCCTGTTCGCGCCGCAGCTTGCGCGCGCGTGGGTTGAAAATCCAGGTATTGTCCTCGACGCTTGGATCGATGTTGCGAAAGCGCAGGAACCCAAGCCCGCGCAGCATCGCCGGCTCGAGGAATGGATAAAACGCGAAGCGGTAACGGATGCCGCTGGCCTGCGCGTCCGGGTCGGTCGGCACCGGAGGAACTTCGATCCGGCCAATATTGTTATAGAAAGCGAAGTGGCCGACGGTGAAATAGCCGGTGGGCGAACCCGGCGCCGAGGTCGGAGTGTAACTCGCGATCTCGGGGTAGCGCAGATCAGCGTCATCGGTGTAGAGCGGGCGAAAGCTGAAGTTCCACATCACCTTTTGCGCGACCTGCGGATCGTTGGGATCCACCAGCGGAAAGGGCAGTCCCGCGGTGTAGTGCTGGAGAGTGCCGTCGGGCGCGAGCGCCACCTGCGCGTGATATTTTTCGGTCGCCGATTTGTATGGCGGCGGCCAATCGGTGGCTGACGTCGGTACGATATCGAGCTGCATCCCGCGCTGCACCAGCACGTAATTGCCGGGGCTTAGAAGATTCTGCACCTGCTGGGCGTTGGCCGGCGTGATAACCTCGCCCGGCTTGACCTGCGCAAAGGCAGGCCCTGCAGCCGCAATCACAGCGAGCATCGCGGCCATCCAGGCTATCGCATACAGGCCGGCGTTCCTGTCCTGTGGCCTGATCGGCTTATTCATCTGCATGAACGTATGCCCCTCTTGTTGGCCGCGAGTCACTCCCGCAAACAGAATCGCCGATTGAACTGAGCCCGGCAACCGATTTTCGCCGATCGGTCGGGCAACATCTGCGATCGGCCGGAAACCGGCGGCGGTCGGCAGCCCATCAATCAGCGCGCGGATACGCGGAAACTGGCGGTCGATATTATTATCGGTTGGCCGGATTGGTTTTTGAAAGCAGAAATCCATGGTTGATCGTGCGCGCAGTAAGGACCTAAGATTTCTATATCACCCAAATCCGAGATCCCCAGTCTGCAAAAGGACAGATCGAGATGAAACCATACCTATCGCGGCTCGCGCTCGGCGCCATGACGATCGTTGCGGCAGTTTCCCTCGTCGCCGTATCCGCGCCCGTTGCTCGCGCGCAGATGAGCGCGATGGGGCTGCCGATCCCGACCACGATCGTTATCACCAAGCCCGCGCCGGGCCAGATCTTCGGCAATCAGAAGGTCGTCACGTTGGGCGTCGGGACCAAGAAGTACAAGTTCGTGCTCAACGACGGCTACGTGAACACGAGCAGCGATCGCGTCCGCTTCCCCGATATCTGGCAGTACGTGCAGACCCATAGTCCGAACTTCGTGGTCCAGGGCGTCGGCGCGGACACGTTTGAGAAGATCGAGCCGGGACAGGAGATGACGGTGACCGGGATGTTTGCGCCGCTGGATCGGACTTTCGAGGTCGAGAGCGCGCAACTCGGCAAGGGCGCCCTCAATCCGCAGAAGCATTATTAAGCGCGCACTGGGCTCCGAGGCGTTATGCGCAGCTCCGAGGCATCTCAGCAGAGTGTACGTTGTACGCTCGGCGCACGTGAGATAGCTTGATTTGCTCGGAGGCGTTTCATCAAAAATGACGGCTGATCGATGAAAAAACTGACTGGCGCGCAAATCGTTATCGAATCCCTCATCGCCGAAGGTGCGGACGTAATCTTCGGCTATCCCGGCGGCGCGATTCTTCCGACCTATGACGCGCTCCTCGACTCGAAAATCAAGCACGTCCTCGCCCGCCATGAGCAGGGCGCAACCCACATGGCAGAAGGCTTCGCCCGCGTCACCGGCAAGCCGGGCGTCGTGCTGGTTACCTCGGGTCCGGGTGCGACCAACACCATCACCGGAATCGCCGACGCCTATATGGATTCGACCCCGATGGTCGTGATCACGGGGCAGGTCTCGACCGCACTTATCGGCAACGACGCGTTTCAGGAAGCCGATATTGTCGGAATCACGCGGCCCTGCACCAAGCACAACTATCTGATCAAAGACGTCAAGGACGTCGCCCGGATCATCAAGGAAGCATTCTATATCGCGGGCAGCGGACGCCCCGGTCCGGTCGTAGTCGATCTGCCCAAAGATGTGCAGACCGCGGAGCACACCTTCAAGCTTCCCGACAAGATCGAGCTGCGCGGCTACAAGCCGACGATCCGCGGTAATCCGCGCCAGATCGAGCGCGCGGTCGAGGCGATCGAAAATAGCTCGCGTCCGCTGTTCTACGTCGGCGGCGGCGTGCAATGGTCCGGCGCCGCGTCCGAGCTGCGCGAACTCGCGCGCGGACTTGGAATTCCGGTCACCGAAACCCTGATGGCGCTCGGCTCGATGCCGTCGTCGGACTCGCTGCGCCTGGGGATGCTCGGGATGCATGGCTCGTACGGCACCAACACGGCGGTGACCAACACCGACTGCCTGATCGCGATCGGTGCGCGCTTCGACGATCGCGTCACTGGGCGTATCGCGGATTTCGCGCCCAAAGCTCAGTCGATCATCCATATCGATATCGACCCGTCGTCGATCTCGAAGAACGTGAAGGTCGATATCCCGATCGTCGGCGATATCAAGTCGGTGCTGGTCGATATTCTAGCCGCCGTGAAGGGACGCGAGAGTATCGCAAAGAAGCGCGCCGAATGGCAGAAATGGCATCAGCAGATTCTTCAATGGAAAAAAGACAAGCCGCTCTATGAAGGCGGCAAGGATGGCCGCAAGGACGGCCTGATCTCGCCGTTTCAGGTGATCGAGGAGCTGTACGGAATCACCAAGGGCGACGTGATCGTCGCCACCGACGTCGGACAGCATCAGATGTGGATGGCGCAGATGTTCCCGTTCGAGAATCCGCGCTCGTGGCTGACCTCGGGCGGCCTGGGCACGATGGGCTACGGACTGCCGGCCGGAATCGGCGCGAAATTCGCCGCGCCCGACAAGAAAGTCGTGGTGATTTCCGGCGACGGCTCGATCCAGATGAATATCCAGGAACTCGGCACCGCGGTGCAGTACGGCGTGGATATCAAGGTGATCATCCTGAACAACTATTTTCTCGGGATGGTTCGGCAGTGGCAGGAGAAGTTCTATCAGGAGCGCTATTCGTACTCCGCGATGTCGGTGCCGAATTTCGTCAAGCTGGCCGACGCCTACGGCGCCCACGGCTTCCGCGTCGAGCACGCCAAGGACCTCGCCAAGACCATGAAGGACGCGTTCGCGACCCCGGGGCCGGTGCTGATCGACGTCGTGATCCCGAAGGACGAAGTCGTGATGCCGATGATCCCGCCGGGCGGCGCGATGTCGGAGATGCTGTTCGCATAGGCTTCAGGAGGATTCATCATGGCCGCACGCGTCCCATATCTGAATCGCGAGGATCTCGCAGAAGCCGACCGCGAGATCTACGACAACCTGATCCGCGAGCGCGGGCAGCCCGTGGGCAATATCTTTCGCACTCTTGCGAACACGCCGAAGCTCCTGCGCCGCTTCCTCGCGCTGGGCGGAGAGCTTCGCAACGGCACCGCGATCGACCCGAAGCT
>JBARDN010000056.1:0-14272 GCA_049795175.1 Binataceae bacterium (SeqCode) | reverse complement strand
GTGCACGGCCAGTATTTCGAGATGAAGGCGAAGGTGCGAATCAAGTTCACGCTCTCCTCGCGCGCGAATCCCGAGCTCTATACCGGCGAGATTCTCGGGACCGAAGACGAACCGCCCGCGCCGGTCGGCAAAGAAGTCTTTCTGCCGCTCGAAACCCAACCGGATGAATCGCTGTCGGTGGCGTTGTCGCGCGCAGTTGGCGCGCTGATGCTGCAAAGCGGCTTTCGCACCGCGCTGCCGCAGGCGTCACCTCCGATTGCTGTACCGCGGAGCAAGGCCTCGGACAAAAGTCTATAGAGCGTTCCTGGTATGAACGGTGGCCGCTAGTGTGTTGTATGGCGTCGTGGTAGTAATAATTCATACTCTATGAACGATTAGAACAATGGCATCCACTGCAGTAAAGCGAACCATCTCCTTACCCAAGGATCTCGCGCGCGAAGCCGAGCAGATCGCGCGTGCCGAGTCCCGCAGCTTGAGTTCCGTAATCCAGGAGGCTTTGCGAATCGCCCGCGCCGAGCGCCTGCGGCGCGAGCTCGCGGGCATTCAAGGTTTCTGGAGCCGGAAGGCTCGTGACAAGAAGATACTCAGTGAACGAGACCTTGAGCGGTATCTGCGCGAGTGAAGGTCGTCTTCGATACGAACATTTTTGTGTCGGCGTTCGTGTTTCCGGGCGGTAGTGCGGACGAGGCTGTTCAGCGCATCGTGCGCGGGACAACCAATTGATCCTTTCGCACGCGATTATCGGCGAATGCCTCAGCGTCATCGCGCGCAAATTCGGGCGCGACGTGAACGAGCTTGCCCGGATCGCGGTGTTCCTCGGCGATCTTGGCGTGATAGTCAGATCCCGGCGGCGAGTAGCGGTGCTTAGTGACGAGCCGGACAATCGTATCCTCGAATGTGCGATCGCGGGCCATGCCGATGCGATCGTTACCGGCGATCGCGCGATGCTCCGGCTCGGGAAGTTCCGCGGTATCCGTCTGTTGACGCTACGGGAGTTCCTGGATTCGGACTGAATGCCGATATAGCCGCAGTGGCTACTTCCGCTTGCGATCTTCTTCGCGTTTGCGCAGTTCTACGCGGCGGATTTTTCCGCTGACCGTCTTGGGTAGCTCGTCCACGAACTCGATCTCGCGCGGATATTTGTACGGCGCGGTGATTCGCTTGACGTGCTCCTGCAACTCGCGCGCGAGCGCGTCGGATTTGCGCGCGTCCGCATTGAGCCGCACGAATGCCTTCACGATTGAGCCGCGATCGGCGTCGGGACTCGCGACCACCGCAGATTCGATCACCGCCGGATGCTCCAGCAGCGCGCTCTCGACCTCGAAGGGGCCTATCCGGTAGCCGGCTGAAATGATCACGTCGTCGGCGCGTCCGACGAACCACAGGTATCCGTCGGCGTCGCGCGTCGCGTGGTCGCCAGTCAAATAGTAATCGCCTTGAAAGACCGCCGCGGTCTCGGCCGGATTCTTCCAGTACTCGAGAAACAGCGATGGCGGCCGCTCGGGCACGACCCGCACCGCGATCTGCCCAACCTCGCCGTCTTTTACTTCGCGCAGGTCTTCATCGACGATCCGCACATCGTGGCCGGGAAACGGCAGGCCCATCGAGCCCGGCTTGACCTCCATCCCGGGCATGTTCGCCGCCAGGATGGTCGTTTCGGTCTGTCCGTAGCCGTCGTGAATCACATGTCCGAGGCGATCCTTCCAAACCTCGATCACTTCCGGATTGAGGGGCTCTCCGGCTCCGGTGCAGTGGCGTAGTTTGGGGAACAGATATTTGGACAGGTCCTCTTTGATCAGCATCCGATACTCAGTTGGCGGCGCGCAGAAAGTAGTGATGTTATAGCGTGCGAGCAACTCGAGCTCGCGTTTGGGCTCGAAGCGGCCGTTATACATAAACGTCGTGACCCCGTTCATCCACGGCCCGAACAGCACTCCGTACGCGGCTTTGGCCCATCCGGTGTCCGACGTCGTCCAGTGGACGCCGTTGGACACAACGTCCAGCCAATTTCGGCCGGTGTACTGATGGCTCCAGGTGTAGGCGTGGCTATGCAGGACGGCTTTCGGTTCGCGGGTGGTGCCGGAAGTGTAATAGCAAATCGCGGGATCGCTCGCGCGAGTAGCTATTGGATGATAATCCGCCGAGGCCTGCTGCATCAGCTCCGGCAACCCCTGCCATCCCGAACGCGAGCTTCCGGTGATCAGGAAATGGTTCAAACCGGGGCATTGGCCGCGCAGCTCGGCCACCATCGAAGCGTTTTCACTACCCGCGATAATCGCACGCGCGCCCGAATGATTCGCGCGATAGATCAGGTCCTTCTCCCGCAGCATCGCGGTGCACGGAATCACAATCGCGCCCATCTTGAGCGCGCCGATATACGCCGCCTGCCACATCGTGACCCGCGGCAGCACCAGCAGGATCGGATCGCCGCGGCGCAGCCCCGAGGCCTCGAGCACGCCCGCAATCTGATTGGATTGGATGCGCATGTCCGCGTATGTCAGGCGCGCGCGCTTGCCGTCCTGGTCCTCCCACAAAAGCGCGGTCCGGTTGGGATCGCCGGCGAAGTGATCGACGATCGTGCCGAAATTAAAATGCTCCGGCACGCTCCACTTGAAATCGCGATGCCGTGCGCGATGGCGGTCGGCTGAGTCGCTCATAGGAGTTTGCTCCCGCGCCCGGCGCGAGCTCCCGGAGCCTGCGAGCGTTTGGCCGCGGCGCGAATGTACTTGATCGAAACCGGAGACAAGTCGTCGCGTTCGACGCGCACGTCGATAATCGCGAACGAGCGCGAGCGATGCGCCGACGCGAGTGCGCGGCGAAGCTGCGCGAGCGTGTGCGCCTCGAAGCCCGCGCCGCCGAAATCGCGCGCGAGCTTCGCATACGGCCACGGCGGCAGATCCAGCAGCTCGCGCCGTTCGACGATCGGCCGGAAGATGCCCCATCCGCCGTTGTTGATGATCACCACGATCGGATTGATGCCCATCATCGGCGCGTGCGAGATTTCCGGCCCCGTCATCTGAAAGCCGCCGTCGCCGCACAGCACGATCGGCCGCATCCCTCCGCCCATCTGCGCGCCCATCGCGGCCGGCACCGCAAATCCCATCGAGGCGTAAAAGCCCTGCGCCAGATAGGTGCTGTGATGCGGCACGCGCACGTCGAGTCCACCGAACAGCATATCGCCCGACTCGGTGACGACCAGGTAGTTTTTGTGCGTGGCCAGAAATTGGTTGACCGCGACCAGGATCTGCGCAACGCGAATCTGCTTGTTCTCGGCCGTCGAGGTCTCGCCCAGATTATCGGCGTAAGTGACCCGCTCCTCGTGATGACGCAGCTTCTGGCGCAGCAGCGCGCGCACGAAATCGCGCACCCCCACGTCGGTATAGGTGTGGTACTTCACGTCCACCTTGCGATCAACCGCCCACACCGAGCGGCTCTGGATTTCGCGCGGCGGACGATTGCCAAAGTTCATGTCGGTCTTGAGGCATCCGAGATTGAGCACAAAGTCCGCCTCGTCCATCCGCGCCACGATCGGCGCGGGACTTATCGGTCCTACGTGCACGCCCATGTACTGCGGATGGTCCATCGGAAACGCGCCCTTGCCGAGCACCGTGGTGCAGACCGGAGCGCCCATCTTTTCGGCCAGCTCGACCAGCTCGTGCGCGGCCTTGTAGCGATGAATCTCGATCCCCGCGATCAACACCGGATGGCGGCTCGCGTTGAACATCGCGGCGCTCTCGCGCGCGGCCTCCTCGACCTTGCGCGAATCCGATTCGCTGAAATGCAGATGGCCGTCCCACTTGATCAGCTCTTCGGGCACCTCGATCACGCGATCGACCATGTCGCGATGAATCTCGACGTAGCCGGGCCGCTGCTCGGCCCAGATGGCGCGTACCACCGCGTGCAGTTCTTGCGCCGCGGTACGGGGATCGGTCAGCACCCGCGACGCGCAGGTGACCTCATCGTAGATGCGATGCTGCGATTCGATCTCGCGGGCCTGATGATGGATCAGCGTGCCGAGCTTGCGTTCTTCTTCGCCGGGACCGCCTGAGAAGATCAGGATCGGCACGCGCTCGGAGAACGATCCGGCCACCGGATTGACCATATTGTGGCCGCCCGCGCCGTAGGTGACGCACGCGACTCCGATCTTGCCGGTCGCGCGCGCGTAGCCGTCGGCGGCGAAGCCGATTCCCGGTTCATGCGACAGCGTGACAATCTTGATGCCGTGGCGCTTGCCCAAGGCGAAGAACAATTTGAGCGCGAGATCGCCCGGGATTCCGAAAATCGTATCGACGCCGATTTTGCGCAGGTACGCGACCAGAAAGTCGCCCAGCGCCATGTGCCGTTTCAATCCGCGAGCCTCCTTTCTTAACCCAGCCCGCCGCGTATTGTACCAGAAAATCCTCGCAGGTCCGGTCCGGATTCGATGGCATCTTGGGGCCGCGCATGTGCTAAAGTAGCGCCTGTGGGTATCTTCTAGATGTTTCGGCAATTCCTGCGCATGCAGTTTCTGTCGCCGATGACGGTCGGCAGATTCTTTGCCTTCCTGCCGCAATTCGTGCGCGTGTTCTGGCGCCTGATGGCCGACTCGCGGGTGCCGATATTGCCCAAAACGGTGCCGGTGCTCGCTCTGCTGCTGATGCTCACGCCGCCCGCGCTCGAGCTGGACTTCATCCCGCTTATCGGCGAACTTGACTGGATCCTGGTGGCCTTCGCCGCCCTCAAACTGTTCGTCTGGCTGTGCCCGCCCGATCTGGTTCGCGAGCACGTTAGCCGGATCGCACGGGGCGAGTAACCGCACTTCGAGTAGCCAGACACCCTGATGCGTCCGAGAACAATTCTCTTCGGTATAGCTGCGATAGTAATCGCCGCGCTGGTCGTTCTTTCCATCGCCGATACCTTCTTCGTTGACCTCTTGTGGTTCAGCGCCCTCGGCTTCGAGCAGGTCTTCGCCGTCGAGGTGACCGCCGAAGTTCTGATCTTCCTCGGCGTGTGGCTGGTCGCCTTCATCGCGATTGCGGCCAGCGGTTTGGTCGCCGTGGCGCTCAGCCGCGATCGCGAGAAGCTGCACGTCGTGCGGCGCCCCGATCAGATGACCGAGGTCAATCTTCCCGAATTGATTCGCGCGCTCGGCGAACGCGTGCCGTGGAAGACAATCGTGGTGATCGGCGCGGCGGTGCTCGCGATCCTGGCCGCGCAGGGCGAGGCTGCGAGCTGGGATATTTATCTAAAATCGTTTTACGGCGTTCCCTTTGGCGTGACCGAAAAAGCGTTCGGCAACGACGTCGGGTTCTATGTCTTCACGTTGCCGCTGCTCGAGGATTTTCGCGACCTGTTCCTGCTGATAATTTTCCTGGCCGGCGCGGCTGCCGTCGCGGTGTACTGGGTGCGCGGTGCGCTGGATTTTCGCGAGTCGCCGCCGCGGATCGCGCCCGGCGCGGCAGCGCATCTCTCGGTCATCCTGGGATTCTTTTTCCTGCAGCGCGCCATGAGCTACTGGCTGGCGCGTTTCGGACTCTTGTTGCATACCAACGGCGTGGTCTTCGGCCTGCGCTACATCGATTCGATTCTGTGGCGTCCGGGCCTGTGGCTCCTGGTGTTGCTCTCGATCCTCGCGGCGGTGATCTGCTTTTCGAATTTCAGCATCAGAGGATTGCGCCGCCCCGTGATCGCGGCGGTGATCGTGTTTGCTCCAGCGCTGATTCTGAATTTCCTCCAGCCGGTGCTCGAGCGTTTGATCGTCAAGCCCGATGAACTGCACGTCGAGCGCCCGTACCTCGAGCAGAACATCGCGATGACCCGGCGGGCGTACAAGCTTGACGGCGTGGACGTGAAACCCTTCGGCGGCAAAGGCAAACTCACGATGACCTCGATCCAGGAAGACGCGCCGACGATCAAGAACATCCGCCTGTGGGATCCGCGGCCGCTGCTCGCGACCTATCGCCAGCTCCAGGAAATCCGGCTCTACTACGACTTCAAGGACGTGGATATCGATCGCTACAATATCCAGAAAGACTACACCGAAGTGCTGCTCTCCGCGCGCGAATTGAATGTCGCGCAGCTTCCCGACAACGCCCAGACCTGGATCAACCTGCACCTGAAATTCACCCACGGCGCCGGCGTGGCGATGAGCCCGGTAAACGCGAAAGATACCGAGGGTCTGCCGATTTTCTACGTCAAGGATATTCCGGCGAGCTCGAACGTGGGACTCAAGATCAATCAGCCTGGAATATACTTTGGCGAGGAGCCGGACAACTACTGCGTCGTCAATGCGTCAACTCCCGAGTTCGACTATCCGAGCGGCACCGACAACGTGTTCGCGTTCTACAAGGGCTCCGGCGGAGTGCCGATTGCGGGGTTCTGGCGGCGGCTGCTGTTCAGCTTCATGTTCCGCGATGTCAATCTGCTGGTGACGCGGACGATCGTCGATAAAAGCAAAATCATGCTGCGGCGCAATATCGCGACCCGGATTTCATATATCGCGCCGTTCCTGCATTTGGATCGCGACCCATACCCGGTCCTGCACGACGGGCATATCGTCTGGATCGTCGACGCCTACACCGTGAGCGATCATTATCCCTACTCCCAGCGCAACGGCGACGGGATCAACTACATCCGCAACTCGGTTAAGGTTGTGGTCGATGCGTATTCCGGAAAGACCGACTTCTATGTGTCCGATCCCGACGACCCGATCATCAGAACCTGGGAGAAAATATTTCCTGCCCTGTTCAAGCCTCTTGACGCGATGCCGCCGGATTTGCACGAGCATATCCGCTACCCGGAGGACCTGTTCCTCATCCAGGCCGATATTTACAGCACCTACCATATGACCGACCCGCAGGTGTTCTATAACCGCGAAGATTTGTGGGGCTTTCCGCGCGAGAACTTCGGCGGAGAGACCGTCCCGATGCAGCCCTACTATGTGATCATGCGGCTGCCCGGCGAGTCCCACGCCGAGTACATCCTGATGCTGCCGATGGTACCGCAGGGACGCGACAACATGATTTCGTGGCTGGCCGCGCGCTGCGACGGCGCCGACTACGGGCATCTGTTCGAGTATTCCTTCTCGAAAGACAAGCTCTTCTACGGCCCGTACCAGATTCAGGCGCGCATCAATCAGAACCCCTACATATCGCGCGAGCTGGCGCTGTGGAATCAGATGGGCTCGAAGGTCGTGCTCGGCAACCTGCTGGTGATTCCGGTCCAGGATTCCCTGCTGTACGTCGAGCCGCTCTATATCCGCGCCGAGAACGGACAACTCCCCGAGCTGCAACGCGTGATCGCGTCGTACAGCGATCGGGTGGTGATGGGCGAGACTCTGGATTCCACGATGCACGCGCTGTTTGGCCCCGAGCCGGTTTCCGTGGCGCCACCAACCATCACAACTGTGGGCGCCGGTGCGCCAGCCGCTCCGGCGGCGGCCGTGAAAGCGCCGCAGCCGCCATCGACACCGGCCGCTATGGGCAATGCGTCGTCGGACTATTCGCGCGCGCTCGACGCGCTCAAGTCGGGAGACTGGGCCGGGTTCGGACAGCAAATGGATCGCCTCGGGCGGGATCTCGGGAGGACCGCGCCTAATCACTAGGTGTGATCGCGGTACGATAATCGCTCCGCCAGAAAAGGGGATGGCGTGCGCGAAGTTAAACAACTAGTCGAAGTTCGTCGCGATGCCGACGCCGCGTCTCAAAGCGCAAAACCCGCCGCACAACTATGCGCGGCGATCACCAAAATAGCTGACCTAGGCCGAACCGCACTCGGCGCAGGCGCCTGCGCGATCGCCTGGGATGCTCCCGGCGGCGCCGCTGATACCGTCGCTGCGACGACAGCCGCAGCCGATGAAGCGGCCAGCGCCGTGCGAACCGCGCTGGCGGTGTTCACCCAGCAGCCCGGCAGCGGCGCGCAGGAAATTCGCGCGGAAATTCATGCGACGGAAATCGCCCCGGGCGTTATTGGCGTTGCCATACGCGACGGCGCTATCGTCGTATGGGTCGCGCTCGCGCATTTGAAGAACACCGGACGCATTGTTCCGAAAACTCAAGCGATACTTGAACTTGTCGGGCGCGCCGCGCTGGCTGCGGTCGCGCAGTCCGAAAACGCGAATTCGCGCCGCTTCTGGCGCATTCGGGGCGCCGCCGTGCTTGCTCGCGACGCGGCGACAGCCGCATCCGGCGCTGCGCGCGAAGCCCAGCGAGAGACCCTGGAACGCGCCGCGCGAGAGATCGCCGCGCTGACAGGACCGGGCCGCATGGCCGCGATGGGCGAAGCGGTGGCGCGAGCACTCGGATGCCGCCGATGGCTGGTCGCGGCGCCGCGCGCCGGCATGCTGCGAATCGTAGCGGCCGCCCGCGCAATTGCGCCCCCGCGCGAGCTCCCGGAATCGTCGGTGATCGTCGAATGCTCACGTAGCGGCAAGACGATTACTTGTCTGCCAGATTCCACTGCGTCGCGCGCGCGGCCGGAGGACAAAATTTTCGGCGGCGCATGGATCGTCTTCTCCGCGCGACCGGCGGTGATCGGACTTGCAGAAGGCGATATCGCGGCGTCCGGGTTTGCCGCGCGAGCCGAAGCCTTCGGCGCGCGGCTCGCGCCCCTTGTGCGCGCATGGATTGCCGAAGACACCCTCGATGAGTGCCGCGCCCTGGTCAACCGGCTGGCGCTCAGGATGTACACCGCGATCGATGACGAACGCGCGCGTATCGCCCGCGACCTGCACGACGATCAGGCGCAGTTGCTCGCCGCGGCACAAATCGCACTCGACGGCGGCACTGAAGAAGCGCGAAATCTCTTCCGCCAGATCGCGCAAGAGCTGCGCGCGCGGATCCGCGAGCTCAAGCCTCCTGCGCTCGGGCGAATCATCCTGGCCGACGCACTCGAGTCGGAGGCCGAGCGTATGCGGCGCCAGGGAATCGAGGTTCATCTGCTGAAGGGAAAGGACGCCGCGCGAATTTCGCCTGCGGTGCAGCGGCTATGCTGGCAGGTCGCGCGCGAGGCGCTGGCTAACGTCGCGCGCCACTCCGGAGCGAGCACCGTCGAGGTCGCCGTCGACCGCGAGGATCACTGCTCGCGCGTGATCGTGCGCGACAACGGCCGCGGGATGCCGGCGGGGTCCGACGCGCACGCCACCGCGGGTATCGGCGGGATTCGCGAGCGGCTCGAGCTGATGGGTGGAAAGCTCGAAATCGAGTCGGGACCTTCAGGCACTGTCCTGCGCGCGGAAATTCCGGAGCCCGCATGAGCGATCATCACGAACCGATCCGCGTGCTGCTCGCCGACGACCATCGCATCTTTCGCGAGGCGCTGCGGCTCGTGCTCGCGCCCGAATGCGAGATCGTCGGCGAGGCCGGCAGCGGCGAGGCCGCGATCCAGCTCGCCGAGCGATTGCATCCGCACGTCGTGGTGCTGGATCTCGAAATGCCGGGTCTCGGCGGCCTTGCGGCGGCCCATCGCCTGACGCGCGATTGTCCCGCGACGAAGGTGCTGGTGCTGAGCGCGTACGACGACGAGGAATACGTGATCGAGGCGCTGAGCGAAGCCGGCGTCGCGGGTTATCTGGTTAAGACCGATGCCGCCAGCGAGTTGGTGGCCGCGGTGCGCGCGGTTCATTCCGGGCGGCGCTATCTCAGCCCTTCGGTTGCGCCGATCGTGCTCGGCCGCTTGCGGCATCCGCTCCCGGCCGGAGAGAAGGGCGGGCCGCGGCTCACCCGCCGCGAGCGCGAGGTTCTGCGCCTTATCGGCGACGGCGCCACCACCAAGGACGTTGCGCAGCGCCTCGGCATCAGTCCCAAAACCGCGCAGGTGCATCGCGAGAACCTGAAGCAGAAGCTCGATCTCCGCTCGACCGCCGCGATCGTGCGCTACGCGATCAAGCACAAGCTGATCCGAATTGATTGAACTATCCGGACCGCTTCCTGAACGATCGTTTGGGAGGCTTTGACTAACCCCCGTACCGGGATGCTAGATTACCTTTAGCTGGTCTGAACTATCGTTCAGAGGAGGGTCTCACGATGAAACGTACGGGAGTTCATCATCTTGGTCTGGCCACCTTGGATATCGGTCGTACGATCGATTTCTATACGCAGAAACTCGGATGGGAAATCGCGTGGGCTGACGTGATCGAGACCCCTGGCGGCGGCAAGATCAAGCATGTCTTCATGAACACCGGCGACGGTTCGCTGGTCGCGTTCATGTGCCCCGAGAAAGTGCAGGGCATCCCGGCCGAGTGGGCTACCGACATCAACAGCGCGCAGGGATTGCCGAGCGGCTTCTATCATTTCGCGTTCAACTGCGACACGGTCGAGGAGCTCGAGGCCAAGCGCGCGAAGCTGATCGAGCGGGGCGTCGATGTCACTGCGGTGGTTGACCACGAATGGTGCCGGTCGATTTATTTCCGCGATCCCAACGGATTGCTGCTGGAATTCTGCACCACGGTGCGCGAGTTCACCGCCGACGACAAGATCATGAAGCATCATGATCAGCCGGGCGCGATGGTCGATGATCCCGCCGAAGCGAAAAAGGTTATGAAGTTTCTGATGGGCACCGAGCGCCCGCCCGGCACGCATCATCCTGTGTGAGCACGCTTTACTGAAAGCATCACCGGGCGGCCGAATCTGGCCGCCCTTTTTTTTCGCGTACGGATGTCTGATACTCGACCGAATCAATCCGACCTGGGAGAAACTTCATGGCTGAAATGGATATTTTTGAAGCGATGTATTCGGCGCGCGCGCTGCGCAGGTTCAAACCCGATCCTGTACCCGACGAGGTGCTGACCAAAGTCCTCGACGCCGCGATTCGCGCGCCCTCGGGCAGCAACGAGCAGTCGTGGCTGTTCGTCGTGGTCAAGGATGCGGCGCAACGCAAGAAGCTCGGCGATATCTATCGCAAGGGCGGCGACATCCTGTTCGCGCTCTACGCGAATCGCACCAAGCCCGAGCACATGGCGCAGTCCACCTTCGACAAGCTGATGGCCTCGGCCACCTACCTGGTTAATCACATGGCCGATGCGCCGGTGTTGCTGGTCGCGTGTCTCAAACAGACTGCGCCATCGGGACCACCGCCGAAGCTGTCGCCCGAGATCCTCGACAAGATGCGCGGGATGGTGCGGATGAGCGGCTCGAGCATTTATCCCGCCGTGCAGAACATCATCCTGGCCTGCCGCGCGCTCGGCCTCGGCACCTGTCTCACGACGATCCACGCGTTCTATGAAGACGAGGTCCGCGCCGTGCTCGGCCTTCCGCCCGAGGTGGCGACCTACGCGCTGATGCCGATCGGCTATCCGAGCGACAAGTTCGGCCCGATCAAGCGGCGCCCCGTAAGCGAAGTAGTATGCCTCGATCGCTACGGCAACGCCTGGAAGTGAAATTGCAGAACCCGTTCCCTCCGGGAGAGCTTTGCATAAGCTCTCCTTTGAGGGCGGGGGATTAGATCGATGGCGCGTGAGGGTCAACCTTTCTCTTTCGCCAGGTCCGCGCGGACTTTTGCGGCGGCGGACTCGACCGCTTGATGCTGCCGCATCAGCACCGCGAGCTTCGCCGGATCGCGGGTGCCTGCGAGGCGGTACTCGTCCGCGTTGCGGACGAAGTTCTGGTACGCGTCGAGCATCGCGTCGAAGTCGCGATATGACCCGCGTGAGGAGTCGCGGGTCGTGGTCGCGGACAGGCCGCGCGCCTTCTTAAGCGCGTAATAAAATTCGCCCATCTCTTCCGACGAGACCTGCCGATTATCGATCATGAAGCCCGCGCTACAATAGTCGGCGAGCTTGTCCGCGAGCTCGGAGATCAAATCCGTATTCGCCGCGAGTTCCTTCCCGTAGTTCGAGGAGTAGCACGCCGCTGCAAACAGAATCGCGGCGCCGGCAATCAAAAAGAGCGCGGGCCGGTAAAGACCGGCCCGCTTGCCATCATTCATGTGCTCGCATGTGCTCGCATCTGCTCGTGCCTGATCGTGATTGCGTCCGCCACGCCCGATGAGTCGAATCCTCACGCAAGGTTCTGCTTGAAGAACGCGATCGTCTTGGCGAACGCCTCCTTGGCGTGCTGCGGATGATGCGACGGACGATCGTCGCACATGAATCCGTGGTCGGCGTCGGGATAGAACACCACTTCCGCCGGCTTGCCGGATTTCTTGAGCGCGTCGCGGAACGCGTCAACTTCTGTGATCGGAATGAACGCGTCTTTGCCGCCGAAAAACGCCAGCACCGGACCCTTGAGTCCCTCGACGTACGCGATCGGCGGGGTCACGCCCGCCTGGCGCGAGGTCACCATCCCGCCGCCGTAGTACGGCGCGGTCGCTTTCACGTCGGGATTCCGGCACGCGGTCAGAAAGCTCACGCGGCCGCCCATGCAGAAGCCGACGGTTCCGAACGCCGGCTTCACGTCCTTTTGGGTTTTGAGAAAATTTATCGCCGCGGTCATGTCGGCGACGACCTGATCGTCGGTGATCGATCCCATCAGGCGGAACGCGCTCGGCAAATCGTTGTACGCGACCACGTTGTTGGGCTGGCGAAAATAGAGGTTCGGCGAAATCGCTACGAAGCCCTCGGCTGCGAAGCGATTGGTGATGCTCTTGATATGGGCGTTGAGCCCGAACGCTTCCATCACCACTACCAGCGCGGGGTAGGGGCCGCCCGATGCGGGCCGCGCCAGATGCGCCGGCATCTGCGCGGCGCCAGTCGTCACCATTACTTCCTGTGAGACAACTTCCATGATTCTTACCTCCTGAAGCTGAGCCCGCGCGCGCGATTAACGCCGACACGCGCACACGCGGGCTCGCGAACTTTCTCGCACACATCGCCGCGATCCTCAAGCGACGCGGGCCGTGCCGATGCGTCTCGCTTCCGCCCACGGCCTGCCTGTACGATACCGCCGACCTTCGGCTGCCGTAAAATGATTCCGCTTCGCGATAGTGCCGCGCCGCGCCGCCTGACTCCGGTGAACTCGGGGTTGATCGCGGCCAACCTGGCGGTTTTCATCTACGAGCTGATCCTCGGCGCCGGCGCGCTCCGGTTCCTTGCGCGTTTCGCGATGGTTCCGGCGCGGGTGTCGGCCGCGGTTGGCGCGCTGGCGCATCCGACAGCGGCGGCGGCGCTTGGAACGATCGCGCATCCGCTCGCGACGATTCTCTCTTCGATATTTCTGCATGGCGGTATCTGGCATATCGCCGGCAACATGCTCTACCTGTTCATCTTTGGCGCGGCGGTCGAGTACCGGATGGGGCCGCGGCGCTACCTCGCGTTCTATTTCGCTTCCGGAATCGCCGCCGCGATCGCGACGGTCGCGATGGCGCCGGCGTCGATCGTTCCGGTGATTGGAGCGTCGGGCGCGATCGCGGGCGTGCTCGGCGCGTATTTCATTCTCTATCCGCGTGGGCGAATCCTGACTGTGCTGCCGATTTTTTTCTATCTGATTAAGCTCGAAATTCCGGCCGTGATTTACCTGCTGGTTTGGTTCGGGGTTCAGCTCTATGCCGCAGTCGCGGCCGGTTCTCACGGCGCGATCGCCGGTGGAGTCGCATGGTGGGCGCATGTCGGTGGATTCTTGTTCGGGATGCTCATCGGACCGATGCTGGCGCGCAAGCAGCCGCGCCGGCGCGCCGGACAACGGCTGTCGATAGGCGGTGGATAACCTCTTCACAAGCTCGGGACATCGTGTTGATCTGAAAAAGTCGCTTGATGACGCGCGCTGATTCATTGATAATCGCGCCCCTTACATACGCTCGCGCGCGTCGGAGGTGGTGGTGTGGCAGACGGTGCGGATGACATTCTACGGCGCGTTCCGCCGCAAAATCTCGAAGCCGAGCAATCGGTGCTCGGCGCAATCCTGCTCGACAACGACGCGATCAATTTCGCGCTCGAAACCATCACCGCCGAAGATTTCTACCGCGAGTCGCATCGCGAGATCTTCCGCGCGATGGCCGAGCTGTCGGACCATAGCCAGCCGGTCGATGCGATCACGCTGACCGACGCGCTGCGCAACCGCGGCAAGCTCGAGATGATCGGGGGCGCCGGGTATATCGCGGAGCTGGCGTCGATCGTGCCGACCGCGGCCAACGTCGCGCACTACGCGCGAATCGTCCGCGAAAAATCGGTCCTGCGCAGCCTCGCCTCGATCGCGACTGAGATTGCGTCGGGCGCATACGACGCGCCAGCCAACGTCGAGGAGTTTCTCGATAGCGCCGAGCATCGCGTGTTCGAGATCTCCGAGCGCCGCATCAAGCCCGCGTTCTTCGGGATGCGCGAGCTGACGGTCAGCGCGATCAAGATGGTCGAGCGGCTGTACGA
>JBARDN010000055.1:0-15976 GCA_049795175.1 Binataceae bacterium (SeqCode) | reverse complement strand
GTCCCGGAACGATAACAAAGCTTTGGAATATCAATCACTTAAAATTGGCTCCCCGGGCCGGATTCGAACCAGCGACCCGACGGTTAACAGGCGTTGAAGGCAGGTTTTAACCGGTATTCCTCGGTATCACCGGATACGCGTGTAGTCATTGCGCGCGAAGGGTTCTCTCCTATTTTGAAAGGGACGACTGCTGCCACCCAGCGATATCAAATGTGACCGAGGGTCCCCACAAAATTCCCCACAGTCGGATTCCAACCTCATCTTTCCCAAAGTACCTCGACGGAAGTCGCGGAGCTACGAACTCGCGGCGTCGTGGTTTTCGACCGTATTCGTCTAAAAGGTGACCTCGATTTCAGTCCCTTCTAATCGAAGATTGGTGTGAAGCACGGGACTCGAGCCAAGAAACGATGAGGCGAAATCTAAATCATCTCGATCCGAATGTGGCTGGAAATGCAGCCCAGTTTGAACGCCGGTGTTCAAATTCGGTTTTCTAGCCTAGTCGGCTAAAGTCACCAACAAAACCTTAGGTTTATCGTGGCCCCGCCGACACGAGAATCGGCGGATTCGGGCTAGTTCCGGTCACAAAAACGTATACAGAGCGATCGCCTCTGCGACAGCCGTCGAGCCCGCGGAGTTATTGCCGAAAGTTGTGGACCAGGTGTGGGAATGAAAAAGGCAGCGTACCCTTCCGCGTACGCAATCCGAAAGCCGGTGTGAGCCAAGTAGAGGGAGGCGCCACCGATATTGAGGTAGTGGACAATGAGGGTGCAAGGAGCGCTCCCGAATCAAGATTTTGAGCGGGACGAGATCGCGCGGGGACGGTGGACCTTACGGCGCCGCAGGTCACCCGGATGAACAAGGCCAGCGCCAGCGCTTCCATCCGCAGCATTCCGCCACCCCGCCTGCGGCGCTTCGCCCAAGGTTGCCGAGGTGTGCCGATTTGTACTTGCTCGGGCTTTCCATCGGCTATTTTCGTGCGCCCAACCAACGTGGCGCCCTCCGAGCCCGAGCGCGGAAAGGCTACGACGTCGGGCCAAGACAGTCTGACGCACATCAGGAACGAGAGGTCGCGCCGCCGATCACTAACACTTCGCCATTATCCAGAAGAACCGCCCGGTGATCGCTGCGAGCTGTGGTCATGCTACCCGTTGGAGTAAATCTGTTTGTGACCGGATCGTACAGTTCGGCCGTCGCGAGATCTCCGCGAACGTGATCCGGAGCGCCACCGTTGTTTTCACCGCCGGCGATTAGCACCTTCCCGTTTCGAAGGGTATTTACACTGCAACCCGCCCGCGCAGTAAGAATAGGTCCTGTCGGGCGAAACTTTTGGGTGATCGGGTCGAACAACTCGGCGTTCGGTGCGCCTTCCTGTGTGTCCATGTTGATACAGCCGGCGACGAAAATCCGGCCATCTGGCAGAGATGCCGCTCGGCATCCGGCCAACGACCCTGCTATCGTGGGTCCCTCAGTGAACTTGCCGGAAGCTAGATGGTATAGCTCCGACGGTGTAAGGTCTGAGCGGCCCGTTTGGTCGATGTAGCCTCCTACAATAAAAACGGTTCCAGGATCGATCCGAGCGGCGGCGAGCGAATACCACCAAAAGTGCAATATCGATTTTCCCGTAGAGACAAAATTACCACTTTTCGGTTCGTAGAGTTCATCTGTCTCTGTCGGATGATTCACACCCCAGGATGGGTCATAACCATCTGCAATCAGAACGTTACCGTTGCCAAGTAGGACGGCAACATGTCCGGCTCGCGCCAATGGCCTCTTGCTGGTCTGAGTGAACCGTCCGGTCTCTGGGTCATATATCTCGGCGCCCGGAGTTTTGTCGGTCGCGCCATTGCCCCCGACGATCAAAACTCTGCCGTCGCCGAGGAGTGTCGCAGTGTGATCCATGCGGGCCTCCAGCATCGCTCCGGTCGCGATGAATTGGCCGCGACTCGGAACAAAAAGCTCCGCGCTTGCCATCGGAACAAGTCTCGCATCCTGACCGCCGGTCACTAGCACGTTTCCGTCGTTCAGAACGGTCGCGCAAAAACCTAGGCGTGGAGTATGCATTTTTCCTGTTTTCGTGAACGCTCCACTCTTCGGATCGTATACCTCGGCCGAGATAAGGATTCTCGTGGCGCTTCCTGCAATCGATACGCTTCCTTCGTCTGCGACAACTCGCTGTGCAGATTGCCCGATAGACTCAGGCGTGGTCCCCCCATAAGCTCTGGCCGCTGATACCAAAGAGGCCACCGCCAAGAAAAAGAAAGCGTGCTGGCGGAGACCAAGGGACCAAGCGCCTCGCGCTCGAAAGGGATCTAGCTTGAAGTAGCGGTCCCAGCGGAAGTTCGTGCCTCTCTGCTTCACGGTTCACCACCTCGTCAGTCGGAAAGGTCCGTTCCAATTGTTAAGGGTCCGAAGAGGTTCTCCGATGCGAAAGGGAAGGTCGCATATATACTGATATAATATAGTGGAGACAGATACGATGAATGAAAAGGCCCCGCGTGAACCACGAGATACTCCGGGTCGGCGTTGGTTCCGGGCCTGATTGGGCCCGGATTCACCGTAGGGGACACTGCATAGTATTCAGCTCCCAGGAGATCAAATCCGCTGAGAATGTCGGTCAATGCATATAAGCTGGCCTCTGCCGCCTCCGCTCTTACTGCGGCATTTTCATTCGGCTGTTCCGTGCAGCCGAATTTGGCTGTCACGTATAGTGGACTGCAAAGATTCTTGTTATTCCAAGACCCATTATAGAGAGCTATACCCAAGTCCGTGCGCCCACTCAAGATCCCCGGCTGACCCGCGTTGAGGATACTCGTTTCATTGTAGATTACATTTTGCACTTCCTGAATGAGCGACGAAGTCAGGATCGTCACGGCGCCCGACGGATCGCTGAACATGATCGGGCTATCTCCGGCGTAAATGTACGTTGGAGATAGGGGCACCGCAGGATCTTTAGATATGAACCTAGCCAATGTGGGAGAATAATATCGGGCGCGATAATAGTAGAGACCGGTACCGTCATTCTCCCGACCAGTGTATTGATACGAATTGCTGCTTGTGGCGCCGGTCGCTTCAACATTCCCAAAAGGATCGTAGGTGTATTGCGTCTGGATTGTGCCGCTTGAGTCAGCCACGGCTATCGTGGAACCATGCGCATCGGTCAGATACGTCCAACTGCCGGACGGATCGCTTCGAAGATAAAACTGATCGACGCCGCCAGCGAGCATATTTGCTGTCAGCGTTCCGTTCTGTATCTCCTGAATCGGATTGTCGCCATCATAATTATACTGGGTCGTTACGCCGTTTATTGTCTTGCTGATACGCCGTCCAAACGCATCATAGACGAAGCTCGCGGCGTTAGCGCCTGAGATCGACGCCAAATGATTTCGTGCATCCCAAGTGTAGGTATTCGTTCCATCAGTTAGAAGATTACCATTGGCGTCGTAGGAATAACTGGTCTGTCCTGATACATTGAGCTGATTGGCCAAGTCATAAGCGTTCGAGGTGACTGGTTGTGGCACGAAAGTGCTCGCGAAGCTTCCGTTAGTCTGCACCATCCTTCCTAGCGAATCGTAGCTGTAAACAAAGTCTCCCAGAGAATTACCATCTAAGGAGTAAGCTAGCGACGCGAGCCGTGATGCCGCGTCATAAGTATAGGTAGCTAGAATATTGTTGGGTAATGTGACTGTGCTGCGTCTGCCCGCGCCGTCGTAAGAAATGGCAACAGATGTGCTACCTTGGGTCACTGAGGTGACGCGAGAGGTTTTGTCGTACGAGTAGGTAACGGGCGGTTGAAGCGCCCGCGGGAACGGTTGCGACGCGGGAACCGGCCGAATGATCCCACTTACCCAACGAGCTTGCGCCGCGCTGACGACGCCCGCCATACGTTCGTCCCGGCTCGCCGAGAATCCAACCGTCTCGGAGGAAACGATCCGTCAACTGGCAGGGCACGTCAGTCCGCGAATGCTCGCCCGGTATGCGCACATTCGCGTGCAGGCGCGCCGCGATGCGATCGCAACGCTTGAATCGAACGTAACGGTGGATCATTCCGGTACAAGGGCGGGTCCCCACAGTCGCCTGCTGACGGTTCTATTGCTTTGTCCCGGAACGATAACAAAGCCTTGGAATATCAATCACTTAAAATTGGCTCCCCGGGCCGGATTCGAACCAGCGACCCGACGGTTAACAGCCGTCTGCTCTACCGACTGAGCTACCGGGGAGCACTCAGATAACCACCGGAACCTTCTTTGGTATCGAGCTTGGCGAACCAAATCAAGTGGCGCGCCGCGCGACGCGATAAACCCGCGCGCGGCTCTACTTCTTCTTCTGAGCGCCTTTCTCCTGCGCCTCCGCCATCGCCATCACCGTCTCCGCTACGTAACTCGCAGGCAGCACTCCCGAGAGCCCCTCGAACACTGGTGAATCGCTGGCCGAGTTGGACGATTCCAAAATTCCCCACAGCACGAAACGCAGACCCGCCTGCACGAACACCGGCGCACCGCTCGAGAAGCCGGCAGTGATGCCGCCGTCCATAAAGCATAGCTGCTGCGTTCCCGCGCCCGGCACTTCGGCGTCGGCGGGACGCGAGACCGACACGCGGCCGAACCTGGCCAGGGCTTCGAAGCGCGGATGCGCGATACCGACGCTGGCCGCCGTCAAATAATAGGCCTGCGCGCCGGTGTCGGCGAGCGCGTTCATCTCAGCGGTCGATACCATGATCGAATCGAGCGAGATCGGCGCGATCCGCGCGCCCGCGGGATTGAGCGGCGTCGCCGCCACGTCGGCATGTTCCGTCACCGGATCGAGGACCCATCGCGACTCCGGCGGCAGCTCCTCTTCGCGCATCGCGCCGGTGCGCGAATCTTCGAGCGTGAGGTAAAGGCCGGTTGCGGACTGGCCTGCGGAATCGAGCAGATTGTGATGAGCGGTTACGACGTAAACGAAGGAGCGGCCGTCGAAGACTCGGCTTGGTACCGAGACGAAAAACGCGGTGCCGATCGGGACCGACTTTCCGCCGCGATGGGCCACGATTCCGGCGACGTTGCGCAGCGTCTGCGAGGGCACCGAGTCGTCGGCGGATGCGGATGGCGCGGCGGCGAGGGAAAGCATCAGAGCGATGGCGGCGATCGATACTGCGAAGATTGCGATGCGGTTCACGGGAGAAAGGAAAAGACTGGAAAACGAGGGTAAATGGTGATGGTTCGGTTTTTGCACGTCCTGCACGATACCAAAGCGTCCTCCGCGAGTAATCAGATCGCGCTTGGCAAAACCGCAGATGCGAGTCCGCTGAGAGTATGGAAATCGGCAGAAATTTCCGGGCGCGATCGGCCCGAACCGCAATAGGAATGACCCGATCAGCATCGCGATGAGTTCATCACTGCAACCGCCGACGCGCGTCGCGCGATGGGTCGTCGCGATCGTCGTGATACTGGCTGCGATCTACGCGGCGTCGTACCTGATCGATCCGTTTTTGCGCGGGCGGATGGAAACTGCGATGAACGCGAAGCTGACCGGCTACCATACGACGCTCGGCCATGCGCATCTGCAATTGCTCGGCGGCGCGCTCACATTATCGAACCTGATTGTGCGGCAGGACGCGCATCCGCATCCGGCGGTCGCCAATCTTCCGACGCTGCATTTTAAAATCCAATGGCGCGAGCTGTTTTCGGGACACGTGGTTGCCGACGTGATGCTCACGCGGCCGTTTATCCATATCAATCTGCCCCAGCTTCAAGAGCAGGCGTCGGCAAAAGTTTCTCTCTCGAAGGTCGGATGGCAGGATGCGCTGCAAGCGGTCTATCCATTCAAGATCAATCGCCTGAGAATAGTTGATGGTGACGCAAGCTACGTCGATACCGATCCGCATCACGCTTTGCATGTGACCGAGCTCGAAGTTACAGCCGACAATATCCGCAACGTCCACGCGGTGTCGGATCTGTATCCGTCGCCGATTCACGCGACGATGGTTGCGTTCGGGACCGGCAGAATGCGGCTGGATGGCCACGCGAATTTTCTTGAGAAGCCGTTCGCGTCGGTCAAAGCGGACTACTCGATGCGCCAGGTTCCGCTCGCGGAGTTCGAGCCCGAGATCAAGCGCGCCAATATGTCGATCCGCGGCGGAATCCTCGCCAGCGACGGCAAGTTCGAGTACGGGCCCAAGGTCCAGCGCGCGCATGTCAAGTACGCATATCTCGACGGCGTCGATATCGACTATACGCACTCGCCGAAAACCGAGGCTGCCGAGCAGCGCCGAATCGATAAGGTCAAGGCGGGAGCAAAGAAAGTCACCGCGTCGCGCAGCATGGAGCTTGCGGTTGACGAATTCGATATCGGACGCAGCTCGCTTGCCTACATCGATCAGACCAAGGATCCGAAGTACAAGATTTTCGTCACCGATTTGAACGTGAAGGCGACCTCGATCTCGAATCACAGCGAGCCGCAGCCCGCGCACTTCGATCTCCGCGGAAAACTCATGGGCACCGGCGCGACCACGCTCTCCGGAGATTTTCGCTCGGTCAAGAGCGGACCCGATTTCGATCTCGATGCGCGCGCGGAAAAGGTGAACCTGGTCTCGCTCAACGACGTGCTGCGCGCCTACGAAAATATCGACGTCGCGTCGGGCACGCTCTCGCTGTACACGCAGATGGGCGTGCGCGAGGGCGAGATCCACGGCTACGTGAAACCGTTGTTCAGCAATCTGCAGGTTTACAGTTGGGAACAGGATAAGCGCAAGCCGCTCACGACTCAGGCCTACAAACTGTTGATCGGAGGGGCGGCGCACGTATTCAAGAATCGCTCGACCGGCAATGTCGCCACCGAAGTGCAACTGTCAGGCAAGGTTGATCAGCCGAACGTCAGCACCTGGCAGGCGATCGTGGAGCTGATGCGCAACGCGTTCGTGCAGGCGATCACGCCGGGGTTCGACCAGGAGATGCAACGCTCGGGCGCAGCGCCCAAGACCTGACTCGCGCTACGAGGTTCGCGACGCGCGACGCATCGAGACGCGATCCCAGAGATTGATCAGGTAGCCGTCGGGATCGAGCAGTTCCGCGCCGTAGCCCCAGAACAATCGGCGCGGAGTGTTGACGAATTTGACGCCTCTACGCCCCAGCTCGCGCGACTTCTGGTCCACGTTTTTTACTTGGATCGTCAGCGTGCACTTGGCGCCCGTGAGCCGCTTTGCCGCCTTGGTCAGGAAGATAGTGAAGCCGGCGCTGTCCTGAATCGCGATCACGTCGGGATGTCCGAACTCGACCGTGAAGCCGAAATTCTTGACGTACCAATCGCGCGAGCGCCGCAGATTCGTCACCGGCAGACTCAAGTGGTCGAACTTCGCCATCACCTTTTCCATCATTAACCTCGAGGGAACGCATTCATCTGGATGTGAGCAGGGATTTGAGAAATTCGCGCATGTAGGCGCTGACGAGCTCGGGCTCTTCCTGCTGCACCCAATGGCCCGCGCTCGGGATGTAGTTGATCTCGAACGGGCCGGTGAACAGCGGCTCCATTTTGTAGGTGAGTTCCTTGCCGAGCGCGAAATCCTGCTCGCCCCAGATGAGCATGGTCGGCGCCGCGATCTTGCGATCGATCCAGTCGTCGGTTCCGGTCCGCGCCATGAAGCCGGAGCGGAAGTTGGCGCGATAATAATTGATCGCGGTGCTGATCGAGTAAGGATTGCGAAACGCTTCGTGGAAGTAGCGCAAATCGTCGTCGGTGATTGCGTTCTTGCGGATTAAGTTGCCCTTAAGCGCGCGGTCCAGCGCGCGAAAGTTTTGTGCCCGGAACATCGCCTCCGGCAGCCACGGAAGCTGGAAGAATGCCATGTACCAGCTCCGCGCCATCTGGCGCGCGTTGTGCCTGAGCTCCTCGGACATCCGTTTCAGATGCGGACAGTTCAACACGATGAGCCGTTCGACGATCTCGGGCCGCGTAAGCGCCGTCGCCCATGCGATGGCCCCGCCCCAATCGTGCCCGACGATCACGGCGCGCTCTCGCCCGAGCGCGTGCACGAGATCGGCGACGTCGCCGACCAGCTTGTCCAGCGTATAGTTCGCAACTCCGCGCGGCGCGTCGGTCTCACCGTATCCGCGCATCTCGGGAACCACGCAATCGAACGAGCTCGACAGCGCTCGTATCTGATGACGCCACGAATACCAGCACTCCGGAAATCCGTGCAGCATCACGACTATCGGCGCTCCGATGGCGCCGGCACGCGCGACCCGCACCTTCAATCCCGAATCGAGAGTGTGTTTCTCGAAATGCCACGGCTCGGCGCCGGATTGGATCTTGTCCGTCGGACCCGCGATCCCCATGACGCGCGAGCATAGCCGATTCGCCCGGCTTTGATCCAAATTGAATAGTGGAAGGAACTCAGGCGGTGCGTGGCTCGACTTCGACGATATCGCCGATCTGCGTGCCGCTCGCGGCCGCAGCACCGGCTTCGATTTCGAGCGCGCGGCGCGCGCCGAAGACCATCGCAGAGACGCGCCACGGCCGCAGCTTATGGCTGATCTTCAGAACCCGTCCGCCGCGGCCGAGGAATACAATGTCGATCGCGAACTTCATGAAGAACATGTGCATCCACATGAACGGCGTGAAGCGGCCGGTGTTGAAGAGCAACCCGTGGCCGGGATCGAGGCGCTCGCGGCCGAGCAATCCGCGGCTTTGGCCGCCCAGGCCGCCCGCGTCTTCCAGGTATTCGCATAGGACAGTTGTGCGAGTGCGATTAATCGCGCGCAGTGCATGCTCCATAATGGTTTGCTCAGCCGGAAAGATTGTCGGCGCGCGTAGCCGGAGCGTCAATATGGGCGTTGGGCGCGGGACTGTCTAGGGTTCCGCGGCTGTACTAGAATCAACCTGATTCGATGGGCTATCTGGCGATATTTCTCGCGATGGAACGGCGCCGATGCGTGGTGATCGGCGGCGGGGATATCGCCGCGCGCAAGATTGCCCAATTGCTCGCGGCCGGAGCGCAGGTCACGGTCATCAGTCCGCGGCTGGTGCGAGAGCTGGCGATCCTGGCCGAGTCGGCGGCAATCACTCATCGTGCGCGCAGGTGGGAGCGGGGCGATCTGCACGGATTCGATCTCGCCTTCGCGGCGACCGACGACCCGCGGGCGCATCGCGAGATCGCGGCGGAGGCCCGCGCGCTCGGGGTGATGCTCAATGTCGCGGACGAACCCGAGCTGTGCGATTTCATTGCGCCGGCGGTGGTGCGGCGCGGCGACCTGCAGATAGCGGTATCGACTTCGGGCGCGAGCCCCGCCACCGCGGCGCGTATCCGGCGCGAGCTCGAGGATCAATTTGGATGGGAATATGCGGCGGCGCTCAAGATCTTGCGCGCGGCGCGCGACTACTTGTTGGCGACCGACCTTGATATTGCCTCGCGCGGAAGAAAGCTCGCGGCGATTGCGGCGTCGGATCTCACCGACCGGCTACGCGCCGGCGATCGCGCTGCCGTCGATCTGCTTCTGATTTCACATCTTGGAGCAGGGCTTGATACGCTCGCGCAGGATTTGGGCGAGGACTTGGGAGAATGGTTTCGCGCTGCGCGGCATGAGGCTTCGAGCGGCGGCTGATCGCCGCTGTCAGTCAGCTTGACTATGGAAACGTTGTGGCTTGCACCGGCGCTGGTTTGTTACGCGCTTTCGGCGGCGATTTTTATCGTCGGCCGAGTCGCGCGAATTTCGCGCGCGTCCGGATGGGCCACGTTACTCTTGGGTGCGGGCGCGGTGTTTCACGCGTTCGATCTGGCGACGCGCGGATTGCAGGCCGGCAATATTCCGGTTGCGAACTTCGCGCAGGCGTTGTCGTTCCTGGCGTGGCTGACTGCCCTGGCCGGGATGATTCTGATCATAAGGATGCAAATGTCCGCGATCGGCGGGTATATCGCGGCGGCCGTAGCGCTGGCGCTGGGCGCGTCGACAATCATCATGAAGGGGGGCAGAATCGTTCTGCCCGCGACCCTACAAAGTGTATGGCTTCCGATTCACGTCACACTGGCGATTTTGGGCTACTCGATGTTCGTGCTGGCGGCCAGCGTGAGCCTGGTCTACCTGGCGTATGAATCGCGGCTCAAGGCCAAGCGCCCGCTGGGTCCGCCCTCGGAGCGGTTGCCGAGCCTCGAGAAGCTTGACCGGATCAACTATTCGCTGCTCGGATGGGGCTTCGCGCTGCTGAGCCTTGCGATCGTGACCGGCGCAATCTGGGCGGATGCGACTTGGGGCCACTTTTGGTCGTGGGAGCCGGTCGAGTCGTGGTCGCTGGCGATTTGGATTCTCTACGCCGGCCTGCTCGAGTCGCGGCTGACGGTGGGATGGCGCGGGCGGCGCGCGGCGGCGCTGACGATCGTCGTGTTCGCGGTGCTGGTGGGTTCGTTCGTGGGCGTGTCGTTGATTTATCCGGGCAAGCACGGAGGCAGTTTCGGCTAGGCGATGGAGCAGACGTTATTCACACTCGGGCTCAACCATCGCACTGCCGCGGTCGCGGTGCGCGAGCGGCTCGCCTATGCCGATAGTGATATCGCGCGTGCGCTCGTGCGCCTTCGGGAGCGTGCGCCGTCGATCAGCGAAGCGGCGATCCTCTCGACCTGCAACCGGGTTGAGATTATCGGCGTCGCGGCGGACTGCGAGCGCGCACTGGCGGACGCCGCTGAATTTATCGCGAGGGATCGCGGTGTCGCGCCCGATGCGTTCGCCGACGCGCTCTATCGGCTGACCGGGCGCGACGCGGCGCGGCATCTGTTCCGCGTCGGTGCGAGCCTGGACTCGATGATGGTCGGGGAGCCGCAGATTCTGGGCCAGGTGAAGCTCGCGTATGCGAACGCTGCGGAGGCTGGAACCGTCGGCCTGGTGCTGCATCGCGCATTCCACAAGGGCTTCTCGGTCGCCAAGAGAATCCGCAAGGCAACTCTGATTGGGCACGGCTCGGTCTCGGTGAGCGCGGCCGCGGTGGCGCTGGCCGGGCAGATTTTCGATTCGCTCAAAGACAAGACCGTGATGCTGATGGGGGCGGGCAAGATGGCCGAGCTGACCGCGCGGCAATTGCGCGCGATCGGGATCGAATCGCTCATCATCACCTCGCGCACTTTCGATCACGCGGTCGCGCTCGCGCGCGAGCTTGGCGGCACCGCGGTCCCGTTCGACAACTACAAGCCCTATCTCAAAATCGCCGACATCGTGATTGGCTCGGTCGCGGTGACGCGACCGGTGATCGCGCCCGACGAATTCGAGGCGATCATAAAGGAGCGTCGCTACAAGCCGATCTTCCTGATCGATCTCGGCGTGCCGCGTAATTTCGACGAGCGGATGAACTCGCTCGAAAATGTCTACCTGTACGATATCGACGACCTCGCGCAGGTGGTGCACAAATCGCGCGCCGACCGCGAACACGAAGCCGCCAAGGCGGAAGAGATCATCGAGCTCGAGCTCGAAGCGTTCTGGCGCTGGATGAACGGGCTCGACCTCGTGCCGACGATCAAGGATATCCGCTACAGTATCGATCGATTGCGCGACCTCGAAATGGGGCGGCATCGCGGATGGCTCTCCGCGCTGGAACCCGCGGAGCGCGAACGGGTCGAGGTGCTGACCCGCGGCCTCACCAACAAGCTGCTGCATCGGATTTTACAGGGGCTGCGTACCAGCGGCGCGAATACGCCGGAGGGCGCGTACGCGGCCGAGGTCGCGCGCAAGCTTCTGTGCGGCGAGATTTCCGCCGCCAGCGCCGACCTGGAAGCTCTCGGCGAAGACGCAGATGTTGACGATCGGGACGATCAGGAAGATGAGTTCGAGTCCTAGGCCGGCGCCGTTATGACCGTGAGCGTCAGGATCGGAGCGCGCCCGAGCGCGCTTGCGATGGTGCAAGCCGAGTACGTCAAGTCGCGCCTTGCGGCGGTCATGCCCGGCGCGGTGTTCGAGATCCTTCCGATTCGCACCAGCGGCGACAAGCTGAAAGATGCGTCGCTCGCGCGCGTCGGAGGCAAGGGACTCTTCATCCGGGAGCTCGAGCAGGCGCTCGCCGACGGGAAAATCGAGCTCGCGGTGCATTCGATGAAGGATCTGCCCGCGACGCTTCCGGCTGAATTCCAAATCGCGGCGGTGCCGGAGCGCGAGGACGTGCGCGATATCCTGGTGTCGGCGGCGGGCGGCGATTTTTCTGCGCTGCCGGCGGGCGCGCGGGTTGGAACCTCCTCGATGCGGCGGCGGTTTCAGGCGCTCAGAAAAAATCCCGCGCTCGAAGTCGTTGCGCTGCGCGGCAACGTCGATACGCGGCTCAAAAAAGTCGCTGAGGGTAAGCTCGACGCAATCATAATCGCGGCGGCCGGGCTTAATCGCCTCGGGCGCGCGGGCGAGATCAAATTTACCATCCTCGATGAGCGCGATTTCATTCCCGCCGGAGGGCAGGGCGCGCTCGCGATCGAGACTCGCGCCAACGGTGTTTCCTTAGAGCTCGAAACCGCGCTCGAGGCGCTCGACGACTCGCACGCGCATTACCAGACCGCGGCCGAGCGCGCATTTCTGGCGATGCTCGGTGCATCGTGCACCACCCCGGTTGGCGTGCGCGCGACGGTCGGCGAGAAACTCTCGATTCGCGCGATCCTGTTCAGCCCGGACGGTAAACATTCGATGGCCGATGAGCTGGAAGCGCCGGTCGAGTTCAATCTGTCGCCGCCGATCGCGGCCGGAGTTGGAAGGACGCTGGCCGAGCGGATGCTAGCGCGCGGCGCAAAGGCGCTGATCGGCGATGAGTGAGCGCGGGAGCGCGCGCGGCGGCAAGGTTTACCTGGTCGGCGCCGGACCCGGCGCGCCGGACCTGATAACGATTCGCGGCGCGCAATGCCTCGGGCGCGCCGACGTGGTTTTATACGACAACCTGGTGAATCCCGAACTGCTCGAGCTCGCGCGCTCCGACGCGGAGTTGATCTACGCCGGCAAGAAAAGCGGCGGCGGCGAGATCGTCGATCAGGCTGAGATCAACCGGATGCTGATCGAGCGCGCGCGCAAGGGGCATCGGGTTGTACGGCTCAAAGGCGGCGATCCGTTTATCTTCGGCCGCGGCGGCGAAGAGGCGCAGGCGCTGGCGAAGGCCGGCGTGCAATTCGAAATCGTTCCGGGCGTCACATCTGCAATCGCCGCGCCGGCATTCGCGGGTATCCCGCTGACACATCGCCGCTTGGGTTCGTTCGTCGCGTTCGTCACCGGACACGAGGACGAATCGAAAGCGGCGCGAGAGTCGATACCGTGGGCCGATCTGGCGCGTGCTGCGAAAAATCGCGGAACGATCGTGATCCTGATGGCGACGGCGCGGATGCGCTCGGTGCTTGCGCGGCTTAGCGCCGCGGGTCTTCCGGATGCGACTCCGGCCGCCGCCGTACAGTGGGGCACGACCGCCTCGCAGGCGACGGTGCTGGCGACGCTCAAGACGCTCGCGGCAGAATGCGAGCGCGCGAAACTCGGCGCGCCGGCGGTCCTGGTCGTCGGTGAGTGCGCTGCGCTGCGCGATGAACTCGGATGGTTCGAGAAGATGCCGCTGTTCGGGCGGCGGATCGTCGTGACGCGTTCGCGCGCGCAGGGCAGCATGTTTGCGCAGGAGTTGCGTAGGCTCGGAGCCGACGCGATCGAGTTTCCGACTATCGCTACCGCGGAACCGTCGAGCTACTCCGCGCTGGATCGCGCGATCGCCCGACTCGAAAAATTCGACTGGATTATTTTTACCAGCGCGACTGGGGTCGAAGGCTTCGTTGCGCGGCTGCGCGCGCTTGGCCACGATCTTCGCCAGCTTGGCCACGCACGGCTGTGCGCGATCGGGCCGGCCACCGCGCGCGCGCTCGAACATTACGCGCTGCGGGTCGCGGCGGTGCCGTCCGAGTACCGCGCCGAAGCGATTATCCCGGCGATCGGCGCGCGCCGAATTCGCGGCGCAAGTATCCTGATTCCGCGCGCGCAGGTCGCGCGCGAAATTCTGCCCAAAATTCTGCTCGAGCGGGGCGCGCGTATCGTCGAGGTCGCGCCGGTTTATCGCACCGTAAAACCGTCGGGTGTGCAGGCCGGGAGGATCCGCGCGATGGCGGAGGCGGGAGAGATCGATCTGGTCGCGTTCACCAGCTCGAGCACGGTCGAGAATTTTTGCGACCTGGTCGGCGCCCGGGCGCGCGGACTCAGCGCAGCGGTGATTGGACCGATCACGGCGGCGACCGCGGTCGCGCGCGGATTCAAGATTATCGTGCAGCCCGCGGAGTACACGGTTCCGGCGCTGATCGCGGCGATTCGCGCGCACTATAAAACCGCAGCCAAGCCGCGAGCGCGCGAGGCTTCTTAAGACGTGCGCGCGCGATATAATCGCTCTGCAAGCGGGGTCAGTTAAGAGATGGCATTTCCGATAAATCGTCCAAGGCGCCTGCGGCGCACCGAAACGCTGCGCAGGATGACGCGCGAGACGCGCCTTACGGCCGACAAGCTGATCCAGCCGCTCTTCGTATGCCCGGGGCGCGGGGTCAAGCGGGCAATACCCTCGATGCCGGGAGTCGCGCAGATGTCGGTCGACAATATCCTCGCCGAGGCGCGCGAGCTACATGCGGCCGGCGTCCCGGCGCTGATCCTGTTCGGCATCCCGGAGCACAAGGACGGGCAGGGCAGCGAGTCATGGAACGATAACGGCGAGGTGCAGCGCGCGATTCGCGAAATCAAGGATCGCGTCCCTGAACTGGCGGTTATCACCGATGTATGCATGTGTGAGTACACCGACCACGGGCATTGCGGCGTGATCAAAAATGGCGACGTCGATAACGATGCGACCCTCGAGTTGCTTGCGCGCGAAGCGCTTTCGCACGCGCGCGCGGGCGCCGATATCGTTGCGCCGTCGGACATGATGGACGGGCGCGTCGGCGCGATTCGCCGCACGCTGGATGAAAACGGCTTTGCGCACGTAGCGATAATGGCGTATTCGGCGAAGTTCGCGTCGGCTTTCTATGGTCCGTTTCGCGACGCGGCCGATTCGGCGCCTCAGTTCGGCGATCGGCGCTCATACCAGATGGATCCGCCCAACGGCGATGAGGCGCTACGCGAAGTCGCGCTCGACCTCGAAGAGGGCGCCGATATCGTGATGGTCAAGCCTGCGCTGCCGTATCTCGATCTGATTTGGCGCGTGAAGCAGAAATTCAACGTCCCGGTCGCCGCGTACCACGTCTCCGGCGAGTACTCGATGATCCGCGCTGCGGGACTCAACGGCTGGATCGACGAAGAGCGCGCGGTAATGGAGGTACTAACCAGCATCCGCCGCGCCGGCGCGGACATGATCCTCACCTATTTCGCGAAAGATGTAGCGCGTAAATTGAGATAAGAAAAACACCAAGGCACCAGGCGGCCACTAAGACACCAAGGCACAAAGGCGAATCGTGCTCAGAGCACAATTCGCCTGATTCCGGTCTTGATCGCGGGCACGTCGAAATTAATCAGCAGCCCGAGTCTGAGTCCCGACAGCTTTAGGTAAGTCAGAAGCTGAGATTCGTAGAGCGGCAGCATTCGTTCGACGGCTTTGAGTTCGATGATCACCGAATCCGCGACGAGCAGGTCTATTCGCAGCGCGCTTTCGAGCCTCAAATCTTTGTATTGAACTGGCAGCGAGACCTGAGACCGAAAGGGTATCGACCGAAGGGAGAACTCGTGAGCGAGGCACGCCTCATAGACGGACTCCAGCAGTCCGGGGCCAAGAGCGCGATGCACCACATACGCTGAATCAACTATAGCCGTCGCCATCTGCTCGGTCTCGGCCGAGATTGGATCAAACCCTTTCATCTTCGTGTCTTAGTGTCTTTGTGGCCGGTTGGGTTTTGTTCACTTCCGCTTGACGTGCTTTTCGTACCATGGGCGCATTGCGCGCAGGGCGCGCATTTGGTGGTAGGCGAGTTCGTCGTCGGGATAGCGATGCTCGGGGCCGAGCACGCATCCGGCGCGCGCGTGGCATCGTGGCGCGCAATCGGGTT
>JBARDN010000054.1:0-8388 GCA_049795175.1 Binataceae bacterium (SeqCode) | reverse complement strand
TAGTGCGGAGAACCCGCGCTGGTTGCACTAATCGCTTCGCGGAGATCCTTCGCCTGCGGCTCAGGATGACACCTGCTGAGCGTATGCGAATAAATTGACGGCTTCAAAAGACGCCGCCGGAGGCTTGCTCCGGCAGCGGTTGGAACTTAAAGCATCACTTCGGATTTAGTGCCGCTGACTGTAATGCTGCAGCGGATGAGTCTGCCAACCCGTGTGCGCTACCGGATGCGGGGCGGGGGTCATCGGATCGGTCTCGGGATGCGCATATCCCGGCTGATGCCATGCGTCGTGCCGCCACTCGTCGTTCATGAAGCGGTCCGGATGCGCCCGCAGGTCGGCACGGACCTCAGGATGATTCGCGAAGTAGCCGCGCAGCCCCGGATGGCTCGCCATGAACTGCGGATTGTCCACCAACCCCGGATTGCGTCCGAGCTGGCTCGCAACTTCCGGATGCTCGTCGAGGTAACCGTTGTCGAAACGATTAACTTGAGCCGCGCCGATCCCGCGACCATAACCGTATCCATAACCGTGTCCGTAGCCCGGCTGATGCCACGCGTCGTGCTTCCACTCATCATTCATGAAGCGGTCCGGATGCGACCGGATGTCGGCGCGGACGCCCGGATGGCTCTCAAAGTAGTCGCGCAGCCCCGGATGGCTCGCCATGAACTGCGGATTGTCCACCAGCCCCGGATTGTGGCCGAGTTGGCTCGCGACTTCCGGATGCTCATCCAGGTAGCCGTTATGGAAACGATTCACCTGCTTCGCACCGACTCCCGGTCCGTAGCCGCCGTTATAGGGCACCTGCGCCATCGCCGCAGTTCCCATCGCTCCAACAAAAACGATCGCCGCAAGAGTAGTTAATGTCTTCTTCACTGCACGTCCTCCAGAGTTTCAGTAACCAGGTTTTGATAAGATTTGGCGTTCATCGCGACTTCGCCTGCTTCAGCAACTTGGACGCCGGCCACCCCCCGTCCGTTTACAACCCCCTCGAGCGTGCAGGCGCCGACCACCCAGTCCGGGCGGAATATCGCCGAAAATCGCGCTTTTATGGGGCGCTCAATCGCAATGTAAACGCGCAATGTAAACGAATGTACATCTGGTTTCGTCCAACGCTCCGGTAAGGGTAGCATCGGCCACGCGGCCGAATAGCAACGTTCCCCAAGGGGACGCGGCCGGCCAAACCAGAGAGGACCGGTCGCCGTGGTGCAGTCCGATGAAGAACTTTGCAGGCAGGTTGCCGAGCACGACGCCGCGGCGTTCGAGACTCTGCTCGACCGCCATCAAGCGCGCGCCTTTCGCCTTGCCTGCTCGATTCTCGGTAACGAGTCCGACGCCCACGACGTATCTCAGGATGCCTTCATCCGGCTGTACGAAGCCGCGGGCAAGTTTGACGGCCGCTCCCGATTCTCGACCTGGTTCTACCGGATCGTCGTCAACCTCTGCATCGATCACAAGCGGCGCAACAAATGGTGGAAAAAGATGGTCCCCTTCTCGACCAAGGACGACGACCCCGACTCGCCGCCGGTCGATCCGCCGTCAACCGAGCCCGGGCCAGAAGCGCTCGCGATCACGGGCGATGCGGCCCGCCGGCTGCGCGTCGCGCTGGAAGGATTATCGCCGACCCAGAAGGCTGCGGTATTGCTGCAAAGCGAAGAAGGTCTCACCAGCCGCGAGATCGCCGAGATACTCAAATGCTCTGAGAGCACTGCGCGCGTGCATATTCATCGCGCACTGGCGCATCTCAAGAAAACCATGAAGAAGGATGAATGAGGACGGCTACGGTGATGAGCGAGCGACATCCTGAGACTGAAATCGCGCCCTACCTGCGCGGCGAGTTGAGCGCCGGCGAGCGCGCGCGTGTCGCCGCTCATATTGCGGGATGCGCCCGATGCCGCGCCGATGCCGAGGCGTTCGCCGCCGTGCTCAAGACGCTCGCGAGCGACGTTGCGCAGATCGCCGAGCCCGATTGGAGCGCCTATCGCGCCGAGTTGCATCGCAAGATCGCCGCGCGCCGCGACCATCCACAAACTTCGCGCAGCGGATGGTGGTCGCCGCGAATCGCGTGGGTCTCGATGGCGACGGCAGGCGTGGCGGTCGCCGCGGTCGTGCTGATCCTTACGTTCAGTCCGCGCTTGCAGATCGGAGCGCCGCCCGTCGATCAGCTTGCGATGGAAGATGCGATCGGCGTCACCGACATCGGCCTGCTCCGCGATTATCCCGTGGTCGAGCATCTGGACTTGCTTGAGAACTATGATGTGATCGAGCATCTGGATGAGTTGACGCCCACGGACACAACCAATGAAAAGCGGTCCTAGCCTGGCAAGCACAATGTTACTCGCTGTGCTCATATCCTCAATCGCCGCGCCAGTGCGGGCGCAGAACGAGCCGCCGCCGGATCTGAACATGCTGCTCAATCTGGATCTGTTCAAACCCAATCCCAACGCGGCCGCGCAAAATGGCGGCGACGGCTCGATGCTCGAACAGATCCAGACGCTCTCCACTCTCGGCTACTTGGGTCCAAACCGATCGGCACCCAATTCCTACGCGCCGCCGCCACCGCCGCAGAACTTCGAACCATCACCGCCGTCCGGCGAGTCGGAGATCGAGTGATGACGCCGCGGCGGATAAACCTCATGCGACGCTTGAGCTTTGTGGCGGCGATGCTCGGCCTCGCGATAATTCTGTGCGGGTTCGCGCCGCATCCTGCTTATGCCCAGGGATTCGCGCCCGGACAGCCGCGCAACGCCGCCGAGCGGGCCCTGGTCTCGCAGCGCGCGGACCAATGGAACGCGCTCTCGCCCGACGAGCGCGAACGCGTGCTCGAAAATTATCGGCAGTGGAAGACGATGTCGCGAGAGCAGCGCAATTCAGTCGAGCAGAACTTCCACCAGTTCCGCAGCCTGCCGCCCGACCAGCGCCAGCAGGTCCTGCGCGGGATGCGCCAGTGGCGCTCGCTTCCGCCCGAGCGCCGCGAGCAGTTGCGCCAATCCTATGGTCGCTTCAAACAGCTTCCGCCCGGCCGCCGCCAGCAGATCATGCAGCGCTATCAACATTTTCAACAGCTACCGCCCGAGCAGCGCGCGCATGTGATGAAAAACTACAAACGCTGGCAGTCGATGACCCCCGAACAGCGCTCCGACGTGAGCCGCCGCTTCCGTTCGCACCAGCAGAAGTTCGAACGTCACCAGGGCGAGCGTCCGTTCAAACACAACTGAGTAGCGCGCGCAGCAATACCGGTAGCTCGCGACGCGGTTTCGCATTGACGCGCGAGCCTGTCGCCTGAAAGATTGTCGCAGGCCCGCACAATCACAATGAGCTCATACGACGATTACAAGCGCCGCGTCCTCGAGATGAGCAAACGCCTGTCCGAGTACGGCTACTTCGGCTCGCACTCGGGCAGCGCCGGAAACGTTTCGATGCTAATCGAGGGCGAAGCCGCGATCGCGGTCACCCCGACGCGACTGCCCTACGGCGCGATGACCGCCAACGATATCTGCATCGTCGATTTGGAGCTCAAGCCGATCGAGGGCGAGCGCAAGCCCTCGATCGAAACTCCGATGCACCTCGCGGCCTACCGCACTCGCGAAGACGTAAGCGCCGTCATCCACACCCATCAGTCGGGCGCGAGCGTATGCAGCGTGATCGACGCGCCAATACCGCCGATGTTCGACGAGGTCACGCTCGCGATCGGCAGCCGGGTCGATCTGATTCCCTACGCGCTGTCGGGCTCGCGCGAATTGCACGACAACGTGACCAAAGCGCTGGCGAACCGATGCCACTGCTACATCATGCAGAACCACGGCGCGCTATGCGTCGGCGCCGATCTGGAAAAGACTTTCACCTTCGTCGAGCTGCTGGAGAAGACTGCCGCGATTTACGTTCAGGCACTCGCAACCGGACATCCCGTCACCACTTTGCCCGAAGAAATCGCAGCACAGCTTCATACTGCAACGCTCGAGCGCCAAAATCGCGAGATCGCACGCCGACGCGCTCTCGCCGCTCCACGAGCATGACCGCACCTGTCGTCGCATTCGGCGCGCACGTGCTCGATATTCTGGGCCGCCCCGTCACCCACATTCCCGAAGGACAAGGCGGCGCGATCCTCGAACAGATCCGTATCGCACCCGCCGGTTCCGCAGCCGGTACCGCCGTAGGACTCGCGAAGCTGGGCCTTAGCGTCGCCTCGGTCGGAGCGGTCGGCGACGACACTCTGGGCGACGTACTGATCCGCGCGCTGGTGAGCTTCGGAATCGGCACGAGCTTCATCGTGCGCAAGCATGGAGTACAGACTTCGGCCAGCATCCTGCCGATTCGTCCCAACGGCGACCGCCCCGCGCTGCATGCGATCGGCGCGAATCCGCATTTCACGATCGACGACGTCCCGTGGAAACTGATCGAGAGCGCCGCGCATCTGCACATGGGCGGCACCGACGTGATGCGCGGGCTGGGCCGCGGCGGCGCGGCGGAAATTTTGCGCCGCTCCAAAGAATCGGGCGCATCGACGAGCATGGATATCCTGAGCGAAGGCGCGGCGCGGACGCTCGAAATCCTCGCACCGTGCCTGCCGATGGTCGATTGGTTCATGCCCAACGCCGATCAGGCCTGCGCTCTGACCGGCGCCGGCACTCCCGATGACGCCGCACGCATCCTGCTAGAGCGAGGAGCCCGCGGCGTAGTGCTGACGATGGGCGGCGACGGCAGCTTGATGATGACGGCGCACGAAACCGCGCGTCTGCCGGCGTATGAGATCGCCGTGGTTGATACCTCCGGATGCGGCGACGCCTACTGCGCCGGCTTCATCCGCGCGATGCTGCTCAAGTGGACCCCGCGCGAGTGCATGCGCCTGGCCAACGCCGCTGCCGCGCTGGTCGCGCAAGGCCTCGGCTCCGACGCCGGAATAATCGATCTGGATCACACCATCCGCTTCATGAATGAGACTGCGTTGCGTCGTTCCAGCTAGCGCGCCATCGACGGGTCAAGGCTGACACGATCAGCTCGATCAGAATCAGCACGCCGATCGCGACCTCGAGGAGAACGAACGATCTCTTGCAACGTCCGGTCTGGAATGCGGCGTCCTCGAACAGCCTCGCGCATCTGCGATGAAACCGATTTAGCTTTTGCGTTCTCCAATCGCGGTTGCGTGGATTGACATCGGGTGCGGGATTGGATATTGAGAATCATTCTCAGTCTCAAGCCGAGCCCCAAATTGAAAAGACCAAATGTCTTGTACCGTTTACTCTGCGCCATATCTCTGGCCGCACTCCTGCTCGGACCTTCGACTGGAATCGCGGCCGCCGCGGACAGTTCCGCTCCGCTCGAAATTCTGTTCAAGGACCGTCACTTCACTCCGCAGGCCCTCACTGTTCCGGCCTCGCAACCGCTGGTCATAAAAGTCATCAACGCCAGCAACGAGACCATCGAGTTCGAGAGCTTCAAACTCAACCGCGAAGTCGCGATGACGCCCGGCCAGACCATCCTGGTGCATCTGCCGGCTTTGAGCGCCGGCAGTTACGACTTTTATGACGATTTCCACCAAGACGTCCCCGAAGGCTCGATCATCGCGAAGTGACAGCCGCGGTCATTGATTGAGCACCAGAGATGATCGATGTGGCGCCGGATCGCATTAATCGCAGGCAGCGTGATTTTGCTTGCAGTGGCGGCGATTCAATTCGCACCGGCGCGGCGGATTAATCCTCCCGTGACCGCGCCACTGTCCGCGCCGCCCGAGGTTGCTGCAATCCTTGCCCGCTCGTGCGCGGACTGCCATTCGAACGCGACCCGCTGGCCCTGGTACACCAGCATCGCGCCGATTTCGTGGCTGGCGATCCGCGAGGTCAAAAGCGCGCGGCGACAGATTAACTTCTCCGAATGGGGCTCCTACATCCCCCGGACGCGACGGCACAAACTCGAATGGATGCAGCGTGCGATCCGGACCGAGTCGATGCCGCCGTGGGAGTACCGGATCGGGCATCCGCACTCGCCTCTCAGCGCGGAAGATCGGACCGTTCTTATCCACTGGATAGATGCCGGGCTCGCGGGCAATGCAACGGAGTAGTATTTGTATGAACTTAGTATTCCGGGAATTTGCAGCTCTGGCTATCGTTGCGATATCCGTACTTGGTATTTCGCATACAGCGGACGCGCAAGTAGATCCCTGGGAATTTGAAGTATATCCCTACGCGACCGAAAGCCGGGGCGTGGCCGAACTGGAAATGGATAATGCCGTAGTAGTCAATGGCCACAGCCAGGGTGGTGACGGAACTGCTGCGGGAACATACAAGAGCCAGGACATGTGGTACAACCAGTATGAACTGACCTACGGACTGACCGACAGAATTGAGGCCGCAGCCTACCTGAACCTCGCCAAGCCCAGCGGAGCCGGTTACCAGTATGCCGGATCGAAATTCCGCCTGCGCGGGCGCCTGTTCGATCCTGGCGTGCTGCCGGTGGATTTGGGCTGGTACTCCGAGCTGGAATGGCACCGCACGCCGGAGTTCGACGACGATCAACTCGAGCTGGAGTTGCGTTTGATCGCCGAGAAGGACGTCGGGGAATTCTCATTCGTTGTAGATGCTCAATTCGAGAAACCAATCTTCGCCGGACCCGACAAGAACAAGGGCTTCGAGTTCGGATACGCCAATGCGGTTTATTATCGATGGAAACGCTATCTGTCGCCGGGCGTCGAATTCTACGGGGCGACCGGAAATATCGATGACAACGATCCGCTGACCGAGCAGCAGCACTACATCTTTCCCGTGCTATGGGGCGAGCTCCCGCACGGAATCGAGTACAACGTCGGCCCGGGCTTTGGCCTGACGGGAGGTTCGGATCACGTAATCGTGAAGTTCAATCTGGAATTCGAGCACTTCATCGGCGCGCTATTCAGTCCGTCTTCCGAAACCGGCTGGTTCTTTTAAGCTCTGGCCGCGCCGCCCCCATCGTCCGGGAGGGCGCGGCGCGGCGGAAAAAAGCGACGCTTCGCGTCAGCCGACGAGCCGTCGGCCAACTACTGGCAGGAAAAGGAAAGAGCGATCTTGCGCCTCTATCCAGCAGTGACCTGCCTCACAGCGCCGGATGCTTTCCCTTCCAGGGGCGCGCTTCCTCGAACGCCGCGCCCAGCGCGATCACGGCGGCTTCATCGTACGGCCGCCCCACGATCTGCACCCCAATCGGCAATCCCTCTTTGCTGAAACCATTGGGCAGCGTGATCGCCGGCTGTCCGGTCGCGTTGAACGGAAACACGAATGCGGTCCATCCGTAAATCTCGTCGCCCGCGGTTTCCACCCGCGTCGCCATCGTGCCGAGCTTGACCGCCGGCCGCGTAATCGTCGGCGTCAGCAGCGCGTCGTACGGCATCAGCCGCTGGACGATCTCGCGCGAGATGTTATGCACCTGCGTCAGCGCGCGGAGGTAATCGGTGGCGAGAATCTTCCGGCCGTATTCCCAGGTGCCGCGCAGCAGCGGGTCCATCAAGTCGGGATTCTCGAACTGGGTCGCGCCAATCGCGGCTATCACGACGGTTCGCACATGATCGATGAGCAGCTTGCCGGGATCGAGCTTGATCACCTCGACCCGATGCCCCATCTCGGCGAATGCGTCGCAAGCTTTCTCGAACGCCGCGCGGGTTTCCGGATCGACCGGACCAAGCGCGGTCTCGCTTATCGCCGCGAGCTTCAGGTCCTTGGGCCGGGTCTTGATCGAATCCAGAAACGGACGCGAATTCGGAAACGCGGCATACGGATCGCCGTGCGAATGCCCCGCCATCACGTCGAGCATCATCGCGGCGTCGCGCACCGTGCGCGCCATCGGACCGGTGGTGGAAAATCCGCCCCAGCCTTCGCCCGCCGCGGGAGCGGAAGTGATTCGCCCGCGTGACGGCTTGATCCCGACGATTCCGCAGCAGGCCGACGGGATGCGAATCGAGCCTCCCCCGTCGCTGCCCTGCGCGATCGGATTCATCCCGGACGCAACCGCCGCCCCGGCGCCGCCGCTCGAACCGCCCGCCGTGTGCTCGAGGTTCCACGGATTGCGCGCGGGCGGACATAGGCCGCCTTCGGTGGTCGGACGCGCGCCAAATTCCGGCGTCGAAGTTTTGCCGAGCAGAATTCCGCCGGAGTTTTTGAGCCGCGTCGCAAGCTCGGCGTCGGCGGGCGCGCGCCAGTTCTCATAATTCTTCGATCCGAACGTGGTGCGGATATCTTTGGTCCAGGTAAGATCCTTCAGCGAGTAAGGGACGCCGAACAACGGCAGCGCAGCCGCCTCGGCGCCGCCGGTCTTCTCGAGCTTCGATGCGTCGGCTATCGCCTGCTCGGGCGTGACCGTGATAAACGCGCCGAGTTTCGAATTGAGCTGCTCGATTCGAGCAAGGAAAAAATCGGCGACCTCGCG
>JBARDN010000053.1:0-1731 GCA_049795175.1 Binataceae bacterium (SeqCode) | reverse complement strand
GAAGCGCTCGCGAATGACGGCCAGCAGCACGCCGTCCACGATCGCGACCACGATTATCGCGGCCAGGGTCAGGTTGCGGAGCAGTTGCGGCCAGTTGCGTTTGCGCACCCGAATCTCACCGGCATTTGAAACTATAGCGCGAGTCCCGCATGAGCTCGGCGGGTATTTCACTAGCATCATATACCGAATAACATTGCACGCGCGCGCAGAAACCAGCGCGCGAGGATTAGGTGAGAGTATGCGGGTTCTATTCGTCCATCCCAGTCCGCTGATGTACAGCGAGATTTATCTGCGCTTGGAGCCGCTCGGGATGGAGCGGGTGGCTGCGGCGGTACGTGGGGCCGGCCATGATGTCCGGATGGTTGATCTCCAGGTTTTTCAGCATCGCGATCTTTACCGCGAGTTCGACGATTTTAGTCCCCGCGCGATCGGCTTTTCGCTCAACTACCTGGCCAACGTGCCCGAGGTGATCGATCTGGCCAAGGCGATCAAGCATCGCGATCCGAACTGTTTCATCTTCGTGGGCGGCCACAGCGGGTCGTTTGTGGCGGCCGAGATTCTCGAGCATGCAGAGGGCTCGATCGACTGCGTGTTGCGCGGCGAAGGCGAGACCAGCGCACAGCTCCTGATGGAAGCGATCGAGAGCGGCGCCGACGCGGTTGCGAAAGTGCCGGGAGCGCTGACGGAGCGCGGCACTGGGCCTGCGCCGATCATGATTGACGATCTGGACAAGTATTTTCCGGCGCGAGATCTGAGCCGCCGGCGCAACAAGTATTTCATCGGTGTGCTCGACCCGTGCGCCTCAATCGAGTTCACGCGGGGATGCCCGTGGGATTGTTCGTTCTGCAGCGCATGGACCTTCTACGGACGCAGCTACCGGAAATCGACCGCGGAAGCCGCCGCCGAGGACATGGCGTCGATCAAGGAACCCAACGTGTTTATCGTGGACGACGTCGCCTTCATCCATCCGGAACACGGCTACGCGATTGGACACGAGCTCGAACGGCGCAAAATCAAAAAGCAGTACTACCTGGAGACGCGCGCCGACGTACTGCTCCGCAACCAGGAGGTCTTCGAGTATTGGCGGCGTCTCGGACTCGAGTACATGTTCCTGGGACTCGAAGCGATCGACGAAGAGGGGCTGAAGGCGCATCGCAAGCGCTCGTCCCTGGACACCAACAACAAGGCGCTCGAAGTCGCGCGCAAGATCGGCGTGACGGTCGCGATCAATCTGATCGCCGACCCCTCGTGGGACGAGCGCCGTTTCGAGATCATCCGCGAATGGGCGATGAGCATCCCCGAGATCGTGCATCTGACCGTTGCGACGCCGTACCCCGGCACTGAGTTGTGGCTCACCGAGGCGCGCAAGCTCACGACGCTCGACTATCGCCTCTACGATATTCAGCATGCGGTCCTGCCGACGAAACTCCCGCTGCTCAAATTCTATCAGGAGCTGGTCAAGACGCAGGGCGTGCTCAATCGCAAGCATCTGGGGTTCAGCGTGTTGAAGGATGTCGCGTCGATCGCGGGGCGGCTGCTGCTGCAGGGACAGACGAACTTCGTGAAGATGCTGTGGAAGTTCAACAAAGTTTATAATCCGGAGCGCCAGTTCCAGGAGCATCACCTCCCGGTCCACTATCAGATGAAGCCGCCCGCGGCGCATATCGAGCATCCGGATCGCGCGGCGTTGTATATACATCCGGCGCAAAAAACCGTGCACGGTGCGCGTCC
>JBARDN010000052.1:0-8641 GCA_049795175.1 Binataceae bacterium (SeqCode) | reverse complement strand
GCTCCCGACCTGGCGAGCGATAGCGGCGACGAAGCGGAGCAGAGTAATTCGAAAGATCCCGATGGCGGCGCGCTGGTCGCGATTGATCCGCTTGGCCGCTACCTTGCCGACCTCCGCCGGTTCCCGCTTTTGAGCCGCGAAGAAGAAACGGTGATCGCCAAACGCTACGCGCGCGACCATGATCCCGCGGACGCCTACCAGCTCGTGACCGCGAATCTTCGTCTGGTGGTGAAGATCGCGTTTGAATTCGCACGCGCCTCGAAGAACGTCCTCGATTTGATCCAGGAGGGCAACGTCGGGCTGATGGAGGCGGTAAAGAATTTCGATCCGTATCGTGGGATTCGGTTTCCCTCGTACGCGGTATGGTGGGTGCGCGCGTATATCTACCGCTATCTGATCAACAACTGGCGGCTGGTGAAGATCGGCACTACCCAGGCGCAGCGCAAACTGTTCTTCAACCTGCGCAAGGAAACCGAACGGCTCGAAGCGCAGGGCTTCGCGGCCCAGCCCAAGCAGCTCGCACAGCGGATGGGCGTGAAGGAAAGCGAAGTACGCGAGATGCAGGAGCGGATGGCGCAGAGCGAGGTTTCGCTCGACCAGCCGACCTCGGCCGGCGAAGACGACACGCGGCTTATCGACGTGCTACCCGATCGCGAGAACAATCCCGAAGAGGCCGCCGCCGAAGGCGAATGGCGCGAGTTCGCGCACGAGCGGGTGGCGGAATTCGCGGCGACGCTGCACGACAAGGAGCTCGAGATTTTCCGCGCGCGTCTGTTGACGGAAAATCCCGACACGCTGCAGGAAATCGGCGCGCGCTTCGGAATCAGCCGCGAACGCGTGCGCCAAATCGAGACTCGCCTGAAGCAGCGCCTGAAGGAATACATCCAGTCCAGGGAACCTGACCCCGCCGAGCGTTGAGAGGATACAGCGCACTCCACCGGCCGTCATCCTGAGCCATAGGCGAAGGATCTCCGCGAAGCGATTAGTGCAACCAGCCTGAATGTCGGCACCAATCGCTTCGCGTAGATCCTTCACTGCGGCAACCTCCCTTCAGGATGACGGACAAGAACTCGGCGTTGATCGACAGCCTCGATCCGAGAGAGGGGCAGTCCAGAACGCGCGGACTTAATCCAGCGGAACTGTCTTCTCCACCTTGGCGCCTGAATCCAGGTGAATCCCCGGCGCGAGCGCGGTCGGACGGCCCTTGCCCGAGCCGTTCTCAACGTAAACGTCGTAGTCTCCCGGATCGAGCTTGAACTGATGCGACGCGCCCGGCGCGCTCTGCGCCACCTGGCTCTGGGAGCCCGCGCGCATCACGATCACGCGAGTCGCGCTGTCGATCGGAAGCTTCTGCAAAGTCGTCTGTACGTCAAGCTCCGCCGGCACGACCTGGTCCAGCGTCAACCGCGCGCGCTCCGCGGGACGCAGCGCCACTGCATGCCAATCGTAACCCTGCGGGGGCGCATCGACGTGCACGTCAACCAGTTGCGGCGCGAACAGATATTTCTCGCCAGTCAAAAAACTCGCTACCTTTGCGTGCGGCGGATCGCTCGCCGTTACCGTCACGCCAAGGCCGGGATCCTTGCCGTGCTTGTCGGTCGCGTCCACTTCCATCACGGCGACGTTGGCGATCATCACGGTATGCGTGCGGCCGGATTCGATCTTGACGTCGTCCTTGGTAATACTGCCGCCGATGATCGGAAGCACCAGGTTGTAGGAACCGGGCGCAAGCGCGATCGACGCGCCGGGACGCACCTCTGCGACGGTTTTGCCGCCCGGCGCGATCACCTGCGCGGCGTTGACCGCTCCCGCCCCTTTGTCGCCCATCACGTCGAGCTTCAACAGTCCCGTATCGGCGCCGAGCGCCGCGGTCGCGACGGCGAAGCACAGTGCGAGTGCGAGTGCCGCCGCCCGCGCGAGAGTGATCGATCTCATGCTGCGCAGAATATGCGGATTTCGCGATGGCGAAAACTACCGTCGCGATGCTTGCCCGCGCGGCGCGCGCCGCGTTACAAGCGCGATCGTGAGGTGATGATCGATGCCCCGAATAATCGTCGAGAAAAATATCGCTGTGCCGATGCGCGACGGCACTGTCCTGCACGCGGATCTCTACCGCGCCGACACGCCTGAAAGGCTCCCCGTGCTGCTCAACCGCACGCCGTACAACAAGGCGATGCCGATGGTGTACGCGATGTCGCTCGACGCGTTTCGCGCCGCCGAGGCCGGTTACAATGTGCTCGTGCAGGATTGCCGCGGCCGCTTCGCTTCCGACGGCGTCTTCAATTGCTTCACCGACGAAGCGCGCGACGGCTACGACACGATCGAATGGGCCGCGCGCCAGCCATGGTCCGACGGAAAAGTCGGGACCTACGGCGCGTCCTACATGGGCGCAACCCAGTGGCTCGCCGCCACCCAGGCGCCGCCTTCCCTCAAGGCGATGGTCCCGTCGATCACCGCGAGCGACTATCACGACGGATGGACCTATCAAGGCGGCGCATTCGCGCTGTTCTTCAACGTGTCGTGGACGATGGGCGCGCTCGCACCGGCGCGGCTGTTGCGCGAGCGCGCAAACAATCCGGCGGCGACCGCCGAGCTTATCCGCACCGTCGGCTCGATCGACACGATGCTCGAGGCGATGAAGCATCGCCCGCTCGCCGAGTTCCCGCTGTTCCGCGCCGGAGCGCCGTACTTTTTCGACTGGCTGGCGCATCCGGGTTATGACGACTACTGGCGCGCTTTATCGATCGAGGAGAATCACGCGAAGATAAATGTTCCCGCGCTGAATATCGGCGGATGGTACGACATCTTTCAGGGCGGAACGATTCGCAATTACCTTGGGATGCGCTCGCGCGGCGCGACCGATGCGGCGCGCGCGGGACAGCGGCTCATGATCGGGCCGTGGAACCATGCGGTGCCGTTCGCGAATCTGGTTGGTGCGGTAGATTTCGGCTACCAGACGGGAGCGGTCTCCGCCGATATCGACGGACAGCATCTGCGCTTCTTCGATCAGCATCTGAAGCGCAATCTAAAGGACAAGAGTGTTTCGCAACCGTCGAACGCGCGCCTGTTCGTGATGGGAATAAATCAGTGGCGCGACGAACGCGAATGGCCGATTCCCGGCACCGAGATGCGCCGCTACTTCCTGCACAGCCGCGGACGCGCGAACTCCGCCGCGGGCGACGGAGCGCTTTCGACCGACGCGCCGGGAAGCGAGCCGCCCGATTCGTTCCTCTACAATCCTCTCGATCCCGCGCCGACCGCGGGCGGCGGGTTGTGCTGCTATCCGGCCGCGCTGTCGGGCGGCGCGTTCGACCAGGCCGCGGTCGAGACGCGCTCCGACGTGCTGGTTTATTCGACCGAGCTGCTCGCCGAAGATTTGGAAGTGATCGGGCCGATCACGTTGACCCTCGACGCGTCGTCGTCGGCGCCGGACACCGACTTCACCGCGAAGCTGGTTGACCTTGGGCCGTGCGGGCTGGCGAAGAATCTGACTGACGGAATTATTCGCGCGCGCTACCGCGAATCGCAGTCGCAGACGAAGTTGCTCACGCCGGGGAAAATCGCCGAGTTCAAGATCGATATGTGGAGCACGGCCAACGTGTTCAAGGCGGGGCATCGGATAAGGCTGGAAGTCAGCTCGTCGAACTATCCGCGCTTCGATCCGAACCCGAACACCGGCCACGATCTGTTCGCCGACGCCGAGGTGCGCCCCGCGATGCAGACGGTCATGCACGACCGCGGCTTCGCCTCGCATCTGACGCTGCCGATCGTTCCCTCGCGCCATTAGCCGCGATAGTTTGCGGGTGAGCTGTCCGCAAGAACCTTCCGCTACCGAGGTCCCGATGCCAGAGAAATCTCCGAGCGCCGGCGTGATCGAATGGAAAACCGCGTGGGAGTCGCGCGATGCGGCGCGCGTCGCCGCGATGTACTCGCCGTCGGGTCGCCATTCGAGCTCGATGATCGCGTCGCTGTGGCCGGAACTTGGACGCACGGTTCTGATCGGGCGCGACGAGATTCGCGCCTACGCCGTACGCGGTCTCGAGCGTTTCACCGAGTTGCGCTTCGAGCTTGTGACCGTGACCGAAGCGGATGGACGCGCCGCCGTCGAGTATCGCCGCCATTCCAACCTTGCCCCCGCGAATCCCAGGCACGTGCTGGAGCTGATCGAATGGGACGCGGACGGGCTGATATCCTCGTGCCGCGTTTTCCACTTCTAGTTGGCCGTACGATGCGATCGGATCTTAGAGATAGATCCCGATGAAACTCTCGACGCGCCTTTTCGGGACCACTTACCGATTCGATTCGGTGCGTGAGGTTCTGGCCCGCGCCAACGAGGCGCGCTCCGGCGATGATCTGGCGGGCCTATCGGCGCGGTCGGAACGCGAGCGCGTCGCGGCCAAGATCGTCCTAGCCGATCTGACGCTGAATGACCTGCGCAACAATCCGGTGGTGCCGTATGAGCGCGACGAGGTGACACGGGTTATCGACGACGGTCTCGAGCGCGCCGAGTTCGCGCGCCACAAAAATCTCACGATCGGCGAGCTGCGCGAATGGCTGCTCGACGACGCCACCACCGGCGAAGATATCGCGCGCGCCGGATGCGGCTTCACCGGCGAGGTCGCCGCCGCGGTCGCGAAGCTGTCCTCGAATCTCGATTGCATCACGATTGCCGCCAAGGTCCGCGTCGTCACTCGCGCGCGCACTACGCTTGGGATGCGCGGGCGGCTTTCGACGCGGCTTCAGCCGAATCATCCGCGCGACGATGTTAGCGGAATCGCGGGCGCGATCTACGAGGGGCTGTCCTACGGATGCGGCGACGCGCTCATCGGAATCAACCCGTGCATCGATGAGCCCGACAATATCCGCCGCCTGCTCGATCTCACTGCCGATATAATCTCGCGCACCGGCGTCCCGACGCAGAACTGCGTGCTCGGCCATATCACGACGCAGATTCGCGCACTCGAAGCCGGCGCGCCGCTCGATATTCTTTTCCAGAGCCTCGCGGGCACCGAAAAAGCCAACGCGGGTTTTGGAATCACGCTCAAGATGCTCGACGACGGCGCCGCCGCGGTGCGTGAGCGCGGCGCGCTCGATGCTCCCAACCTGACCTACTTCGAAACCGGGCAGGGTTCCGAGCTTTCCGCCGGCGCGCACGAGAACGCGGATCAGGTCACGCTCGAAGCGCGATGCTACGGGCTCGCACGGCGCTACGCTCCGTTGCTGGTCAACACCGTGGTCGGATTTATCGGGCCCGAGTACCTGTATGACGCCAAACAGATCGCTCGCGCCGGGCTCGAGGATCATCTGATGGGCAAGCTGCTCGGTGTGCCGCACGGTGCCGACGCCTGCTACACTAATCATGCGCGCGCCGATCAGAACGATTGCGAAAGCCTTGCGGTGCTGCTCGCCGCCGCGGGATGCAACTACTTCATGGCGCTGCCGATGGGTGACGACGTGATGCTCTCGTATCAGAGCACGAGCTATCACGACGCCGCGGCGTTGCGCCACGTGCTGAATCTCAGGCCGGCGCCGGAATTCGAAAAGTGGTGTGAGCAGCGCGGAATCCTGTTCGGCGGCCGCCTGACCAAGAGTGCCGGAGATCCGGCGCTGGTTACGGCGAAGCGGCGGGCGTCGTAACGTGGCGCGCAAGGACCGCGGCCGCAAAATCTCCGCCGATGATTTCGCTGCGATGCGCCGGGCAACTCCCGCACGCCTTGGCGTCGGCCGCGCGGGTACTCGCTACACGACGGCCGCGATGCTCGCGTTGCGCGCCGATCATGCGCGCGCGGTCGACGCGGTGCGAATCGAAGTACCGCGCGATTGGCCCACGCGCAACGCGATGCCCGAGCTCAAGACTCGCGCGCCGGATCGCGAGATATATCTGCTCCGGCCTGAGCTTGGGCGGATGCTCGCGGACGACGACGCCGAACGGCTGGCGCAGCGTTACGCGCGCCGCGTGCGAGTCTCGGCGGCGGAGCGCGCGAAACCCTCGCTCGTGATCCTGGTCGGCGATGGACTCTCTTCGGCCGCGGTGCAGGCGCATGCGCCGGCGCTCGTGCGCGCGCTCAAGACAAAACTCCGCGCGCACTTCCGCGCCGTCGGAACATTCTTCATCCGCAACGCGCGTGTGCGCGTCGAGGATCACGTTGGCGAGATTCTGCGCCCCGATCTGGTTTGCATGATTATCGGCGAGCGCCCGGGCCTCGCGACCGCACAGAGCCTGAGCGCATATGTGATCTGGCGTCCGCGTCTCAGTTCATTGGAACCCGACCGCACCGTGATATCGAATATCCATCCGGGCGGACTGAGTATCGGTTCGGCAGCGGTAAAAATCGCGCGCCTGTGCGCCGACGCTGCCGCGCATCAGGCCAGTGGCGCCGCGCTTGCCGCGCGCCGCACGCGTCCTGCATTGACAGATCCGCTGACAGCGGGTTAGTAGTGGCACCTCACCGGTTGCCACAGAGGAATCCATGCTTCACTGCACAGCGTGCGGCCACATCGTTCACGAAAGCGCCCGCGCATGTCCGCAATGTGGCGCACCTGCGCCGCTCGCTTCCTGGGCGCGCGAAGATGTTTCAGATCGGTCGCGGCTGATTACTTTGCTGCTCTGCGTCTTTCTGGGCTATCTTGGAATCCACCGTTTTTACGTCGGCAAAACCGGCACCGGCATTCTGTGGCTACTGACCGGCGGCCTTTTTGTAATCGGAGCGCTGGTCGATCTCATCATGATTGCGGCGGGTAGTTTTACCGATGAGGACGGACTTCGGGTTCTTGATTGGGACGTGCAAGGCTAGCGTCGTGGCGATGCGCGGCCGGAAGCAGCGCAGGTCTGGTTCGCGAGCACCGCTATTTTGGCTCTCTCACTTTTCCGGCCATGGATTTATCTTGCGAGCGACGCCCGCCGTTTGCTGGTTTAATCCGCTGCGGATAAACTCGAAGTGAAGGATCAACTTTGGCAATCGTCATGTCCGATCACGACGCCGTGCTCGCCGCGAACCGCGCCTTCTATGACGCGTTCGAGAGTCTTGATGCCGAGCAGATGGAAGCGCTATGGCTGCGCGACCAGCGGATCGTGTGTATCCATCCGGGATGGCGCAAGCTTTCGGGATGGGGTCCGATCATGGCGAGCTGGGAGCGAATCTTCGACAGCGCGTTCGACATGAAATTCCAGCTCGGCGAGCTCGACGTGATGATCAGCGGCGATCTTGCGGTGATCGTGGTCGAAGAAGAGCTGACCCAGCGCGGCTACGACGGCGTGTCGCGCTCGCAAGTGCTCGCGACCAATGTCTTCGAACGTTCAGGCACCAAGTGGTTCATGATCCTGCATCACGGCTCGCCAGTAATAGCCCCTCCCAGCGACGACCCTCCGCTCCAGTAGTGCAGCAATACGAACTGTACAGACTGTACAGAATATCCTCTCCCTGACCAGGGAGAGGGTATTCTGAACGGATTCCATTTTCGGCGTCAGTTTCCGATTGGCATTTTCATCGCTGACTTCTGCTGTCATGAATCGCGATTCGTGATTGAACTGGATGGAAGTCAGCACTTCGAACGTGCTTCATATGATGCCTGGCGCACGACGCTTATTAGCGAGCGCGGTTATCGCGTAATTCGATTCTGGGACACCGAGGTGCTTACAGCTATCGAGGGCGTAATCGAGGCTATACTCATTGCGCTGGAAGAAACCTCTCCCTTCGCCCTCTCCTTGGACAAGGAGAGGGTATAGAAAGAGACAAGGAGAGAGAACCAGGATGCTCAAACGAGTCGATCGGGTGCAGATTGCGGTTGCGAATCTTGATGCGGCGGAAAAGGTCGTTGCCGATACTCTCGGCGCCGAGTTGGTGCGGCGTGATTCGGCCGGGCCGCTCTCGGCGCGGCGCGCGACGATGCAGGCGGGCTCGAGCCTGATCGAGCTGCTCGCGCCGGCTGGCGCGGGACCGGTCAAGGACTTCGTCGATCGATGGACCAGCGGACTTTTCGGCGTCGGGTTTTCCGTCGCGGATCTCGACGCCGCGGAGCGTCACCTGCAAGCCGAGGGAATCAGATCTACTCGCGACGCGGGGCAGCTCCATATCGATCCGGCTGCATCGGGCTTCGGGATGCAAGTGGTTCTCAGTACGCATCACGAACGCGCGCCGATCGGCGCGATCAAGTGGATCTATGAGACCACCAACGTGGTGAGCGATTGGCGCGCGGCGTCGGAGCGCTACACCCAGATGTTCGGGCTCGATCCTGCGATCTTCGTTCCGATCGAAAGCAAGGAGTTTGGGTACACCGGCACGCTCACGATGTTCGACGCGCCCGCGCGCCTGGACCGGATCGAGATCTCACAGATCATCAATCCGGCGAGCGCGATGGGGCGCTTCCATCAAAAGCGCGGCGACTCGCTGTATATGTTCTTCGTCGAGACCGACGATGCTGATGCGCTGGCCACGCGCCTCGAGTCGCGCGGCGCGCGTTTCGCGGCGCACGCCCGCGACGACGCGGGCCTCGCGGAGTTGTTCATTCATCCGAGTTCTTTTCTGGGCGTGCTGGTCGGAGTCAGCCGCACCGAGCATGCCTGGATCTGGTCAGGCGATATCGCCCGCGCCCGCCGCGCCGCAGCCTCGCGCGCAGCGCAAGGATGAGTGGTGATCGCGAC
>JBARDN010000051.1:0-1610 GCA_049795175.1 Binataceae bacterium (SeqCode) | reverse complement strand
CGCTCCAGGTGCTGAGGCATTGGCGATGCCGCGTGTTCGTGATGTCGCGCGGCGGAGTGCATCGCGATCTCGCCAAGTCCCTCGGTGCGGAATGGATCGGCGGCGCCGACGAACGCCCGCCCGCACCGCTGGACGCCGCGATCCTCTTCGCGCCCGCCGGAAACCTCGTCGCGCCAGCGCTCGCAGCGCTCGATCGCGGCGGCATCCTCGCGATCGCAGGAATCTATCTGAGCCAGATTCCTCCACTCGACTACGATCTCCTGTTCCAGGAGCGCGAAATCCGCAGCGTCACCGCGAACACCCGCGCCGACGGCGAAGAGTTTCTGAAAATCGCCGGCGCCATCCCGCTCCGCACCAGCACCGTCCGCTTCGATCTGACCGACGCAACTCGCGCCCTGACGATGCTCAAGCACGACCAAATAAAAGGCGCCGCCGTCTTGAAGATTTGACGGTGACGCGTCTGCACCGAGCCTGCATTGAGGCATGCGCCAGTCAGTGGCCCCCGGGAACGCCAATCTCCCGATTGGCGTGCGCAAGCACCAGCCGCCAATCAGGTGATTGGCGTTCCCGATTGCATGCTCGCACAGAGCGGCGAGGCGCGGAATCCGAAAAATGTGCACGGGGTGTTTGCCGGCTCGGGTCTCCAACCGAGCCTCGACATCGTCCCTAAAAGTGTGTGAAACCCTTGCGGCAGAAGAGGCTGCGCACTTCCACCGTTTGCAGACACCAGCCTAACACTCGTTCAGGTTTTTGCCAGATTTGTTCATGGCTGAACTGTTCAGCCTTATGCTCGCGTCCGCTTCGTGCAACACTGGCCGGGTGAAGCCAGTCAGTGACACCCGGGAACGCCAATCTCCCGATTGGCGTGCGTCAGCACCAGCCGCAAATCGCGAGATTGGCGTTCCCGATTGCGGGTCGCGGCGCGTCCGTCTTTGCGTGCTCGCACAGAGCGGCGAACCACGAAATCCGAAAAATGCTGCACGCTGTCAGTGCGCGTCATTTGCCGGGGGATCGCGTGTCGGAGGATCGCGGCCGAAAAACCATGCCCGAAAAATCCTGGATGAAGCCAATGTGCTCGCGACAATCTCCAGCATTCCCAAGAGGTTTCCAATTTCGAGATACTGAAAATCCCCGGAACGAAGCCACCGAAAATCGACGGCGGTCGCCGTTTCAAAGGTGCCTCTATGCCCATTTTCAGATCCCGTCCGCAAGAATTGCTTCATCGACGCGCGCTCTATCATTAGCAATTTTTACGGTTTTGTTGACCGGCCCGAGCCGCGCTTGCTACGCTTTGAATGCAGGCCTCGAGAATACTTAAGAGGGATAAATGGCGGACATCAAGGCATCGGACCAGAGAAGCAAAGGCGACGAGATCCTGCTCGCCGACGCTGCCGTTCTGACCCGGCTCGACAAGGCGATCGGGTGGGCGCGCAAATTCTCGATCTTTCCATATCCCTTCGCGACCGCATGCTGCGCGATGGAATATATGTCGCTGTCAACCTCTCCTTACGATATCGATCGCTTCGGCGCGCTGCTCCCGCGCTTCACTCCGCGCCAGGCCGACCTCCTGATGGTGATCGGCACCGTCACCGTTCGCCAGGGACCGATCC
>JBARDN010000050.1:0-2869 GCA_049795175.1 Binataceae bacterium (SeqCode) | reverse complement strand
GGCGCGGAGATCGGCGTCTACGCGTTTCCAAATTTTCGCGCTCGAGGATTTGCTGCCGCGGTGACGGCGAGTTGGTCGTCGATGCCCTCGCTTGACGGACGCGCGCTGTTCTATAGCACCGCGCGGTCAAATCGATCCTCGCAGCGCGTCGCCGCGAGGCTTGGGCTGCGCATGATCGGCGCGAGTGTCAGCATCGGATGAAGCGGGTCGCTTCCGAATCAGGTTCGATTGGAGATCTGAAACGGATTGCCGTCGGGATCGGTGCCCTCGCAAAGATCCAGACCGTCTTTCGATTTGACTTTGCCGAGCTTCGCCCCGCGTTTCAGAAGCGAATCGCGCGTTCCTACAACCTCAGCGGAAAAGAAAACTAGTTTCGGCGGCCTGCGCCCAACCGCCGAAGTGCCATTGTGCAGCGCAATGTCGCACGCACCGGCGTCGAAAACTTTCCAGCCGGATTCATCTGATCTCTGCTTCAGCCCGAGTACGTCGCGATAGAACCGCGCCATCGCAGGCATCGCGTTGGTGAATATGATGATGCGCTTGATCGACAGATCCATCCTGATTCGGTCTCCGGTTCGGCGGCGAGCTATTTGATTGATGAAGTGATGATCGATTTCGAGCCGATCGGCAACGTCAGCAGCATCCCGTCGAATCCCATGATGACACCGCGGGGCCGCACGACCGCGACGCCACGCATGAAGGCCATTCGCGCGATCGCATTCGGTGTCGGCGGGCCAAGATGGCTAAGTACCAGCAACTGGACTCCCGCCTCGTTCGCCTCAGTCGCGGCCTCGACGGGAGTGGTGTGGTACAACTGGATGTCGTGCATGATCTTTTCTGCCCGCGCGTTTCCTGCCCGATGCGCCGCCGCCTGAATCATTTTGACCATCGTCGCTGACTGAGCCTCGTGAACCAGGACATCGGCGCCCTTCGACTCGGCGACGAGGTTGGCGCATACGGTGGTATCGCCGCTGACTACGACCGAGCGCCCTTTGAAATCGAACCGATAACCGTATGCGGGCGTGGCCGGCGCGTGATTGACGGTGAACGCCGTCACCTCAAGCCCGTTCTCATCGAACACGATCGCCGATCCGCCTGCGCATGGCGACACGCCGGCAGGAGTGTCGATCTTGACCGCGAGCGGCTCCATCTTCCAATTTTCCGGCGGCATCAGGGCGGCGCCATGATGCGCTACCCGGTAGCCCTCATCCAGCGCGTATGCCTGCGCGAATCCTGCTACCACCTGATCGACGCCGGGGGGACCGTACACGCGCAGCGGATGCTCCCGTCCGTTCGCCCAGGTCTCCAGGTTGGTTTCGCCGAGATCGCCGATGTGATCCGAGTGAAAATGAGTGAGCAGGACCGCCGCGAGCCGCGCCGCGGGAATATGCCACAACGTCAGGTTTTTCCACGAGCCCGGGCCGGTGTCCACCAGGTAGAAGTTGCCGCCGGCGAAGATGGCGGTGCAGGCGTTCGCACGATTGCGATCGGGAAGCGGATCGCCGGTGCCGCAGAGAACCACCCGGAGCGCATCGGGCGCGAGCAAATCGTTGCGGGTCGCGGCGAGGTTCCGGTCGATCACGCGCCGCAGAATCGCGTCCTGCACTGACGGCAGCCGCGCCAGGAAAAATACCAGCACGGCAAGAACGATCAGCGCGACCGCCGCGCCAAGCAGGACTCGTCCGCCGGACCGCCAGATTCTCACTTTCGGGTGCGCTCGATGGGATCTATTTGCACAGTGAATGCCATAATATGCACGGTGCTAAATACCGGCAAGCCATCCGCGCGGCTCGAATCGCAACGGCGATCCGGCAACCTCGCGTGAGTGAAACAATTCTCAGCCTTCTCTCGGAGCGCGCGGCAAATCGTCCTGTGAGCAACTCCATTCAGCATGCGAGCCCCGATGCACGTGAGGTTGGGGGCGCATCGACGGTTCAGCATCGAGCGAGCCCGCGGGAACGATCACATCCCGTCCGCTGCGAGTTAGATCGGGGAGTTGTGAAATTTTTCGCGAGATGACCTGGGCGGTTTCCGTGGTGCCGATCAGGCTCGGACGCGGCCCCATTCGATTCGCGTTTGCACGGCGAAGAGGACGGTTCTGCACTGCGGTGCGATCAAGCTTTCGAGAACGCTATAAACCTCCGGCGAGTAGGCCGGACGAAACTGGTAGTTGCCCGCCACACGCCGAGAGGCAAAGCGAAGCCCATATGAAAGGTAAGTCATGGCAGATGGCGTGGCACGTCATGATCAATGCCACGGCTCCGTGATCGTCTGCGTGTCGCCGGTTTCTTTGTCCACCAGCAGCATTTCGACTTGCTCGTACGTGCCCTTGGGAAAGAATACGTAGCCGCTCACGGTGAAGTTGTGATTGACGTCCTGCGGCCGCAGCGCGACCGCGTCGAGCTGCTGACTCGCTTGCTGATCGGCTTTGCTCTGGCCGCGCTCTGCGCCGCGGTACATCCCGGTGCCCGCTCCGATCGCGGTGCCGACGAGAGCTCCTGGTCCTACTGCGCCGAAGCCTGAGCCCGCGAGCGCTCCCAAGCCTGCGCCGACCGCGCCACCTGCTGCGCCGCTGATCGCAGCGCTGCCGAGCGCTCCGCCGAGTTCCTTTGCGCCCCCGGCTTGGCGCGCAGCCTCGCCCGGAGGTAGCGGCGCGATCCGTTCGCCGGCGGAATTGAGCGCGAAGACCTGGCTCGGAACCACTGCGCGCGGATCGTCTGTTCCATTGGCGACTGACACAAAGACCGGTTGCACCTCGCCGACAGAAGGCGCCGCCTGAACACTGATCGTCAACTGCCCTTCCATCGGGGTTGCGACCACTTGCGGCGTATGCGCGATCGGCGCCGACGCGACGGCGCATCCCGCAAGC
>JBARDN010000049.1:0-1538 GCA_049795175.1 Binataceae bacterium (SeqCode) | reverse complement strand
CCGACAAAGAAGTCGCCGACGCGGTCGCGAAGGCACTCGCCAAGTTCGGCGCGATTCATATCGCGATCAACTGCGCCGGAATCGGCCGCGCGATGCGCACGCTGACTAAGGAAGGACCGCATTCGCTCGATCTGTTCAACAAGGTGATCCAGGTCAACCTCGTCGGCACCTTCAATGTGATCCGGCTCGCCGCGGCCGCGATGGCGAAAAATCAGCCCAACGCCGACGGTGAGCGCGGCGTGATCGTCAACACGGCGTCGGTGGCAGCCTTCGACGGACAGATAGGGCAGGCCGCCTATTCCGCGTCCAAGGGCGGCGTGGTTGGGATGACGCTGCCAATCGCGCGCGATCTTTCTTCGCTCGGAATCCGCGTCTGCACGATCGCCCCGGGCACCTTCGAAACTCCGATGCTCGCGGGACTGCCGGATGTGGCGCGCAAGGCGCTTGCCGCGCAGATTCCGTTTCCGCAGCGCCTCGGGCAGCCGCGCGAGTACGCCGCGCTCGCGCGCCATATAGTTGAGAACGCGATGCTCAATGGCGAGACGATTCGGCTCGACGGCGCGCTGCGGATGGGCCCGCGCTAGGCGGTTCATCATCATGTCAGTCAACCTGAACGGCAGAACCGTCGTAATCCTGGGCGGCAGCTCCGGAATCGGGCTGGCGACAGCCAAGGCCGCGCACGCCGAGCGCGCCGTAGTGATTATCACCGGGCGCTCGCGCGAGCGGCTCGAAGCTGCCGTGCGCGAGCTCGGCGAAGACGCGCGCGGCGTTGTGCTCGACGCCGCCGATGAGGCCGGTACGCGAGCGATGTTCGATGGGATCGACCGCGTCGATCACATCTTCGCCAACGCCGGCGGAGTAACCCCGGATGCCGCTCTCACCGTGGACGTTGCCGCGATGCGCCCCGCGCTCGACGTGCGTTTTTGGGGTGCGGTGTACGCCGCCAAATACGGCGGCAAGCGGATGACCGACGGCGGCTCGATCACGCTGATGTCGGGCACGGCGACGGTCCGTCCGATCGCGGGTGCCGCGATCGGGTCGGCCTCCTGCGCCGCGGTCGAGGGCCTCGCGCGATCGCTCGCGGTGGACTTGGCGCCAATCCGCGTAAACGCGATCCGCCCCGGCCTGATCGACACTCCGCTGCTCGACTCATTCATGGGCGAGCGCAAAGACCAGATAGTCGAGAGCTACACCCGCCGAATCCCGGCCCGCCGAATCGGCCGCGCCGAAGAAGTAGCCGACGCCGCCATATTCCTGATGAAGAACGGCTATGTCACCGGGACCACGCTGGTAATCGACGGCGGCATCGCCCTGGTATGAAAACGTACGTCGGCGATACGCAGGTCCCGATCAGCAGGGCCGCGTCCCGGCGCCTCTTGCGACACGCCGCAATGCATACACTCTGTCCCGTCGTGAGAGGGCGACGCGGCGCGGCGATTGCTTCTTTTTACCAATCGGCGTGACGCGTGGATGAGGGCGCTGCTGCTCTGCGATCCTTTCGCGCACAAGAAGTGACGCTTCGCGTCGGCCGACGGGCC
>JBARDN010000048.1:0-4613 GCA_049795175.1 Binataceae bacterium (SeqCode) | reverse complement strand
GTGAGGCAATTCCGATGGGTCGGCTCGGCAGACCCGAGGAGATGGCAAACGTGGTGCTCTTCCTTGCGTCGGATCTGGCGTCGTTCGTGACCGGAGCAGCGGTAGTCGCCGACGGCGGCCAGACCGCAAAGACCGGCAGCCCGGCGTTCATGCCGGAGTAGGGCGATTGCGCGTCATCAGCGCGTTGGCCTCGGGATGCGAGATCACGCCGTCGACAAACGAATTGTAGGTTCCATGCTCGAGGAGTTCTTTGGCGACCTTGCGCGTAGTCGTAATCGCGGCGCGAGCCGGGCCGCCGCCGACGCTCACGCGCGCAACGCCGAGTTTTTCCAGCTCGGAAACTGACGGCGAGCCGGGCCCGGCGAGAATATTCATCGGACCTGAGAGCGCGGCAGCAAGTTTGCCGATAACCGCGGCGTCGCGGACGCCCGGCACGAACAAGGAATCCGCGCCCGCCGCGCGATAGGCGTTGGCGCGGCGGATGGCGTCCTCGAAGCGTGCCTCACGCGCACCAATTCCGTGCAGATACACGTCGGTGCGCGCGTTGATCACGATCGGCACACCGGCGGCCTGCGCGGCCTCGCGCGCAGCACGAACCCGCGCAACCGCGGTCTCAAGCTCGATGATCGGCGCGCCGCGATTGATCATCGAATCTTCCAGGTTGATCCCGATCGCGCCGGCGTCGATCACCAGCTCGATCGTTTCCGCGAGCGTCGCGAGGTCGGCGGCATAGCCGGCCTCGATATCCGCGGTGACCGGAACCCGCACGCTGCGTGTGACTACACCGATCATGAAGAGCATCTCGCTGCGCGGAATGATCTGGCCGTCGGGATAGCCGAGCGCGTTGGCAACGCCGGAGCTGGTGGTGGCGATCGCCTTGAAGCCCGCCTCCTCGAAGATAAGCGCGCTGGCCGCGTCCCACGCGTTGGGCAGCACGAGGATGCGCGAGCGATCGTGCATCGCGCGGAAGGCTTCGGCTTTGGCGGTTTGTTCGGTGCGATTCATGAATTTCTCCTTGAGGATGCGCGCGCGTCGCCTTGATTTGCGGCTGTGATCGATTAAACCCCGTGGCGCGGGATATGTGAAACGTCGTTCAGTGGAAATCGTGCGAGGGCGGCGTTGCGCCGGGGAGTTTTATCTCGGCGAATTTGTGCGCGCGAATCGCGGTGACGCCGTCAACTCTCTGCAAGACACCTTCAGCCTGCAGAATTTTGGCGCTGATGAGCAGCAGGCGATTGGCCTGAAACAGATTGGGCGTGACGATCAAGTTGGAGATGCCGGTTTCGTCCTCCAAGGTGATGAACAGAAATCCCTTCGCGGTGCCGGGACGCTGGCGCACGATCACGACACCTGCCGTCTTTACAATCGAGCCGTGCCGCAAATCCTGCAGCTTGGCCGCGCTCACAACGCATCGCGCATCCAGGCCCTCGCGCAGATATTTCATCGGATGCGGCCCGGTCGTGAGGCCGGTCGCGGCATAGTCGGCAAGGGTCTGCTCGATCGGCATCATTTCCGGAAGCGGCGCTTTGACCGCCCTGGGCCGGGCTCGGGTGAGCAGGCTTGACGGATCGCGCTCGACCGCGGCGGCGTTCCATAGCGCGTCACGCCGCGTGAGGCCGAAGGCGGCGAACGCGCCCGCGTATGCGAGCGCGTCGAGCTCGCGGCGATTGGGACCGACGCGCGCGGTGAAATCGGCAATCGAATCGAACGGACGCCGCGCCCGTTCGCGCTCGGCGCGCCGTCCGGTCTCCTCGCGCAGACCAGTCACATAGCGCAACCCCATCCGCAAGCAGAGGTTTGATCCCTCTCCTTGTTTTAATTCCTCTCCCTGTAAGGGAGGCGCCACTGGCACTCGGCCAGGTGAGGGTCTTTCCTGCGCGGAGCGCAGCGAAGCGCGATTAAAATTCTGGTTAGTGTCTTCTCTTATTCCCTCCCCGATGCGGGGAGGGTGGCGGGCGTCGCCCGCCGGGAGAGGTCGCTCTGGACGGTTCGACGCAACAGTGGGATCAGATCGACCTAACCCCTGACCCCCTCCCGCACGGGAAGGGGAACTATGCCCCCGAGCTATCGGCCACTCGCCCTCACCCACGCGCTGCGCGCGTCTCCCGCGTGCCAGTGGCACTTCCCGAGAGGGAGAGGGTTGTTCGGTACGCACTTCGCGCGACTCTAGAGCCTCGCGCTCGATGATGCAGTTCCAATCCGAACAGGTTGCGTCGATCGGGAGGACGATGACACCGCCGCGCTGTGCGTCCTTCACCAGCACCGACGGATGATAAAAGCCCATCGGCCAGCAGTTAAGCAGCGCGGCGAAGAATGCCGCCGGATGGTAGTACTTCAGATACGCCGACGCATATGCGATCAGCGCGAAGCTCGCAGCGTGCGATTCCGGAAAGCCATAGAGCGCGAATGACGAAATCGATAGCGCGATTTCATCGGCAAGCTTGCCTGTGATTCCGTTGCGCGCCATTCCGCTGCGCAGCCGCGCCTCGATTTTCTCCATCCTCTCGGCCGAGCGCTTGAACCCCATCGCGCGGCGCAGCTCCTCGGCCTCGCCGCCGGTGAAGCCGCCGACCGTCATCGCGATCCGCAGCAGTTGCTCCTGGAACAGCGGGACGCCGAGCGTGCGCTTCAGGATCGGCTCGAGCGACGGATGCGCGTAGATTACCGGCGCGCGTCCGTTGCGGCGATCGAGATACGGATTCATCATCTTGCCGACGATCGGGCCGGGCCGAATGATCGCCACTTCGACTACCAGATCGTAAAAGCAGGTCGGCTTCATTCGCGGCAGCGTCGCCATCTGCGCGCGGCTCTCGACCTGGAACACGCCGACGGTGTCGGCCCGCCGCAGCATCGCATAGACCCCGGGATCGTCGGGCGGCAGATGCGCGAGGTCGATCTCGACGCCCTCGTGCTCGCGGATCATCGGGATGCTCTCTTCGAGCACCGCGAGCATCCCGAGCCCGAGCAGATCGATCTTGATGATTCCCAAGTCGGCGCAGTCCTCTTTGTCCCATTGCACTACGACCCGCCCCGGCATCGCGGCCGGTTCCAGCGGCACGATTTCATTCAGCGGCGTCGCCGCGATCACCATGCCGCCGCTATGCTGTCCGAGATGGCGCGGGATGCTCTTAATCCGCCGCACGAGTTCGAGCAGCATCCTGATGCGCGGAGATTCCGCATCGACGCCGCCGCGTTTGAACAGCGCGACCAGATCATCGTAATGGTCGCGAAACTCATAGACCTGGTTGAGCTTGGCCAGCCGATCGACTTGTTCGGGAGAAAATCCCAACGCCTTGCTGACCTCGCGCACCGCGCTCTTGGTGCGATAGGTGATGACGTTCGCGGTCATCGCGGCGCCGTGTTCGCCATAGCGGCGATAGACGTATTGGATGACTTTTTCGCGCTGATCGCCGCTGGGCAGATCGAGATCGATATCCGGCCATTCGCCGCGTTCTTCGGATAGAAAGCGCTCGAACAACAATTTCATCTTGACCGCATCGACCGCCGTGATCCCGAGCGCGTAGCATACGGCGCTGTTCGCCGCGGAGCCGCGCCCCTGCGCCATGATCTGGTTGTCGCGGCAGAACTGCACGATATCCCAGACGATCAGGAAGTAGCCGGCCAGCTTGAGCCTTTCGATCATCTCGAGCTCGTGTTCGAGCTGGCGGCGCGTGCGCTCATCGAGGCTCGGGCCCCAGCGGTCGCGCGCGCCTTTGTAGGTGAGAATCCGCAAGTAGCTATCGGAGGTTTCGCCCGATGGAACCGGGTAGCTGGGAAAACGATAGCCCATGTCGGAAAGCGTGAAGGCGCATCGCTCTGCGATCGTGCGGGTGGCAGCGACCGCATCAGGCAGATCGCGGAACAGCGCCGCCATCTCCGCGGGCGGCTTCAGATGGCGCTGGTTGTTGACCCATAGCGCGCGCCCCGCTTCTTCGAGCGTGGTCTTCAGCCGGATACAGGTGAGGACGTCGAGCAGGCGGCGATCGGCGCCGCCATGGCATACGTCGTTGGTCGCGACGATCGGGAGATGCGCGGCCTCGGCGAGCGCGGCGAGCTTGCGGTTAAGCCGTTCTTCATCGGCGTCGAGATGACGCTGCAGGTCGATATAAAGATTTTTCCCGCCGAAGATTCCTCCCAGCCGATCGCAGAGCGGACGCGGGTCTTCTCCACGAATCAGCATTCGCGAGAGCGGGCTCATCGTGCCGCCGCCAAGGCAGATCATCCCGTGTCCGTGGCGTTCCAGATCGTCAAGCGTGATTCGGCCCGCACCCTTGGCAGCGCGCAGCTTCGACGCGGTGATCATCCGGCAGAGATTTTTGTAGCGCTCGCGATCCGGAATCAGCACGTAGAGCCGCGAGCCGTCATCGAGGGTCAGTTCAGCGCCGACTATTGGTTTGATCTGGGCGTCCTTTGCCGCCTGATGAAATCGCGGCGCGCCGTAGAGTCCATCGCGATCGCCCAGCGCGATTGCGCGGTAGCCCAGCTTGGCCGCGCACGTCGCGAGATCCTCGGGCGTCGAAGCGCCTTCGAGGAAGCTGAAAGCGCTGCGCGCGCGCAATTCGATATAGTCAGTCGAATAGTCAGTCATAAACGCCGTCAACAAACCATCGCTC